>NZ_DAINNI010000009.1:0-101096 GCF_036735945.1 Bradyrhizobium sp. | reverse complement strand
CCATGTAGCTTTCGAGCTTGGTCATGTTGACGCCGTTGGTGGCAAAGCCGCCGAGTGCCTTGTAGAGCGCGGCCGGCAGGTTGCGCACCCGGAAAACAAAGGATGTGACCAGCGGCCCCGAGCCCTGTTTGGCCCAATCGGCCTCGCGCGCCAGCACCACGAAGCGCGTGGTGTTGTGGGCCTCGTCCTCGACGTCCTCGGCCAGGATATCGAGACCGTAGATCTGCGCCGCCAGCCGCGACGCAATCGCGGCCACGGTCTTGTCCTTGCGCTCGGAGACGTCGCGCGCGCTGCCGGCGGTATCGGCCGCGACGACCGGCTTGATGCCGAGCTTGCGAATGATACGGCGGCACTGGCCGAGCGCGTGGACGTGGCTTTCCACCGACTTGATATCGGAGAGCTCGGTCCCCTTCAGCGCCATCAATTGGTGGCGGACCGGCAGAAACCATTCGCCAATGATGAAGAGGCCGGAGGCCGGCAGCAGATGATGGATGTCGGCGACACGGCCGGCGACCGAGTTCTCGATCGGGATCATGCCGAGATCGGCCTCGCCCGAGGAGATCGCGGACAGCGCGTCCTCGAAGGTCGCGCACGGCAACGGCTCGGCGTCGGGATAGGCCTCGACGATCGCGATATGGGAATTGGCACCAGGCTCGCCCTGGAATGCGATTTTCAGCTTTTTGGTCATGGCTCGTTTCTCTGGCGGGCCTTTTAGCAGCCGCTCAGGGCTTGGCTAGTACGTCTTGGCTAGTATCTTGCGGGCGATTTCGAGGTCGGCCGGGGTATCGACGCCGCGGGGGACGCTGTCGACGAGGGTGATGTCGATCCGCATCCCTGCCTCCAGCGCGCGGAGTTGCTCGAGCTTTTCGTGTTGCTCCAGCGGCGACGGCGGCAGGGTCACGAACCGCTCCAGCGCGGCGCGGCGGTAGGCGTAGAGCCCGATATGGTGGTAACGCGGCCCGTCGCCGTAGGGCGCGGTGGCGCGGGTGAAATAGAGTGCGCGCAGCCGGTTCGGCCCGATCGGCGAGCCGACCGCCTTCACCACGCTCGGCGCCTTGTCCTCCTCCTCGGTATGGATCTGTGAGGCCAGGGTGGCGATATCGACCGCGGGATCGTCGAGCGGGGGCAGCGCGGCGCGGATCGTATCGGGCACGATGGTCGGGAAATCGCCCTGCAGATTGACCACGATCTCCGCCCTGCCGGCCGGGTCGAGCGCCAGCATGGCTTCGTGGATGCGGTCGGAGCCGGAAGCGTGGGCTGAGCGGGTCATCACCGCCTCGCCGCCGGCGGCCCTGACAGCGTCGGCGATCTCGGCCGTGTCGGTCGCCACCGCCACCCGGCCGATATCGGCCTCCTGGGCCCGGTGGAGGACGTGCACGATCATGGGCAGTCCGGCGATGTCGAGCAGCGGCTTGCCCGGCAGCCGGGTCGCCGCCATCCGGGCGGGGATTAGCACCAAAATACGGGAATCGGTCATGGTCTGAGGGCCCGGGCGGACGGCTGGATTTGATGGGGATGGGACTAAATCCGGCGCGTTTATACGGGTTGCCAGAGCCCGGGCAAACCGATATCTCAACCCTGCTGAGGGTGCGGCGCGAAAGGCTGATTCCTCGCGCCCACCCGTGGCCGTTTTGCCGGCCTTCAGTCGATCTATCCGGCCTGGAGCCTGATCCGTTATGGACTCCTTCGAACTCAACAAGATTATCGGTGCCATCCTCGGCACCTGCATTCTCGTTCTGGTGACGAGCTTTGCCGCCCATGCGATTTTCGCTCCCGTGATGCCGGAAAAGCCGGGCTTCGAGATCGCCGTGAAGGAAGACAGCCATGGCGGCGGAGCCAAGGAAGCCGCGGCTCCCGCAGAGCCGATCGAGAAGCTGCTGCAGACCGCGTCCGTCGAGAAGGGCGCTGCCGCCGCCAAGAAGTGCGCGGCCTGCCACACCTTCGAGAAGGGCGGCCCCAACCGCGTCGGCCCGAACCTCTACGGCGTCGTCAACGAGCCGAAGGGCCAGGGTCATGCCGGGTTCAATTTCTCGGCTGCCATGAAGGGCAAGGGCGGCAACTGGACCTTCGACGATCTCAACAAGTTCCTGACCAACCCCAAGGCTTTCGTTCCGGGCACGGCCATGGGCTTCGCCGGCATCGCGAAGGACAGCGAGCGCGCCGACGTCATCGCCTATCTGAATTCACTGTCGGAGCATCCCGCGCCGCTGCCGACCGCGGCGAAGTAAGCTCGACCGTCCGGTATGGACGTCGCCACCACTTGACGGCCAGGCATTGCCTGGCCGTTTGCGTTATCGGGGATCGCATCGTTGCTAGCGGGGTTGTTACCGGGGCTATTCGCCGCAGCAGGCATGTTCCCAAGCTGCTATCATGAGGAAAAAGCAACGTAATTCGTCGAATACTTGCCTTATATTAGGTCCTCACTAGCTCCGCCTTGTTGCACGGTTCGCGCCTGGGGCCGCCGCGGACTTCGGCAACACGGATATTGGTGTCAGCAACAGGAATTCTGCACTTGGCAATTACCCGACGACATCTCCTCCAGGGCGCCGCGGCTGCCGCCATGGCCCCCGCGCTGGGGCTCGCCCCCGGAATTCCCGCGATCGCGCCAGCCAATGCTCAATCTGCGGCCGGCGAAGCCACCTGGCGCCATGCGCTGTCGCTGTTCGGCGAGGTCAAGTATCCGGCCGACTTCAAGCGGTTCGACTACGTCAATCCGGACGCCCCCAAAGGCGGCACGGTCCGCCAGATCCAGGTCGGCACGTTCGATAACTTCAACATCGTGGTCTCGGGCGTGAAGGGCTCCATCGCAGCCGCGGTGCAGCTCATCTACGAATCTCTGATGACGGCGTCGCTGGACGAGGTCTCGACGGAATATGGCGCGCTGGCCGAGGCCGTCAGCCATCCCGATGATTTTTCGTACGTCATCTACCGCCTGAGGCCGCAGGCGAAGTGGCACGACGGAATGCCGGTGACGCCGGAGGACGTGGTCTTCTCGCTCGACTCCTTCAAGAAGCATCATCCGTTCTATTCAGCCTATTACCGCCACGTCGTGAAGGCGGAAAAGAGCGGCGAGCGCGAAATCAAGTTCACCTTCGATGCTTCAGGCAACCGCGAACTGCCGCAGATCGTCGGCCAGCTCATTATCCTGCCCAAGCATTGGTGGGAAGGCACCGACAGCGAGGGCCGCAAGCGCGACATTTCCGCGACCACGCTGGAGAAGCCGCTCGGCTGCGGGCCCTACCGTATCAAGGATTTTGCAGCCGGCAGAACGGTGACGCTCGAGCGCGTCAAGGAATACTGGGGCCGCGATCTCGGATTCGCCATCGGGCGCAATAACTTCGACGAACTGCGTTACGAATACTTTCGCGACGGATCGGTCGCGCTTGAAGCCTTCAAGGGCGATCAGGTCGATTGGCGCACCGAGAACAGCGCGAAGAACTGGGCGACGGCCTACGACTTCCCGGCCGTCACCAACAAGCGCGTGCTGCTGGAAGAATTTCCGAACCGCAGTTCCGGCGTGATGCAGGCGTTTGCGCCGAATCTCCGCCGCGCCAAGTTCGGCGATCCCCGGGTGCGCCGCGCGCTGAACTACGCGTTCGATTTCGAGGAAATGAACAAGCAGATCTTCTTCGGCCAGTACAAGCGCATCAGCAGCTATTTCGATGGCATGGAAGAGCTGATGGCAACCGGCTTGCCGGAGGGCAGGGAGCTGGAAATTCTCGAAGCCGTCCGCGCCGAGGTGCCCGCCGAAGTCTTCACCAAGCCGTACACCAACCCGGTCGGCGGCAACCCGGAAGCGGTGCGCGAGAATTTGCGCGAGGCGGTGCGGCTGCTCAAGGAAGCCGGTTACGAGGTGCGGGATCGCAAGCTTGTCGATGTCAAGTCCGGCGCGCCATTTGCGATCGAGTTGCTGACGCAACAACCGGACTTCGAACGGGTCATGCTGTTCTACAAGCCTTCACTGGAACGTCTCGGCATCGCCGTCAGCGTGCGCACGATCGACCCGATACAGTATGAAAACCGCATGCGTAGCTGGGATTTCGATATCATCACCCAGTCCTGGGGGCAATCGCTGTCGCCGGGCAATGAGCAGCGAGAAGACTGGGGTTCGCAGGCGGCCGACATGGCAGGCTCGCGCAACATCGTCGGCATCAAGAATCCGGCGATCGACAAGCTGATCGATCGCGTGATCTTTGCCAAGGATCGAGCCGATCTCGTCGCCGCGACCAAGGCTCTCGATCGCGTGTTGTTGTGGAACCACTACGTCGTGCCGCAGTGGAATTATCCCAAGGTTCGCACCGCGCGCTGGGATCGCTTTGGCCGGCCCTCCGAACTGCCGAAATATGGCCAGTCGGGTTTTCCGACGCTGTGGTGGCACGACGCCGACAAGGCAGCCAAAAACGGAAATAGGTCTTGAAGGAAAAGCGCATGGCGCTACTCAATCGCCGGCACGTACTCGGTCTCGGCATCGGCGCGCTGACGGCTGTCCGGTTTTCTCCCGCTCTTGCCGACAATGGCGGCGCCGAGATGCATGGCATGTCGGTGTTTGGCGACCTGAAATATCCGGCCGACTTCAAGCATTTCGACTATGTGAATGCGCAGGCGCCGAAGGGCGGATTGTTCTCCACGATCCCCTCGACCCGTGCCTACAACCAGTCGTTCCAGACGTTCAATTCGTTCAACGCCTTCATCCTCAAGGGTGAAGGCGCCAAGGGCATGGAGCTGACCTTCGACTCGCTGATGGCTCGCGCCAATGACGAGCCTGACGCGATGTATGGCCTCGCGGCAAAGTCGGTCTGGATCTCGCCGGACAAGCTGACCTACAGATTCACGATGCGTCCCGAGGCGCGGTTCAACGACGGCTCGAAACTGACGGCGCATGACGTTGCCTTCTCGCTCAATACACTGAAGGAAAAGGGGCACCCGCTGATCCTGGTGCAGCTCCGCGATTTCGTGAAGGCGGAGGCGCTGGACGACGCGACGGTGGCTGTGACCTTCGCGCCGAACCGCGCGCGCGACGTGCCGCTCTATGTCGCGAGTCTGCCGATCTTCTCCAGGGATTATTACGCGAAACGTCCGTTCGATGAATCGAGCATCGATGTTCCGCTTGGCTCGGGGCCGTACAAGGTCGGCAAGTACGAGATCAACCGCTACGTCGAGTTCGATCGCGTCAAGGATTGGTGGGCGGCCGACCTTCCCGTCAACCGTGGCAGCTATAATTTCGACACGGTACGCTACGAGTTCTATCGCGACCGCGACGTCGCGTTCGAAGGCTTTACCGGCAAGAACTATCTCTACCGCGAGGAGTTCACCGCGCGGATCTGGGCGACGCGCTACGACTTCCCGGCGATCAAGGACGGCCGCGTCAAGCGCGAGACCCTGCCGGACGAACTGCCGTCGGGCGGGCAGGGCTGGTTCTTCAATACCCGCCGCGACAAGTTCAAGGACCCCCGGGTCCGCGAAGCGGTCATCAACGCGTTCGATTTCGAATGGACCAACAAGACCGTGATGTACAGCGCCTATGCGCGCACGGCGTCGCCATTCCAGAATTCGGACATGGTGGCGGCCGGAAAGCCGTCGCCGGCAGAATTGAAGCTGCTCGAGCCGTTCCGCGGCCAGGTGCCGGACGAGGTGTTCGGCGAACCCTTTGTGCCGCCGGTGTCGGACGGGTCGGGCCAGGACCGTCAGTTGCTGCGCAAGGCACAGCACTTGCTGCAGGAGGCGAAACTGCCGGTCAAGGACGGCAAGCGGCTGCTGCCGAACGGCGAGGTCTTCACCATCGAATTCCTGCTCGATGAGCCGTCGTTTCAGCCGCATCATGCGACCCTCATCAAGAACCTCGGCCAGCTCGGCATCGAGGCCAGCATCCGCCTGATCGACGCCGTGCAGTATCGCGCGCGGGTCGAGTCCTTCGACTTCGACATGACGACGATGCGCCTTTCGATGTCGCCGACGCCGGGCGACAGCCTGCGTCCGTACTTCACTTCGCAGGCAGCGGCCACCAGGGGATCGTACAATCTGGCCGGCGTGGCGAACCCCGCGATCGATGCGCTGGTCGACAAGGCGATCGGCGCCGAGACGCGCGAAGACCTGACGGTCGCCTGCCGCGCGCTCGATCGCGTGTTCCGGGCCGGCCGTTACTGGGTGCCGCAATGGTATCGCACCAATCACCCGATCGCCTATTGGGACCTGTTCGCCCATCCGGAGAAACCGGCGCGCTACGCGCAGGGCACCGGCGCGCCTGACAATTGGTGGTATGACGCCGCCAAGTCCGCCAAGCTCGATCAGGCGAAGTGATCCATGACCGGCTATATTGCCCGCCGAATCCTCCTGATGGTTCCGACGCTGCTCGGGATCCTGTTCGTGTCCTTCGTGGTCGTGCAGTTCGCGCCGGGCGGACCGGTCGAGCGCGTGCTGGCGCAGCTCTCCGGCGCCGATACCGGCGGCACCTCGCGGATTTCGGGCGGCGGCAGCGATCTCGGCCCGCGTGGCCAGCCCGGCGCGGCGGCGGATGCCGTCAGTTCGAAATATCGCGGCGCGCAGGGGCTCGATCCCGATTTCATCAAGAAGCTGGAAGCGCAGTTCGGGTTCGACAAGCCGGCGCCGGAACGCTTCGCGCTGATGGTGTGGAATTTCGCCCGCTTCGATTTCGGCAAGAGCTATTTCCGCGACGTCAGCGTGGTCCAGCTGATCAAGGAAAAGCTGCCGGTCTCGATGTCGCTCGGCATCTGGATGACGCTCTTGACCTATCTCATTTCGATCCCGCTCGGCATCCGCAAGGCCGTCGCCGACGGATCGAGGTTCGACACCTGGACCTCGGCCGTGATCATCATAGGCTTTGCGATCCCGGGATTCCTGTTCGCGATCCTCCTCATCATCCTGTTCGCCGGCGGCTCGTTCTTCAATATCTTTCCGTTGCGCGGGCTGACCTCGGACGGCTGGTCGCAGTTCCCCTGGTACTGGAAGATCATCGACTATTTCTGGCACATCACGCTGCCGCTGATCTCGATGGCGCTCGGCGCCTTCGCCACCATGACGCTGCTGACCAAGAACTCGTTCCTCGACGAGATCCGCAAGCAGTATGTGATGACCGCGCGCGCCAAGGGCTGCAGCGAGCGGCAGGTGCTCTACGGCCACATTTTCCGCAATGCGATGCTGATCGTGATCGCGGGCTTTCCGGGCGCGTTCATTCACGCCTTCTTCTCCGGCTCGCTCCTGATCGAGACCATCTTCTCGCTCGACGGCCTCGGTCTGCTCGGTTTCGAAAGCGTCCTGAACCGCGACTATCCCGTGGTGTTCGGAACGCTGTTCATCTTTTCGCTGGTCGGCCTGGTGATCAACCTGGTCTCGGACCTGACCTATATGTGGATCGATCCGCGGATCGACTTCGAGGCGCGCGAGGTCTGATGACGATCACTGCGCCCCAACCGGTGGAAACCTCGACGCAATCGCCGCTCGGCGAGGCGGTCCCGATCACCCGCCATCGCTTTGCGCCGTCACCGCTCAACCGCCGCCGCTGGCAGAACTTCAAGGCGAACCGTCGGGGCTACTGGTCGTTCTGGATATTCCTCGCGCTGTTCGGCATTTCGCTGTTCGCCAACTTCATCGCCAACGACAGGCCGCTTCTCGTCAAATATGACGGCCGTCTCTATTGGCCGGTGCTGTTCAACTATTCGGAGACGACCTTCGGCGGCGACTTCGAGACCACTGCCGACTACCGCGATCCGTACCTGCAGAAACAGATCGCGGAGAAGGGCGGCACCGTCATCTGGCCGCTGATCCGCTTCTCCTACGACACCCATAACCTCGACCTGCCGACGCCTGCGCCGTCGAAGCCGACCTGGATGCTGACCGAAGAGCAGTGCAAGGAAGTGGTGCAGAGGAAGGGGCTCAAAGGCTGCCGCGATCTCGAATACAACTGGCTCGGCACCGACGACCAGAGTCGCGACGTGGTGGCGCGGCTGATCTACGGCTTCCGCATCTCGGTGCTGTTCGGCCTGACGCTCACCATCGTCTCCTCGATCGTCGGTATCGCCGCCGGCGGCGTGCAGGGCTATTTCGGCGGCTGGGTCGACCTGACCTTCCAGCGGCTGATCGAGGTCTGGACCGCGATCCCCTCGCTCTATCTGCTGCTGATCATCTCGGCCGTGCTGCCGCCGGGCTTCTTCATCCTGCTCGGCATTCTCCTGCTGTTCTCCTGGGTGTCGCTGGTCGGCCTCGTGCGCGCCGAATTCCTGCGCGGACGAAACTTCGAATACATCCAGGCGGCGCGGGCGCTCGGCGTCTCCAGCCGCGTCATCATGTTCCGCCACCTGCTGCCGAATGCGATGGTAGCGACCATGACGTTCCTTCCCTTCATCGTGTCGTCCTCGGTGATGACGCTGACCGCGCTGGACTTCCTCGGCTTCGGCCTGCCGCCCGGCTCGCCGTCGCTCGGCGAACTATTGTCGCAGGCCAAGGCCAACGTGCAGGCGCCATGGCTCGGCTTCACCGGTTTCTTCTCGGTCGCGATCATGCTGTCGCTCCTGATCTTCATCGGTGAAGCCGCGCGCGACGCGTTCGATCCGCGCAAGACGTTCCGGTAGGGGCCCGCGCATGGATGCCATCAACCAGCCCCTGCTCGATGTCCGCGACCTCTCGGTGGCGTTCGGCAACACGCTCGCCGTCGACCAGGTCTCGTTTTCGATCAGACGCGGCGAATGCGTGGCGCTGGTCGGCGAGTCCGGTTCCGGGAAATCCGTCAGCGCGTTGTCGATCCTCAAGCTCCTGCCCTATCCCGCCGCCTCGCATCCGTCCGGCAGCATCCGCTTCCGTGGCAGCGATCTCCTGCGCGCGTCGGAAGGCGAGATGCGCGAGATCCGCGGCAACGACATCTCGATCATCTTCCAGGAGCCGATGACCTCGCTCAATCCGCTGCACACGATCGAGGCGCAGATCGGCGAGATTCTTCTGCTGCACAACGGCATCAGCGGGCAGATGGCGCGGGCGCGCACGCTCGAACTGTTAACGCAGGTCGGAATTCCCGATCCCGAAACAAGGCTGAAGAGCTATCCGCATCAATTGTCCGGCGGTCAGCGCCAGCGCGTCATGATCGCGATGGCGCTTGCCAATGAGCCTGATTTGTTGATCGCGGACGAGCCGACCACCGCGCTCGACGTCACGGTGCAGGCGCAGATCCTGGCGCTGCTCGCCGACATTCGCCAGCGGCTCGGCATGAGCATGCTGTTCATCACCCACGATCTCGGCATCGTGCGCCGCATCGCCGACGTCGTCTGCGTGATGAATTCCGGCAAGATCGTCGAGCAGGGGCCGGTCGAGGAGGTCTTTACGACGCCGAAGCACGCCTACACGCGCGCGCTTCTGGCGGCGGAGCCGAAGCCCGATCCGGCGCCGCCGCGGCCGAACGAGCCGGTGGTGATGTCGGCCGACAATCTCAAGGTCTGGTTTCCGATCAAGCGCGGGCTGTTTCGTTCGACCGTCGGCCACATCAAGGCGGTGGATGGCGTCAGCATCGCGGTGCGCAAGGGCGAGACGCTCGGCGTCGTCGGCGAATCCGGCTCGGGCAAGACCACGCTGGGGCTGGCGCTGCTGCGGCTGATCTCCTCCGATGGACCGATCGTCTTCCTCGGCAACGACATCCAGGGCCTGCGCTTCAAGGACATGCTGCCGTACCGCCGCGACATGCAGATCGTGTTCCAGGATCCGTTCGGCTCGCTCAGCCCGCGCATGTCGGTCGGCGACATCGTCGCCGAAGGCCTGACCGTGCACCAGAAGTCGCTGTCGTATGAGGAGCGCGAGGCGCGTGTCGTCAAGGCGCTGCGCGACGTCGGCCTCGATCCCGAAACCCGCTTCCGTTATCCGCACGAATTCTCCGGCGGGCAGCGCCAGCGCGTTTCGATCGCGCGTGCCGTGGTGCTGGAGCCGAATTTCGTCGTGCTGGACGAGCCGACCTCGGCGCTCGACATGCTGTTCCAGGCGCAGATGGTCGACCTGCTGCGCGAGCTGCAGCGCAAGCGCGACCTCACCTACATGTTCATCTCGCACGATCTGCGCGTCGTCGCCTCGCTGGCCAGCCATCTGATCGTGATGCGCAACGGCCGGGTGGTCGAGGAGGGGCCGGCGGCCGAGTTGTTCAAGAATCCGAAGACCGATTACACCCGCGCGCTGTTTGCGGCTGCGTTCCGCATCGAGGCGGTGCCGGACGTCACCGCCGCTACGTAGCTTGCGGCATCTCGGCCGCATGATTCGAGACGGCGCTTCGCGCCTCCTCACCATGAGGAACTGAGACCCTCATCCTGCGGAGCCGCGAAGCGGCGTCTCGAAGGATGTGGCCCGGCTTGCTCAATCCAGCCGCTTGATCGCCGCCACTTCACTGCCCGCCGCCTTGATCCGCGCAATCGCCTCGCGCGTGTTCTCCACCACGGTTGCCATGTAATGCGCGTTGGCGTGCACCATGGTGTCGGCGTCGCGGACGATCGCGACGTGACCCTTCCAGAAGATCAGGTCGCCGCGCTGCAGCTTTTTCATTTCGGCAGGACTTAACGCCCGGCCCAGGCTATCCTGCTGCATGTCGCTGTCGCGTGGGCAGCCGGTGCCGGCGGCATTCAGCGCGACCTGGACCAGGCCGGAGCAATCGATGCCGAGCGAAGTCTTGCCGCCCCAGAGATAGGGCGTGCCGACAAAGCGTTCGGCGACGGCGACGAAATCCTGCTCCATCTCGTCGAGGCCGCCGACATGGCGGCGCGGCAAATAAAGGCCATCGCTCGTCACGGCGAAGGCGCCGTCTTCGCGCGCCACGTTTATCCGCGCGCCCATCGGCAGCGTCTCGGCCGGCGGCAGTTTGATGGAGGGACCGGGGAACGCGAAGGTCAGCAGCGCCGTGACCTTGTGCGTCGGCGCGGCGCCGGGCCTCGCAAGCGCGGCATCGGGAATCCAGCCGACATAGCCGTCGCTGCTCAGTTGCCCCCAGGCCCAGCCTTCACCATTGCGGTCATAGATCGTGACGCGTTCGCCCTTGAGCGCCTGCGTCGACAGCATGGCGTCCGAAGCGGGCCCCTCGCGCAGCGGCGCGATGGGGGCGCGCACGCAAAACTCCTCGCCGTCGACGAAGCGCGCGGCCTGCACCTTGCCTTCGAGATATCTTGCGGCGACTTCGGGCCGGGCCGGCGTCAGGCGCGGATCATCCATAGCGTTCGCTCAACAGTTTGTAGATCGCGCGCGCGGCCTGGCATTCGCCGCCCTCGGGGCGCGCCGGCTTCGCCGACGGCGTCCAGCCGTAGATATCGACATGCAGCCAGCTCCTGGCATCGGTGACGAAGCGCTGCAGGAACAGCGCACAGGTGATCGAGCCGGCAAAGCCGCCGCTTGGTGCGTTGTTGATGTCGGCCACCTTTGAATCCAGCCAGGAATCATAGGGCGGCCACAGCGGCATTCGCCACAACGGATCGTTCTCTCGCTTCGCGTGCACCGAGACGCTTTCGGCGAGCGTCTCATCATCTGTGTAAAATGGCGGTAAATCCGGCCCCAGCGCCACCCGCGCCGCGCCGGTCAGGGTGCCGAGATCGATCAGGAGATCCGGCTTCTCCTCGTCGGCCAGCGCCAGCGCATCCGCCAGCACCAGCCGTCCCTCGGCGTCGGTGTTGCCGATCTCCACCGTCGGCCCCTTGCGCGACTTGAAGACATCGAGCGGGCGGAAGGCGTTGCCGGCGACCGCGTTCTCCACCGCGGGGATCAGGACGCGCAGCCGCACCTTCAGCTTCGCATCCATCACCATCTGCGCCAGCGCCAGCACGTTGGCGGCACCGCCCATGTCCTTCTTCATGATCAGCATGCCGCTGGACGGCTTCAGGTCGAGGCCGCCGGTGTCGAAGCAGACGCCCTTGCCGACCAGCGTGATCTTGGGATGCGCGGGGTCGCCCCAGCGGAGGTCGATCAGGCGCGGGGCGCGCGGCGAGGCCATGCCGACGGCGTGGATCAGCGGAAAGTTCTGCGTCAGGAGTTCACAGCCGGTGATGCAGTCGAAGCTGGCGCCGAAGCGCTCCGCCAGCGCCTCGGCGGCATCGGCCAGTTGCTCCGGCCCCATGTCGTTGGACGGCGTGTTGATCAGGTCGCGCGCCAGCGCGGCGGCTTCCGCCATTCGCGCGATATCGGCGGCATCGACGCCATCCGGCGGCACCAGCCGGACATCGGGCGTCTCCGCCTTGCGGTAGCGGCCGAAGCGGTAGCTGCCGAGTGCAAAGGCGAGCGTCGCCAGCCGCGTGTCGTGCGGCGCGTTGGCGAATCGATAGACGCCCGGCGGCAACAGGCCGGGCAGCGCCCCGGGCCGGAACAGGTCGCGCGATTTGCTGCTCTCGTCCTCCAGCCCGAATACGACCTGCGCGATTCGTCCGTCGGCGGTGGGCAGCGTCAGGCATTTGCCGGGCCTGGCGGTGAAATCATTGGCCAGCGCGAATTGCCGTGCCTGCTCGGGAAGCTCCCTGGCGACCGCATCCCAGGTGGTCTTGCTGGCGAAGGTGATCGGAATGGCGGGGGCGGAGGGCGCGGTCTCGAACGGGGATGGCATGCAGGTCTCGCGAAGGGGACGGGAGGGCGGGCTGTGGGGCTGCATAGCACGGCCGATTAACCGGCCGTTAGGGTTAACAGTTTATTGCTGCCTTGTTCGGACCCATCCGCCAGCCATTTTCGCGAGTTCAAGTAGCCATGCGCCGACCGTCCAGCCATGCCGGGTTTCTTGCCGGGTCTCTCGCCGGATCCCTTGCCCGGTTCCTTACCTCCGCGGCCGTCACTGCCATGCTGGCCGCAGGCCTTGGCGGCTGCCAGACCATGTCGGACATCACGGGTTCGCTGACCTCGTCGTCGTCAAAGACGCAAACCGCTGCCGTCCCCGAAGATCCGCGCCGCGCCGCCGAGATCTATGGCGAACGCTATCGCGCCAATCCCAAGGACGCCGAGGCGGCGCTCGGCTACGGCCAGGCGCTCCGCGCCACCGGCCAGCGCGCGCAGGCCGCCGCCGTGCTCGAACAGGCCACCATCGCGCATCCCGGCAACAAGACGATGCTCGCCGCTTACGGCCGCGCGCTCGCCGACAACGGCAATTCGCAGGCCGCCTTCGATGTGCTAAGCCGCGCCCATTCGCCCGCCAATCCCGACTGGCGCATCCTTTCGGTGCAGGGCACCACGCTCGACAAGATGGGCAAGCACGAAGAGGCCCGCGGCTACTATGCGAGCGCGCTGAAGATCGTGCCGGAAGAACCCTCGGTGCTGTCCAATCTCGGGCTCTCCTACATGCTGACGCGGGAATTGCCGCAGGCCGAGGAAACCCTGCGGCGCGCCTATGCCAATCCGGGCGCCGACGCCCGGGTGCGGCAGAATTTGGCGCTCGTGGTCGGCCTGCAGGGCCGCTTCGCCGAGGCCGAGACCATCGCCAAGGGCGGTCTGCCGCCCGACGAGGCCAGCGCGAACGTGGCGTACCTGCGGGAAATGCTGAACCGCAAGGACAAGGACAATTCGCGTCCGCCCGGCGGCAAGGCGACCATTCCGGTCGCAGCCCTCGGCCGGGACTGAACCCGCAAGCCCGCGGCCGGGATCGCAGCCGCGATAGCCCGCCCACATCCACCATCATTCATGAATGATCGATCCGCCGCAGCGCATCGGCTGAAGGCGGGTCGGGCAGCGCTGTCCGGAATTTCATCGGGCTGTCGCCCCGGCTGAGACGTTCGCGGGCCGCGGTCGAATGGGCGCGGCTCGCGGCCGCGCCGATCGCCTCACGGCATCATCTGGAGCTTGATGTAGGTCGGTCCGAGAATGACGATGAACAGGCAGGGCAGGAAGAACAGGATCATCGGCACGGTCAGCTTCGGCGGCAAGCCAGCCGCCTTCTTCTCGGCCTCGGTCATCCGCATGTCGCGGTTTTCCTGGGCCATCACGCGCAGGCTCTGGCCGAGCGGGGTGCCGTAGCGTTCCGACTGCATCAGCGCCAGACAGACCGATTTGACGCCCTCGAGGCCGGTGCGCTTGGAGAGGTTCTCGTAGGCGATCTTGCGATCCTGCAGGTAGGACAGTTCCGCCGTGGTCAGCGCGAACTCTTCCGACAGCGCGACCGATTGCGAGGTGATTTCGGTCGAGACCTTGCGGAAGGCGACTTCGACCGACATGCCTGATTCGATGCAGATCAGCAGCAGGTCGAGCGCGTCGGGAAAGGCGCGCTTGATCGAGAGCTGGCGCTTGCTGATGGCGTTCTTCAGGAACAGCATCGGCGCCTGCAGGCCGAGATAGGCGGCGCCGACGCAGATGCCGAGCTTGACCGTCAGCGATTTGTCCATCTGCGCGATCACGAACACGTAGAGGGCCGCGCCGAGAAACAGCACGATCGGCGTCACCGCGCGGGCGAACAGGAATGTGACGTAGGGCGCATGGCCGCGATAGCCGGCCATGATCAGCTTGTCGCGCGCGGCCTCCTGGGCCAGCCATTTGGTCAGGTTGAAGTCTTCCACCACCTTGGAGACGAGTTGCTTCGGGGTTTGCCGCAGCGACACCTTCTCCGACTTGTTGAGGCGCTCGCGCTCACGCTGACGCAGCCGCTCGCGTTCGCTGGCCACCGCCTTCATGCGCTTGGCCAGGCCCTCGCCGGCGAGCAGCGGCATGATCAGCGTATACGCGGTCGCGCTCGCCGCAATGGCGGCGAGCAGCATGGTCATGAACCGCGGGTCGTGCATTTTCTGGATGATGAAGTCAATCATGGTCGCACCGTCAGAAGTCGAAGTTGATCATTTTCTTCATCACCAGCACGCCGATCGTCATCCAACCGACGCAGCACAGCAGCATGAACTGGCCGATATGATGAGTCCAAAGCAGCGAGATGTAATCGGGCGTCGAAAGCCAGACCAGGAACATCACGGCCGGCGGCAGCGAGCCGATGATGCCCGCGGAGGCCTTGGCTTCCATCGACATCGCCTGGATCTTTTCCTTCATCTTCTTGCGGTCGCGCAGCACCTTGGAGAGGTTGCCGAGCGCTTCCGACAGATTGCCACCGGACTTCTGCTGGATCGCGACGACGATGCCGAAGAAGTTCGCTTCCGGAAGCGGCATCCGCTCGTACAACCGCGAGCAGGCTTCGCCGAGCGGCATGCCGATGGTCTGGGTTTCGATGATGGCGCTGAATTCGCTCTTGAGCGGCTCCGGCGCGTCGGCGGCCACCACCTTGATCGACTCGAACAGCGGCAGGCCGGCCTTGATGCCGCGCACGATGACGTCGACGGCATCAGGCAGCGCCTTCAGGAACGCCGTCTCGCGGCGCTTCTTCAGATAGCCGAGCAGCCAGCGCGGCAAGCCGAGGCCCGTGGCGAACGCCATGGCCACGGCCGCCAGCGGGTTGTGGCCGACGAAGAACGCGATCACGAATCCGACCGCGCCCATGACGCCGGACACGATCCAGAATTTCTGGGTCGTCCACGTTCCGAGGCCGGCCTGGGCGAGGCGAGTCGAGAGCGGAATGGACTTTTCCTTCTTGCGGCGGGCGTCGAGTTCCTTCAGCGATCCCTCGACCTGCTCGCGGCGGGAGCGCTGGGTTTTCTCGACCTGCCGTGCCGGCGCGTCGTTGCGGGCAATCGAGGCGCGGCGGGATTCCGCCTTCCGCTCGCCCGACAGCATCGGATAGATGAATACCCACGCCAGACCGCCGATGGCGGTGGCGGCCAGAAAGGCCAGTGCGAGTGCCTGCATTGTTGCCTCTGTTAAGCGCCTTCGGTGACTTCAGCAGCGTCGAGCGCGGCTGCCAGCCGCTTCTCTTCGTTGTAATAGCGCGCCCGGTCCCAGAATTTCGGGCGTCCGATGCCGGTCGAGCGGTGCCGGCCGATAATCTTGCCGTTCGCGTCCTCGCCGACCATGTCGTACAGGAACAGGTCCTGCGTGATGATGGTTTCGCCTTCCATGCCCATCACCTCGGTGATGTGGGTGATGCGGCGCGAGCCGTCGCGCAGGCGCGCCGCCTGCACGATGACGTCGATCGAGGCGCAGATCATTTCCCGAATGGTGCGCGAGGGCAGCGAGAAGCCGCCCATGGTGATCATCGATTCGCAGCGCGACAGGGCTTCGCGCGGGTTGTTGGCGTGCAGCGTTCCCATCGAGCCGTCGTGGCCGGTGTTCATGGCCTGCAGCAGGTCGAACGCCTCGGGTCCGCGGACTTCGCCGACGATGATCCGCTCGGGACGCATACGCAGGCAGTTGCGGACCAGTTCGCGCATCGTGACCTGGCCTTCGCCTTCGATGTTGGGCGGCCGGGTTTCCAGCCGCACCACGTGGGGCTGCTGCAACTGAAGTTCGGCGGCGTCTTCGCAGGTGATGACGCGCTCGTCATGCTCGATGTAGTTGGTCATGCAGTTCAGAAGGGTGGTCTTGCCGGAACCGGTGCCGCCGGAGATCAGGACGTTGCAGCGGACGCGGCCGATGATCTGCAGGATCGTCGCGCCCTCCGGCGAGATTGCGCCGAACTTGACCAGCTGGTCGAGGGTGAGCTTGTCCTTCTTGAACTTACGAATGGTGAGCGCGGGGCCGTCGATCGCCAGCGGCGGCACGATGGCGTTGACGCGGCTGCCGTCGGCGAGGCGGGCGTCGCATATCGGCGAGGATTCATCGACGCGGCGGCCGACCTGGCTGACGATGCGCTGGCAGATGTTGAGCAGCTGCTGGTTGTCGCGGAAGCGGATGCCGGTCTTCTGGATCTTGCCGGCGACTTCGATGAACACCGTGCCGGCGCCGTTGACCATGATGTCGGCGATGTCGTCGCGCGACAGCAGCGGCTCCAGCGGACCGTAGCCGAGCACGTCGTTGCAGATGTCGTCGAGCAGCTCTTCCTGCTCGGCGATCGACATCACGATGTTCTTGATCGCGATGATCTCGTTGACGATGTCGCGGATTTCCTCGCGCGCCGATTCGCCGTCGAGCTTGGCAAGCTGGGCGAGGTCGATCGCCTCGATCAGCGCGCCGAAGATGGTGGCCTTGACCTGGTAGTAATTGTCGGACCGCCCCGAAGCCGCGGCCGGGGCGGGCGGCGGCTGCGGCTTGGGCGGGGCAATAGGAGGCGAGGCGACGGTCGGCGCGGCGACCTCGCGCGGCGGCGCTGCGGCGGGAGCCGGCTCCGGTGCCTGGAAGGCGGGCTTCAAAGCCCGGTTATCATCATTTCCGCTACGCTTACCGAACACGATGGCACTCCACGCGGGCGATCTACTTCTTGGCCCGCAACTTCTCGATCAAGGGCGACAGCAACGAACTCTTCGGCTTCTTGGTCTCGCCGCGGCCGGTAAGCCGCTGCGCGATCTGCAGGAAGATCTCAGTGGTGCGATGGCTCGCGGCAATTTCCGCGATCATCTGGCCGTTATTGGCGGCCGAACCGAACATCTGTGGCTCGAACGGGATCGTGGCGATCGGGTGGCTCTCGATCGCCTTGGCGAACTCGGCCGCCGGGATTTCCGGGCGCTTCGGGACGCCGACCTGGTTGAGACAGTAGAGCGGGGCGCGATCGTTCGGCCGTGAAGACTTCAGCAGGTCGAAGATGTTCTTGGTGTTGCGCAGATTGGCGAGATCGGGCGCGGCGACGATCAGGATGTCGTCGGCCGCGATCAGCGCGCGCCTGGTCCATCCCGACCATTGGTGGGGAACGTCGAGCACGATGCAGGGCATCGTGGTGCGAAGCGTGTCGAAAATCGCATCGAACGCCTCGGCGCCGAAATCGTAGACCTTGTCGAGCGTCGCCGGCGCCGCCAGCAGGCTGAGATGGTCGGTGCATTTCGACAACAGGCGGTCGAGGAACGCGGTATCGATCCGGTCGGGGGAGAACACCGCATCCGCGATGCCCTGTGCCGGGTCCTGGTTGTAGTCGAGGCCGGCGGTGCCGAACGCGAGGTCGAGATCGGCGACCACCGAATCCAGCGCCAGATCGCGGGCGATCGCCCAGGCGACGTTATGGGCGACGGTGGACGAGCCGACGCCGCCCTTGGCGCCGACGACGGCGATGATGCGGCCGACCGCCTTGGCTTCCGGCGATGCGAAGAGGTTGCATACCGAGCGCACGACGTCGATGGCGCCGACCGGGGCGATCACGTAGTCGCTGACGCCGCGGCGGACGAGCTCGCGGTAGAGCGTGACGTCATTGATGCGCCCGATCACGACGACGCGGGTGCCGGCGTCGCACACGGTGGCGAGCTGGTCGAGGCCGGCGAGAATGTCGTTGCGGCCTTCGGTCTCGAGGATGATGACGTTCGGCGTCGGGGCCGAGCGGTAGGCCTCGACGGCGGCCGCCATGCCGCCCATCTGGATCTTGAGGTGGGCCTTGCCGAGGCGGCGGTCTTCGCCCGCCGCCTGCACGGCGGCGGCGGTTTCCACCGTCTCGCAGAAGGCCTGCACCGACACCCTGGGCGCGGGCGCGATGTGATCCTCGGTCGACGGCGCCATGGCGTCCGGCTCCTGCAACTGCGATTCTGAGTTCTGGCGCGAGTAAGTGATCATTTGCCGGTATCGCTGAGTTTGGCCTTGTCGGCCTCGGGATAGTTGGTGGTGGTGGTCTGGCCCTTGCGATATTTCTCGAACGCGATGGAGCGACGGGGCGTGTAGGCCGGGGTTTCAGGACGCGGCTGCACGAGGTCGGACGGGTTGTCGATCATCGACGCCAGGTTGCGCTGATTGGCGCAGCCGAAATTGTAGTAGGGCTTGTTCTCGAAGTAGCTCTTGTTGTTGATCGAGTTGCCAAGATCCTCCGGCCACAGCCCGCACGGACCGGCGACCGCCGAGATCCTCGGATAATTCAGCCGGATCGCGGCCATGTGCCTCGGATCCTCGGGCGTGTACTGGCGGACATTGACCGCGCGCGGCGGCACGCCGGCCGCGGCGAAGCTCGCCCGGATCTCGCGCATCGTATCCTCGGCCGCCCGCGCATTCGGCGTCCTGACGGGCACGTCGACGCTGATGGCGCCGGTGCCTTCGCGCAGCCAGCTTTGGGCGAGAGCCATCACGTCGGCGCGCTGGGCCGCGGAAAGGCCGCCGCGTCCGCGGCCGACGAACACCACGATCGAGCGGTCGGCTTCCTGGATCGCGATCGGATGCCGCAGGCGATAGTCGTCGGGCACGCTCGCCGCCATCACGAGGTCCGAGGAGGTCTTGCAGGCGCCAAGCGCCATCGAAACGCCGACCAGCGCGCCTGCCAGGCAGAGGGGACGCCGGAGCGCGGCGGGCCTTGTGGGTTTAATACTGCGTGTCATGGTCCCGCCTCAGTCCGTAATAAAGCCGTAGGTGCCGCGATAATTCCGTGCCTTCTCGACCCGGCCCGGAACGCCGTAGATGCGATTGATGCTGCCGAGCAGGTCGGCCTGCGGGTCCGAACTGGCGGCGAAGCCGTCGTCGGGGCGCGACAGGTCCTTCTGCGCCACCGCGCGCACCACGTAGGGCGTGACCAGGACCATCAGTTCGGTCTGGTTGTTGACGTAGTCGCGGCTGCGGAACAGCGTGCCGAGGATCGGCAATTGCGACAGGCCGGGGAGGCCGTTGATGGCCTGCTTGGTCTGCTCCGCGATCAGGCCCGCCATCGCCATCGAGCCGCCCGAGGGAATCTCCAGGGTGGTTTCCGCGCGACGGGTCTTGATCGAGGGAATGGTCAGTGAGTTCGTCGAATTGTTGCTCAGCGACTGGGTCAGCGTGATCGAGTTGTCGTTCGACAGCTCCGACACTTCCGTCATGACGCGAAGGCTGATCCGTCCTTCCGTCATCACGACGGGCGTGAAGTTGAGCGAAATGCCGAACTTCTTGAACGAGATCTGGGTCGTACAGACGCGCGTGACGGGATCGCAGGCATAACCCGCAGGCACCGGAAATTCGCCGCCGGCGATGAAGGTCGCGGATTCACCCGAAATCGCGGTCAGGTTGGGTTCGGCCAGCGTGCGCACGACGCCGGCGGTTTCCATCGCGCGGAGCGTCGCCGTCACCGACTGAGGGCCTCCTCCGAACGTTGTCAAGGCACCGTTGGCTCCGACCAGTGGACGGCCCAGCGCGGTAAACGGATTGGAGTTGTTGAAATTCACGACCGCGGTGCCGTAGTTCAGGTTGGCCGAGAGGTCGATCCCGAGCTGCTTGACGATGTTGCGGGCGACTTCGGCGACCGTCACCTTGAGCATCACCTGGTCGCGGCCGCGCACGGCGATCGAGTTGACGACCTTGTCGGCGCCGCTGGTGAGGCGGGCGGCGATTTCGGCGGCCTGTTGCGCTTCAATCGGGGTAGCTGCGGTGCCCGACAGCACCACGCTGTCGCCGATACCCTCGATCTGGATGTCCGAATTCGGCATCGCCTGCTTCAGCGCGGCGCGCACGCCGTTGAGGTCGCGCTTGACCGCGATGTCATAGGCGGCGATCTGCGCGCCTGTGGAATCGAAGAAAACGATGCTGGTCTGGCCGACCGCGGCGCCGATGATATAGGCGCGCTGGCTCGTGCGGACCACGGCGTTGGCGATCTTCGGATCGGCGACAAGCACGTCCTTGATCTCGCGCGGCAAGTCGATCACCATCGATTTGCCGATCCCGAGCGAAACGAAACGCGCGTTCATCTGCCCTTCGGCGGCGACCGGCGCCGCGCGATAGTCGCTCGCCAGCACCGGCGTCAATGCCGGATTGAGCGTGAGAGCCGCCACGGCCGAAAACGACAGGGCGCGGACGATGAACGTTCGCATCATCGGCTGTTTTTCCCTGCACTTCATAACCTCGGTCCTTTCGGTCACTTCTGCATCATCTGCTGGATGGCAACGCCGTAGCGGATGACGTTGAGATTTTCGCCGCGCTTGGTGAGCGACTCATCGGGCTTCTCGACTGCATTGGCGTCCGCGATGCTGCGCAGCGCCAGCGTCAGCGAGCCGCTCTGGCGGGAGCGCGCCAGCGTCTCTGCCTGCTCGGGCTTCAGTTCGAGGGTCACGGTCTTGCCGACCAGGGAGCTGGAGCCTTCTTTCTCCTTGGGAGCCTGGTCGATGGCGAGAACGCGGACATTGCTGAGAATGACTTCCGAGTTGGAAATATCAGGACCCTTGCCGTCCGGGTTCTTCTCGCGCTTGGTGAGAAGGACGTCGACGCGGTCGTTCGGCAGGATGAATCCGCCGGCGCCGGTCTCCGGCGAAATCTCGGTGGAAATGGCCCGGTAGCCCGCGGGCAGGATCGCGGCCATGAAGCCGGCACCATCGGCCTTCACCAGCTTCTGCTCGCGGATCGGCTCGCCCGCAACGAACGGCGAGCGCGCGATCGAGCCGGTGATGTCCTTCATCGCTTCGGCCCGGTTGGCGCGGCTGATGAAGTTGCTGCTGTTCGCCGCTGCCGGCCAGGCCTGCCATAGCAGATCGTCCGGCTTGACCGACTGGCCAAGGCCGATATCCGATTTTGCGACGAGAATATCGACGGTCTGCATCTGCGCGGCCTGTTGGGCCGGTGCAGGCTTGTCGTCTGACCCGCTCGCGAGATAGGCGGCAATGCCGCCGGCGACGATAGCGATGGCCAGGACCACGATGCGTGGCTTATTCATACGCTTCACTTTCCACATTACGCTGCGACGATGCCGTCGCCGTACTGGGAGTTGACCAGCTATTCGTCAAAGCATGGTTAATGAGGCGTGTGGAAATTGCCTTAACGGAAAGTTAGCGGCGAGAGATCAGCGCATCGCGAGGTGCGCGAGGTCGACCGCCTTGATCCATTGGGTCTCGGGATAGACGATCAGCGCGCCGAGCGCGAGCGCGATGCCGTAGGGAATGCCGCTCTGCCTGTCGTGCAGCCGGTTCAACCAGGCTTGTCCGGAGAGCAGCGAAGGCAGCGGCCATTGCCGGAATTGAATCAGCAGGATCGTCAGCGCGCCGCCGAGCAGCGAGACGTAGAGCAGATAGTTGAGCAGGTGATCGAAGCCGAACCATAGCGCCACGCTGGCCGCGACCTTGGCGTCGCCGCCGCCGACCCACCCCATCGCGAAGCAGGCGAAGGCCACCACCAGAACGGCTGCGCCGGCGCCGAAATGCATCAGGATGTCGTGCAGGCCCATGCCGCCCGGCACCGCAAGCGCCACGAAGCCGGCGATCAGCGCCAGCGAGACCCGGTTCGAGATCGTCATCGTGAACAGGTCGCTCGCAGCCGCGAAGGCCATCAGCGCCGGAAACAGCAGAAGGCGGGCGGTATCGAGGATCATGACCAGTGGCCCATTGATTTTGGAATGCGTTTGCCGCGTCCGCGCAGCCTATTGACGAGAGGTAAACGTTCGGAAAATGGCTACCGTCAGATCAGGGATGCGGCCGGACGCGATAGATCTCGAGCGGCTCGCTGGCGTCCTGCGGCAGCTTCTCGAGCCAGTCCGGCGGCTCGCCGCGGCGCAGCGCGGCGAGGAAACCGGCCGGTGCGTGTCCGGTCAGCAGCGCGGTCTCGGCGTTGCCGCGGCAGAGCACGACAAGCCCGATCCGGTTGCTCTCGATCGTGGCCCGCGCCTGTTCGGCCGTGCCCGTGAAGGCGTCGAGCGTGAACAGGATACCGCTGGTGTTGCGGTGATAGAGCCCGGCCAGCACGCGGTGAGGCGAGCGCGCAAGGATCTGCGATCCGAGATTGGAGATCGCAAGCACGGTGGTCGGCGACTGCGCGGCGAGAGTGGCATAATCGGCAGCCCGTTCGCAGGTGCCCGCGGGCGAAGCCAAAGGCGCCGTCTCTCCAAGAGCCGTCGACGCCGCATGGGCGGCCGCGCTCCAGGCGACGTTCAGGGAAACCAGCCAGACCGTCACCATCCGCGGCATGGCGTACCGGTCCGCCGTCAATGCCGTGCGGTGTCGCCAGTCGCCGACCCAGGCCGCGAGCGCGACGGCGGCGAGCGGCAGCGAGAAGGTGACGCCGCGCACCTGCCAGAGGCTGACGGCGAAAGCCGCCGTCAGGAATGCCAGCAGGATCCATCCCTCAGCGTTGCTATGCCGGCGCAGCCGCAACCCGAGCACGATCAGCGCGAGGATGGGCGTGACGTAGAAGCCTGCGGCCTTGACCCAGTCGCCCGAGAGCACGCGCCAGAACGGTTGCGCCTCGGTCACCTGACTGAGGTAGAGCTGCTGCAGCTTGGGATCCAGTCCGGCATAGGGCTGGGCAATGCATTGGGGAAAGGCCGCTGCCACCAGGGCGGCAACCGCGATGCCGAGTGCCAGCAATGCGGCGAGCCTTGCGCGGAAGCTGCGGCCGAGCACGGCGGAGGCGGTGGCCGCCGCCAGGCCAATTCCGGACAATGCCGCAACGGAGAATTGCGGGATCGAGTAGGCGTCGCAATATGGCGAGAGCCAGAGGCTGGCCGGCACCGTCGCAACGAAGACGGCAAGACCAAATCCGGCAAGGCCTGTTCCGAAGCCGGCCGCCTTTGCAGCGGCTTCTCCTGAAGCGTCGGAGCGGCCGTTCAGCAGATAGGCGGTCGCCACCGTCAGCCCGGCAACCGCGACATAGGGCAGGGTTTCCATGCCGACGCCCAGCATCAGCGCGCAGGCGGCGCCCGCGGCGATTCCGGCCACATAGCCACGTCCGGCGATCAGCGCGGCGACGGCGGCAAGGCAGAGCGTGAGCTGGACATTGTGGTGGTCGATATTGCCGGGGGCAAAGACGCCGCTGAAGTGCAGCGCCGCGGCGCAGATGATGAAGGCGGGCATCGTCGCCCATTCGTCACCGACCGCGCGTGCGATCCGCAGCAGGAAAGTCAGTGCGGCCGCCATCAACGGCGTGGTCCAGACCAATAGCGCCACCGCTTCGCCGGTCGCCGGCTTTCCGGTCAGGGCAGACACGGCAAGGATCACGGCCGCGATCGGCGCATCGACGAGGCGTGACCAGTGCATGATGAAGCCGCCGGGCGGGCCCATCCGGTACTGATGCAGGTCGAACCACGGCTGCCCGGCGATGAGATCGCGAATTTCGACCAGCCGAAGCAGGCTGTCATTGTCGCCGTTGGCGCCCGCGAGCGTCGGGAAACCGGCCAGCGCATGCAGGCCGAGCGCCAGCAAGGCCCCCGCAAGTCCCAGCATGGCATCGACGCGCCAGGTACCCGGCCGGACAGCACTTTGGGGCATCATCGTCTCGTTCATGGTTGTTCGAAAGCGGGACGTCGGAGAGCGCAGGCTAGCGGTGTGCGTTCAACAAAGCGTAAAGGATGTTCCGCGGCATCGCTGTCGTCGGGGCAATCCAGCAGGGCCCGACAAAAAAGGCCCCGGCGATGCCGAGGCCTTTAAAGCACCTGAGTGAGGCTTCGCTTACTTCAGCGAGCTCGAGATGGTGTTGAAGTTGCTCGACAGCTTGCCGCCGAGGCCGTTGACGGCGGTGATGATCGCGATCGCGATGCCGGCGGCAATCAGGCCGTACTCGATGGCGGTGGCGCCGGACTCATCCTTGACGAAACGCGAAACGAGATTCTTCATAGATATAACTCCTGTGTACACGTGGCTGGTCGAACTTAAGTTTGGTCTCGCGGCGTTCTCAGCACCGTGACCATGGCGTCACCCTAGGGTGCGACAATTTCGGCGCAGTTAATTCGACCACGCAAAAATGCGAGGAACTTGCAGATATTGAGCACAGTAAACGTCGCATTAAGGCGTTCGATAAAATGCAGCGCGGAAGGATGCTCGTCCTTTATCGGCAGGACTCCTTCGTTCAAGGTTTCTCCTTCGTTCAAGGCTCCTCCTTCGTTCAAGGCTCCTGCATCATTCACGGCTCCTTAAGCGCGACGCTATACCGCTGAGGTCTCCGATCGAATGAGGCCCTCATGTCCAGCCCGCTAATGCAAGTCATCGAAGTCGTCGGCCAGACGATGACGAAGGTCGTACCGGTTACGGTCGCGCTCGCGCTCGTGTTCACGGTGCTCTCGCATTTCTGGGCCTGCAATCCGGGCAAGCCCTGGTGGCGCAAGAGCGAGCTCATCACCGATATCTGCTACTGGTTCTTCGTGCCGGTGTTTGCGCGAGTATTCCGCATCGGGCTATTGGTGCTGGGCGCATCCGTCGTCTTCAACATCAACGAGCCGGATGCGCTGATCGCGTTCTACGAGGATGGCCATGGACCGCTGGCGCAGCTTCCGCTCTGGATGCAGGCGCTGCTGTTCCTGGTCGCGTCGGATTTCATGCTGTACTGGCTGCATCGCATGTTTCATGGCGGCGGGTTCTGGAAGTATCACGCCATCCACCATTCTTCGGAAGATCTGGAGTGGATCTCGGCGGCGCGTTTCCACCCGGTCAACCTGTTCATCGGAACGATCCTGGTCGATGTGATCCTGCTGATGGCCGGCATTTCACCCAACATCATGCTGTGGGTCGGGCCGTTCACGACCTTCCACTCCGCGTTCGTTCACGCCAACCTGAACTGGACGCTCGGGCCGTTCAAATATGTGCTTGCCACGCCGGTCTTTCATCGCTGGCATCACACCTCGCTCGAAGAGGGCGGCAACACCAATTTCGCGGGCACCTTTCCGATCTGGGATATCCTGTTCGGAACGTTTCGCATGCCGGAGAACCGGCTGCCTGACGGCTATGGCGTGGAAGATGGTGAACAGATTCCGAACGAGATCGGCGGGCAACTGGCCTATCCGTTCCGCCACTAGCCCGGCCGGCAATTTCGCATGCACGCCGAAGTCGGAGCGATCCAGCGGGAAAAGGCTTTCAGCCTTGGCGGCGTTCCGGCATGGCTCTGGCTTGGCATCGGCGTTTACGCGCTGCTGCTTGCTGACGGCCGGACGCTGCTGACCGACGCCGACACCTACTGGCAGATCGCGGTCGGTCAGTGGATCCTCGATCACGGCGCTCTGCCGCGCGTCGATATCTATTCCTTCAGCAAGCTTGGCGAGGCCTGGATTTCATCTTCCTGGCTTGCGCAAGTCATCTATGCGGTAAGCTACAATCTTGCCGGCTGGACCGGGCCGGTCGTGGTCGCGGCCGGCGTGATCTCCGCGACCTTCGCCCTGCTGGCGCATTATCTGGAGCGCCGCATTCCATCGACCTATGCGGTGCTGGTCGCGCTGGCGGCGATGGTGCTGTCGATGCCGCATTTCCTGGCGCGTCCGCACGTGCTGGCGATGCCGCTCATGGTTGCCTGGACGCACGGCCTGATGACGGCGAGCGAGCGGCGTCAGCCGCCTTCGTTCTGGTTGCTGCCGCTGATCGCGCTGTGGGCCAATCTGCACGGCGGCTTCGTGTTCGCCCTGGTGCTGGCCGGCGGCTTCGCGGTCGATGCGCTGTGGAACACCGAGCCGCCGCTGCGCAAGCCGCTGGCGCTGCGCTGGATCGCATTCGGCGTCGCGGCCCTGGCGGCCTGCTGCGTTACCCCTTACGGCTGGGAATCGATCCTGGCTTCGCGCAAGATTCTGGATCTCGGCGAACTCTTGCGCCTCCTCACCGAATGGGCGCCGCCGAATTTCAGCACGCTCAGCCCGTTCGAACTGACGATCCTCGCCCTGATCGCCGGCGCGCTCCATTTCGGGGTCAAGCTGTCGCCGCCGCGGATCGTGCTGCTGCTCGGCCTGCTGCATATGGCGCTCTCGCATGGCAGGAACGTCGAGGTGTTGGCGCTGCTGCTGCCGATCGTCGTGCTGACGCCGGTGTCACAGCACTTCGCGTTGCAGTCTTCTCCGCCCCGCAGGATGGCGTCTGTTGCAGCGGCGATGCTGGTCGTCACGCTCGGCGCCGCGACCTGGGCCTGGGCGGCGCATTGGACGTATTCGCCTCCGAAAAGCCTGTCGCCGGCCGCCGCGGTCGAGGCCGTAAAAGCCCACGGTGTGCGGCGGGTTCTCAATGATCGTGCCTTCGGCGGCTATCTGATCTGGCGGCAGACGCCCGTCTTCATCGACGGAAGGGCCGAGCTGTACGGCGAGCAATTCACCATGGCCTATTACAACGCGGTGGAGCTCAAGGACGTCGGCCAGCTCGTCGGTCTGCTCAAGGACTATGACATCGACGCCCTGCTGCTGCAGCCCGGCATGCCGGCGGCGAGCCTGCTCGATCATCTCGGCGGGTGGCGGCTTGTGCATGCCGACGATGCGGCGGTTCTCTACGTGCGCGGCAGTTGACCGATGAGCGCAGCAGAATTTCCCGGTACTTCGCGAGCTGTCGGTATGAATGGCGGCATTGCCGTGACCTCTGACGAAAGGACTTCCATTCTCGGACGGGTGCCAGCCTGGCTGTGGGTCGGCATCGCGGTTTATGCGCTCGCGCTGATCGGCGGCCGCCTGCTTCTGGGCGATTCCGATACCAATTGGCACATCGCCGTGGGCCAATGGATCATCGATCAGCGCGCGATGCCGCGCGTCGACATCTATTCCTTCACCAAGGCGGGCGAACCGTGGACCTCGTCCTCCTGGCTGGCGCAGGTGCTGTATGCGGTGAGCTACAACCTTGCGGGCTGGACCGGAGTTGTGGTTCTCCCCTCGACCGCGATCGCCGCAACGTTTGCGCTGCTCACGCATATTCTCGGCCGCCGCATCCCCGCCAGCTACGCGGTCGCCGTCGCCGTGGCCGTGCTGGTGCTCTCGATGGGACATCTGCTGGCGCGGCCGCACGTGCTGGCGTTGCCGGTCATGGTCGCGTGGGTGCATGGCCTGATCTCGGCGAGCGAGCGCGGCAAGGCGCCGTCGCCCTGGCTGCTGCCATTGATCGCGCTGTGGACGAACCTGCACGGCGGCTTCATGTTCGGGTTGATGCTGGTCGGCGCATTCGCGCTCGATGCGCTGTGGAATGCCGCGCGTGAGCGGCGTATCCCGCTGGCGCTGCGCTGGGCGGTGTTCGGCATCGGCGCTTTGCTGGCCTGCTGTGTCACGCCCTATGGCTGGGGATCGATCCTCGCCGCACGCAAGATTCTCGATCTCGGCGAATTGCTGCATCTGATCTATGAATGGATGCCGGCGGATTTCAGCAGGCTCGGCGCCTTCGAGCTCACGATCCTGGCGCTGATCGGCGGCGCGCTCTACGGCGGCGTCAGGCTCACGCCGCCACGGATCGCGCTGGTGCTCGGCCTGCTGCACATGGCGCTGTCCCATGTCCGAAACGTCGAGATCTTCGCGCTGCTGCTCCCGATCGTCGTGCTTGCGCCGGTGGCATCGCAGTTCGCGTTGCGGCCGGCCTGGCCTGCGCGCAGCGGCGCCCCGATGCCCCTGACGGCGGCGATCCTGATCCTGCTCGGCGGCTGGAGCTGGCTGGTCGCGGCGCATACGAATTTCGCGCCGCCCCAAAGCCATTCGCCGACGGCCGCTGTCGACGCGCTGAAGGCCCTCAATCCGAAACGCGTGCTGAACGATCTGCCGTTCGGCGGCTATCTGATCTGGCGGCAGATTCCGGTATTCGTCGACGGCCGCGCCGAACTCTATGGCGAAGCGTTCGACGTGGCGTATTACCGCGCCATGCAGCTCAAGGACGTCAACCAGCTGCTCGACATTCTCAGGAAATGGGACATCGACGCCGTGCTGCTGACCCCGCACACCCCGGCCGTCGGCGCGCTCGACCATATCGGTGGCTGGCGGCGCGCCTATGCCGATGAGAACGCCGTGCTGCACGTTCGCTCGCCCAACTGATCCGGCCGCTCCGCGGGCCACGCGCGAACTGGCGCGCGGAGCGTGATTCTGCTACGCGGGCCGGATGAACCTGCCGGCCGAAATCATCGAGATGCTGGGCCAGACCCTGGCCAAGGTGGTGCCGGTGACGATCGCGCTGGCGCTGGTGTTCTCGGTGCTGGCGCATTTCTGGGCCTGCAATCCGGGCAGGCCTTGGTGGCGCAAGCGCGAACTCGTCACCGATGTCTGCTACTGGTTCCTGGTGCCGCTGTTCGCGCGCGTGTTCCGCATCGGCCTCCTGGTGCTCGGCGCCGCCCTGCTGTTCGGGATCAGCAACGCCGACGCGCTGATCGCCTTCTACGACAACGGCCATGGCCCGTTGTCGCACCTGCCACTGTGGCTGCAGGCGATCCTGTTCCTGATCGCCGCCGACTTCATGATGTACTGGCTGCACCGCATGTTTCATCGCGGCGGCTTCTGGAAGTATCACGCGATCCATCATTCGTCGGAAGATGTCGACTGGATTTCGGCGGCGCGCTTTCATCCCGTCAACCTTCTGCTCGGCACCATCGGCGTCGACGTCGCGCTGCTGCTGGGTGGGATCTCGCCGGGCGTCATGCTCTGGCTCGGGCCGTTCAACATTTTTCATTCGGCCTTCGTCCACGCCAATCTGAACTGGACGCTCGGGCCGTTCAGATACGTCGTGGCGACACCAATATTCCACCGCTGGCACCACACCTCGCGGGCGGAGGGCGGCGACACCAATTTCGCAGGCACCTTTCCGCTCTGGGACATCCTGTTCGGCACCTTCCGCATGCCGCGGGATCGCCTGCCGGAAGGGTACGGCGTGGACGACCAGCCCTCGTTCCCCCGCGAGATCATCGGCCAGATAGCCTATCCATTCCGCAAATAGGGCCCGCCTCTGGCCTGAAATGGCGCGGATACCGGCCGGCGGCGGATTTCTTGGCCCAATCCCGGGCCTATTTGCCCTTTGTTCACGAATTATCGTCAGATTCACCAGTGTTGGGCGCCGGCTCCGCTGCGTATCGCCATTGCCGGCCTGTTGATGCCCCGAGGTAGAGTATGTCGTTCAGGTTCCAGCGTTTCGGATTTCGTTCCCTCGTTGCAGGACTCCTGCTGTGGCCGGCTGTCAGCCTTGCCGCGCCGGATCCGGATCGCATCGCCGTTTATGTCGACCAGGCGAAGCTCGTGAAGCTTCCCGCCAAGGTCTCCACCATCGTGGTCGGAAATCCGCTGATCGCGGACGTGACCCTGCAGAGCGGCGGCATCATCGTCGTCACCGGCAAGGGCTACGGCGCGACCAATTTCATCGCCATGGATCGCAATGGCGAGGTGCTGGTGGACCGCCAGATTCAGGTCGAGGGACCGACCGATCAGCTCGTCACCGTGTATCGCGGCGTCGAAAGGGAATCCTATAGCTGCATGCCGATCTGTCAGCGCCGCGTGACGCTCGGCGACGGCGATGGCTACTTCAAGACCGCCATCGACCAGGCCGGCTCGCTCTCCAGCCAGGCTGCCGGTTCGGCGGGCGGCGCCACCAAGTAAGCTGATCGGCTTCTCGAAGGCCCGCCGGTACATCCGGCGGGCGGCATCGGTCCCGGCCTGCCGCTACGGTTAAGATGCGGTTAACGGAATGGGTCGCTCTGGCCGAATTGGCCGAAACACTTCAACAATCTGTTTTGGATAGATTCCTGCGGCAAGTCTCCTCGCGTTCTGAGGTTCTTTCGATGCCGCCTGCTACAGCTCCCAAGACGACTATCCTGCGCCGGTTTGGTCGCAACCGAACGGGCACCGCTGCCGTCGAGTTCGCACTGGTCGCGCCAATCTTCTTCGCCGTCCTGTTCGCGATCATCGAACTGGCGATGATATTCTTTGCCAGCCAGGTTCTCGAGACCGTGACCCAGGATACCTCGCGCCTGATCATGACGGGCCAGGCGCAGAACGCGGCCTTCACCCAGGCGCAATTCAAGAACGCGGTTTGCGCCAAGCTCACCGTGATGTTCGATTGCGTGAACGGCATCTCGATCGACGTGCAGAGCTACAAGACCTTCGCCTCGGTGAATATCAGCGACCCGATCGACGCTGGAAAAAATTTCGTGCCGCCGAACAACTATCTTCCCGGCGCCGCCGGCGACATCGTCGTCGTGCGGCTGTTCTACAAATGGCCGCTGTTCGTCACCGGCCTTGGCTTCAATCCCGCCAATCTCAGCGGAAATCAGCGGCTGTTGACGGCGACCGCCGCGTTCCAGAACGAACCCTACTAAGGCAAACGGCAATGAACCTGATCAGGAAAATCTGCCTTCGATTGCGCCGCCGCGCGGTCGAGATGCGCGACAACACCAGCGGCCTGGCGGCGATCGAATTCGCGATGATCATCCCGTTGATGGCGTTGATGCTGGTTGGAACCAACGAGTTTGCGGCCGGCGTCGCCATCGACCGCAAGGTGACGATCATGGCGCGCACGCTGTCGGACCTGACGTCGCAGAACACTTCGGTGTCCGATACGCAGTTCACCAACTTCTTCAATGCCGCCAACGCGATCATGACGCCTTACGCATCTTCGCCGGTGCAGGGCACGATCTCGGAGCTCTACGTCAATCCGAGCACGCTGAAGGCGCGGGTGCAGTGGAGCAATGGCGCCAACGCGCGTACCGCGGGCGAAATCATGGACATCCCCGATGCGCTCAAGATCGCCGGCACCTACCTGATCCTCAGCGAGGTCAAGTACAAGTACGTGCCGAGCGTTGCCTGGTTCATCAACAAGGTGAACGGCATCACGCTGACCAATTTCTCCTACACCCGTCCGCGCCAGGGACTTTGCGTGATGTACAACACCTCGGTCTGCACCACGACCTGAGCCGCACGCGCTCCGATCGAATGAGCGCGGAGAAGACGCGCGCGTAGAGAAAACCAACCCACGAAAAAAAGGCCGCTCCATTGGCGCGGCCTTTTGATTTATTCGGCGGTGATATGCCGGGACGCTGCGCGCGCCCCGCGCAATCGCTCAACCGGCGGCGCGGAGATTGTCGGCCGAAGATTTGCCAGAGCGGCGATCTGCCACGATTTCGTAGGAGATCTTCTGGCCTTCACGCAACGTTCCGAGGCCGGCACGTTCGACAGCGCTGATGTGCACGAACACGTCATTGCCGCCGTCGTCCGGCTGGATGAAGCCATAGCCTTTGGTCGCGTTAAACCACTTCACGGTTCCCATGCTCACTGGGGTAGTCCCTTCTCAGATATACAAGTCGTAGCCCGTCTCGCGACGGGCTGGTGAGATCGAATTTTTGGAAGGGTCGTCAGCGTCTAAACCGGCTGTACCGGTGGATAGCTAATGTCGTCCGGCCGAAAATCGATCCCCAATATTATTCGATAGAGGCCCCCAAAACAATCCTGACGTGCACAAAAATTGATTCGGCCGGCCAGCCGCCCGCATTCGCGCACGACAGGAGCCTGCCGGGCGCGTTTTCAAGGGACGTTAAGGGTTCGTTTACCGACGGCGGAACTGGCCGCCGCGCGGCGGCCCGCCGCGGGGAGCACCGGCTGTCGGAGGACGCTCGTCCTTGTGACGGAAGATCAGGCGCCCTTTCTCCAGATCGTAGGGTGACATTTCGACCGTGACCCGATCGCCCGCGAGCGTCTTGATCCGGTTCTTCTTCATCTTGCCCGCAGTATAGGCAACGATCTCGTGCCCGGCGTCGAGCTGGACGCGGTAGCGCGCATCGGGGAGGATTTCGGTCACCAGTCCTTCGAACTGGATCAGCTCTTCTTTAGCCATGGTGGTCTCCAGGTCGATCGAGGCTAGCGCTGCGGTCGTTGGCTGCGGTTCGGTTGATTATTCGGACGGCTCTCGCGATGCAAGAAGGCGACGCCTTGAATGCCCTCGCCGTGGCCGCCCTGGCCCTTGCCGCCCTCACGCGCCGGACGCGCCCCTTCGTGCCGGTTCGGCTGCGGCGGCGCATTATTACCACCACCGCGGCGCCGTCGGCGAGGGCCTTTTGCGGCCTGCGCCTGTTCGCTGGAGCGGCCGCCATGGGGACGTGCCCCGGGCCGTCCGTTGCGGTGCTGGACGGGGTGCGGCGCGGCCGGAGCGGCGTCGCGGCTGCCCGGCGTCCGCCGGTCTTCCCGCGGCAGCGTGATGCGGATCAGCCGCTCGATGTCGCGCAGATAGCCCATCTCCTCGGCGCCCGCGATCAGCGAGATCGCAACGCCCTCGGCGCCGGCGCGGGCGGTACGCCCGATGCGGTGCACATAGGTTTCGGGCACGTTGGGCAGGTCGAAATTCACCACATGGCTGACGCCGTCGACATCGATGCCGCGGGCGGCGATATCGGTGGCGATGAGGGTGCGGATCTCGCCGGAGCGGAACGCCGCCAGCACGCGCTCGCGGTGGTTCTGCGATTTGTTGCCGTGGATGGCGTTGGCCTCGATGCCGGCCCTGGCCAGCACCTTCACCACCTTGTCGGCGCCGTGCTTGGTGCGGGTGAATACCAGTGCGCGGTCGACCGGTTCCTGCTTCAGGAGCTGGGCCAGCACGGCCGGCTTGGCCGCGAAATCGACCTGGATGATGCGCTGGGCGATGCGGTCGACCGTCGAGGCCACCGGCGTCACCGCGACCCGGGCGGGATCGCGCAGCATGGACTCGGCGAGTTCCGCGATGTCCTTCGGCATGGTGGCCGAGAAGAACAGCGTCTGCCGCTTGATCGGCAGCTTGGCCACGACTTTGCGGATGTCGTTGATGAAGCCCATGTCGAGCATGCGGTCGGCCTCGTCGAGCACGAGGAACTCGACCTGGTTCAGCTTCAGCCCGTTGCTCTGGACGAGGTCGAGCAGGCGGCCGGGGGTCGCCACCATCACCTCGACGCCCTGCATGACCGAGCGAACCTGACGGCCCATCGGCACGCCGCCGATCGCCAACGCGGAGCTCAGGCGGATATGGCGGCCATAGGCGTTGAAGCTGTCGAGGATCTGGCCCGACAATTCGCGAGTCGGCGACAGCACCAGCACGCGGCAGCTCTTGGGCTGCGGGCGGATGCGGTTTTCCAACAGACGGTGCAGGATCGGCAGCGCGAAGGCCGCGGTCTTGCCGGTTCCGGTCTGGGCAATGCCGACGACGTCGCGGCCGGCTAATGCGAGGGGGATGGTCTGGGCCTGGATGGGCGTAGGCGTGTGGTAATTCTCTTCCTTGAGCGCACGCGAAATGGGATCAGCGAGGCCGAAATCCTGAAAGGAGGTCAAAAGGGTGGTTCTTTCCATAAAAGAGCAGGCGCCCGGCAGTCGGCCAGGAGCGCGCGAGTGTGTCTTTGGGACACCCGCGTGTTGGGGGCGTCGGTTTTGCTAGCTGAAGGGGGCAAGCCAGAAACCGCAAAAGACGGGATCAGAACACGCGGCTCGCAGGGACCTGATGATTCTCTAGGTCACGCGCATCATATGGCGCACACCACCGGCTCTTTCAAGGCGAATTCCGCCCCGGAGCCTGATGCGGTTAAGGAATCCGATCAACCGGAGGGCGCTCGCTGCCTTTCAGAAACCTGAACGATCAAAATTCGTGCAAGAAATTTAGCCAATTTCCAGACCTTGCATAAAAAATAGACTGTTTGCCGCCAAAGCATACATTTCCACTGTCCAAAAAACAGGCGAGCTTTCTGCCGCTGGTTTCCGCGGACTCCGGATTCCCGAACGATTAGATAGGCTTATCGCGCCCCCAAGGCGTGGCATGGTTCTTGCGATTCCCTTAACGCAGGCGGCCGTGGGGCCGTTTCGCAGCGTTTAACGCCTGCGTCAGGGAGATGACACCTCATGCTTACTCAATTGACTCACGATATAGCGACGATGAGCCGCCGTCGCTGGCTGGCGGCCACCGCCGGCCTGGTTTTGGGCCTGGCTTCATTTTCAAGCGCCAGGGCCGCTGACGATACCATCAAGGTCGGCGTCCTGCATTCGCTCTCCGGCACCATGGCCATCAGCGAAACCACGCTGAAGGACACCATCCTTTTCCTGATCGACGAGCAGAACAAGAAGGGCGGCGTGCTCGGCAAGAAGCTCGAAGCCGTCGTGGTCGATCCCGCCTCGAACTGGCCGCTGTTTGCCGAAAAGGCCCGCGAGCTGATCACCAAGGACAAGGTCTCGGTCGTGTTCGGATGCTGGACCTCGGTGTCGCGCAAGTCCGTGCTCCCGGTATTCAAGGAGCTGAATTCGATCCTGTTCTACCCCGTGCAGTACGAGGGTGAGGAGAGCGAGCGCAACGTGTTCTACACCGGCGCCGCGCCGAACCAGCAGGCGATCCCCGCGGTCGACTACCTGATGAAGGACGAAAAGGTGAAGCGCTGGGTGCTGGCCGGCACCGACTACGTCTATCCGCGCACCACCAACAAGATCCTCGAAGCCTACTTGAAGTCGAAGGGCGTCAAGCAGGAAGACATCATGATCAACTACACGCCGTTCGGTCATTCCGACTGGCAGACGATCGTGGCCGACATCAAGAAGTTCGGCTCGGCCGGCAAGAAGACCGCCGTGGTCTCCACCATCAACGGCGACGCCAACGTTCCCTTCTACAAGGAGCTCGGCAACCAGGGCGTCAAGGCGACCGACATCCCGGTGGTTGCGTTCTCGGTCGGTGAAGAAGAGCTCGCCGGCATCGACACCAAGCCGCTGCTCGGCCATCTCGCCGCCTGGAACTACTTCCAGTCGATCAAGTCGCCGGAGAACGACAAGTTCATCAAGGCCTGGCAGGCCTACACCAAGAATCCGAAGCGCGTGACCAACGATCCGATGGAAGCGCACGTGATCGGCTTCGACATGTGGGTCAAGGCGGTCGAGAAGGTGAAGTCGACCGATCCGGACAAGGTGATCGACGCTCTGCCCGGCATCGAAGCCAAGAACCTGACCGGCGGCGTCTCCAAGATGCTGCCCAACCATCACATCACCAAGCCGGTGTTCATTGGCGAGATCAAGGCCAACGGCCAGTTCGACGTGGTGTGGAAGACCCCGGGCCTGGTGGCAGGCGACGCCTGGTCGAAGGAGCTCGACGGCTCCAAGGACCTGATCGGCGACTGGGTCGGCAAAAAGTGCGGCAACTACAACACCAAGACCAACAAGTGCGGCGGTCAGGGCTCCTAACCCCTGCCTGACCTGTAACGACAAACTTCCAAGAGAATGACCAAGAACGGAGAAGGCGGCGATGTCGCCGCCTTCTCCTAAACACTCCTGCCGGGGTCGTAACGTGTCTGCAAATTTCATTCACCGCTTGCGGGCGCTGCTGCTCGCTGTCTTCCTGACTGCTTCCTTCGCGGCGCCGGCGCTGGCGGGTCCGTTCGAGGATGCCGTCGCCAAATTCGCCAACGACGATTTCTCCGACACCGATGAAGCGATCGGCGCGGTGGCGAGTTCGGGCAATCCGCTGGCCATTCCCATCATCAGCGCGCTGCAGGACGGACGGCTGTCCGCCGATCCCGACAGCAAGAAGGTGTTCGTCACCGGAAGCGACGGCAAGATCATCGACGCCGCCACGGGCGCTGCGGTCGACAAGCTGCCCGACAATGCCGCCGCTGTCCGCCTCAATAACCGATTGCGCCGCACCGTGGAGGCCGCGCTCGGCGGCCTGACGCTGCTGTCGCCGGATCCCGCCAGGCGCATCGCCGCCGCGCAGTCGGTGTTCAAGAGCCATGAGGAGAGCGCGCTCGCAACCATCGACGACGCACTCGCCAAGGAGACCAGCAAATCCGTGAAGACGGCCTTCACCGAGGCCCGCGCCGCCATCCTGCTCTATAAGCCCGACGCCAGCGAGGTCGAAAAGCTCGAGGCCGTCGCCGTGCTCAAGGCGAAGGGCGACCAGGAGGCGATGGCGCTGCTGACCGGGCTGCCAAGCGACCAGCCGCCGAATGTCGCCCGTGCGGCGACCAGCGCGATCGCCGCGATCCAGAGCAATCTGGCGATGTGGTCGATGGTGCAGAACGCCTGGTATGGCCTGTCGCTCGGCTCGGTGCTGCTGCTCGCTGCGATCGGGCTTGCGATCACCTTCGGCGTCATGGGCGTGATCAACATGGCCCATGGCGAGATGGTGATGATCGGGGCCTACACCACCTTCGTGGTGCAGGAAGTCATTCGCACCCGCTATCCCGCCCTGTTCGATTACTCGCTTTTGATCGCGGTGCCGCTCGCCTTCCTGGTCGCCGGCGCGATCGGCGTCCTGATCGAGCGCGGCATCATCCGCTTCCTCTACGGCCGCCCGCTGGAGACGCTGCTCGCGACCTGGGGCCTGTCGCTCGTGCTGCAGCAGGCGGTGCGCACCGCGTTCGGCCCGACCAACCGCGAGGTCGGCAATCCCTCCTGGATGAGCGGCGCATTCGAGCTCGGGCAGATCACCATCACGTACAACCGGCTCTGGATCCTGGTCTTCACGCTGGCCGTCTTCGCCATCCTGCTTGCCATGCTGCGCTACACCGCGCTCGGGCTCGAGATGCGCGCGGTGACGCAGAACCGGCGCATGGCGGCGTCGATGGGCATCGCCACCTCGCGCGTCGATGCGCTGACCTTCGGCCTCGGCTCCGGCATTGCCGGCATCGCCGGCGTGGCGCTGTCGCAGATCGACAATGTCAGCCCCAATCTCGGCCAGAGCTACATCATCGACAGCTTCATGGTGGTGGTGTTCGGCGGCGTCGGCAATCTCTGGGGCACGCTGGTCGGCGCCTTCACGCTCGGCATCGCCAACAAGTTCCTGGAGCCGGTGGCGGGCGCGGTCCTCGGCAAGATCGCCATCCTGGTGCTGATCATCCTGTTCATCCAGAAGCGTCCGCGCGGCCTGTTCGCGCTCAAGGGCCGGGCGGTGGAAGCATGACGCCGCACGTTCTCACCCGTTCGCTCGACCGCGGCGCGGCGCTCTTCATCCTGATCGTCGCAGGGCTCGGCATTCTCATCCCGCTGTCGAACCTGCTGCTGCCTATTGGCTCGATGTTCCAGGTGCCGACCTACCTCGTGGCGCTGTGGGGCAAATATGTCTGCTACGCCATCCTCGCGCTCTCGATCGACCTGATCTGGGGCTATTGCGGCATCCTCTCGCTCGGCCACGGCGCGTTCTTCGCGCTCGGCGGTTACGCGATGGGCATGTACCTGATGCGGCAGATCGGCAGCCGCGGCGTCTACGGCAATCCGCTGCTGCCCGACTTCATGGTGTTCCTGAACTGGCCGAAGCTGCCGTGGTACTGGTACGGCTTCGACATGTTCTGGTTCGCGGCGCTGATGGTCGTGGTGGTGCCGGGCCTGCTGGCGTTTGCCTTCGGCTGGTTCGCCTTCCGCTCCCGCGTCACCGGCGTCTATCTCTCGATCATCACGCAGGCGATGACCTACGCGCTGCTCCTCGGCTTCTTCCGCAACGATTTCGGTTTCGGCGGCAACAATGGCCTGACCGATTTCAAGGATATCCTCGGCTTCAACGTGCAGGCCGAAGGCACGCGCGCCGCGCTGTTCTTCCTGAGTTGCGCCGCGCTGATCGGCGCCTTCCTGATCTGCCGCGCGGTCGTCACCTCCAAGCTCGGCAAGGTGCTGGTCGCGATCCGCGACGCGGAATCGCGCACCCGCTTCCTCGGCTACCGCGTCGAATCCTACAAGCTGTTCGTGTTCACGCTGTCGGCCTGCATGGCGGGTGTGGCCGGCGCGCTCTATGTGCCGCAGGTCGGCATCATCAACCCCAGTGAATTCTCGCCCGGCAACTCGATCGAGGCGGTGATCTGGGTCGCGGTCGGTGGCCGCGGCACGCTGGTCGGCGCCGCGCTCGGTGCCGTCGTCGTCAACTACGCCAAGACGTTCTTTACCTCGGGTGCGCTGGCGCCGTACTGGCTGTTCATGCTGGGCGCGCTGTTCATCCTGGTCACGCTGCTGCTTCCCAAGGGCATCATCGGCACGTTCAACGCGTGGTGGGAGCAGCGCAAGCCCGGTTTCGGCAGTGGCGCGGCAGCAAGCGCTGCGCTCGAAGACGGCGCCGAGCCGAAACCGAATCCGGCGGAGTGAGCACATGAACGTCATGGACACCCGCAAGACTTCGGCCATCCTCTATCTCGATGGCGTGCATGTTTCTTTCGACGGCTTCCACGCCATCAACAATCTGTCGCTGGCGCTCGAGCCCGGCGAGATGCGCGCCATCATCGGCCCAAACGGCGCCGGCAAGACCACGATGATGGACATCATCACCGGCAAGACCAAACCGGACGAGGGCGTGGTGCTGTTCGACGGCACCACCGACCTGACGCGGCTCGACGAGACCCGCATTGCCGAACTCGGCATCGGCCGCAAATTCCAGAAGCCGACCGTGTTCGAAAGCCAGACCGTGCAGGACAATCTGCTGCTGGCGCTCAATGTCGATCACAGCGTCAAGGGCACGCTGTTCTGGCGCGGCAACAGGGACGAATCCGAGCGCATCGACAAGGTGCTGGAAACCATCCGCCTCACCGATGCGCGCCATCGCCTCGCCGGAAGCCTGTCGCACGGCCAGAAGCAATGGCTCGAGATCGGCATGCTGCTGGCGCAGGATCCGAAGGTCCTGCTGGTCGACGAGCCCGTCGCCGGGATGACCGATGTCGAGACCCACCTGACGGCGGAACTGCTCAAGCAGATCAACCGCAACCACACCATCATGGTGGTCGAACACGACATGACGTTCGTGCGCGAACTCGGCGTCAAGGTGACGTGCCTGCATGAAGGAACCGTGCTGGCGGAAGGGACCATCGATCAGGTCTCGTCGAATGAGCGGGTGATCGAAGTGTATTTGGGAAGATAGGGGCGCGAATGGCGAATAGCGAATGGCGAGTAGGGAAGTGGTTCAACGACTTCTATTTGCTATTCGCCATTCGCCATTCGCTACTCGCCAAGAGGCACCGACGATGCTGGACGTGAAAAACATCAATCTCTATTACGGCGCGGCGCAGGCGTTGCGCGGCGTGTCGCTGACCGCCGAGCCCGGCAAGGTGACCTGCGTGCTCGGCCGCAACGGCGTCGGCAAGACATCGCTGCTGCGCGCGCTGGTCGGGCAATACCCGATCTCCTCGGGCAGCATCACCTTCGACGGCGAGGACATCAATCCGCTGAAATCCTACGAGCGCGCGCGGCGCGGCATCGGCTTCGTGCCGCAGGGCCGCGAGATCTTTCCGCTGCTCACGGTGGAAGAAAATCTCAAGACCGGGTTCGGTCCCTTGAAGCGCGATCAGCGCAACATTCCCGACGACGTCTACTCGCTGTTTCCGGTGCTCAACACCATGCTGAGCCGGCGCGGCGGCGACCTTTCCGGCGGCCAGCAACAGCAACTGGCGATCGGCCGGGCGCTGGTGATGCGGCCGAAACTGCTGCTGCTGGACGAGCCGACCGAAGGCATCCAGCCCTCGATCATCAAGGACATCGGCCGCGCCATTTCCTATCTGCGCAACCTCGGCAGCATCGCGATCGTGCTGGTCGAACAATATCTCGACTTTGCCTGCGAACTCGGCGACAATTTTGCCGTCATGGATCGCGGCGCGGTGAAATATGCCTGCGACCGCGCCGATCTCGATCCTGCCGAGATCAGCCGCCAGATGGCGCTGTAGGCCTCGCGGGTCGGGTTCAAGTCGTAACGCCGTTGGGGGACGGATGCGGACCGAAACTGCCCGCGCGGCATCAGCCATCTTCGCCGCCAACCGCGCCCGGGGCGCGGTCCGGTTCGGCGTGCATCTGCAGGATGGCGTCACCCGCCGCGGCGACCTGCATGAGTCAGGCTCGCTGCGCGTGCGCTTTCCCTCGCCCGAGGCCGAGGGGCTGTCGGGCGTATTCGTCAACACCGCCGGCGGCATCGCCGGCGGCGACCGCTTCGACATCGGCATCACGGCCGGCGAGGGGGCGCGGCTGACGCTGACGACGGCGGCGGCCGAAAAGGTCTATCGCGCGCCCGGTCCCGCCGCGCAGCTCGATATCGCGCTGAAGGCGGAGCAGGGCGCGCATCTCGCCTGGCTGCCGCAGGAGACCATCCTGTTCGACCGTGCGCGGATTGTCAGGCGCATCGATATTGAGCTAGCCGAAGACGCCTCGCTTCTGCTCTGCGAAATCGTGGTGTTCGGCCGCACGGCGATGGGCGAGAAGATGCTCCACGGCGAGTTCGTCGACCGCTGGCGGCTGCGCCGCGGCGGCCGGCTGGTGTTCGCGGAGACGATCCGGCTCGACGGAGACATCGGCGCCAGGCTGGCGCGGCCGGCGGTCGCCAAGGGCGGCGCCGCCATCGGCACGGCACTGATCGTGCCCGGCAGTGAAGCGGTCCTGGAACGGATGCGCGAAGCATCCGAAACGTTCGGCGGCGAGGTCGGCATCTCCTGCTGGAATGGATTTGCAATGGCGCGCTTCTGTGCCCAAGATGCCGCGCGGCTGCGTGCCGACATGATAACGGTGCTCGGCCGTGCCTCTCCCACGCCGCTGCCGCGGCTGTGGCTGAACTAGTTCTCTCAACACCAGAGTGCCCGCATGAATCTTTCTCCCCGCGAAAAGGACAAGCTTCTGATCTCGATGGCCGCGATGGTGGCGCGCCGGAGGCTGGAGCGCGGCGTCAAGCTCAACCACCCCGAAGCGGTCGCGATCATTTCCGATTTCATCGTCGAGGGCGCGCGCGACGGCCGCACCGTCGCCGAACTGATGCAATCCGGCGCGCAGGTCATCACCCGTGCGCAGTGCATGGACGGGATCGCGGAAATGATCCACGACATCCAGGTCGAGGCGACGTTTCCTGATGGCACCAAGCTCGTCACGGTGCACGAGCCGATTCGTTAGTTGTTCGTCATTCCGGGGCACGCGAAGCGTGAACCCGGAATCCAGAGGTTGTTATCTCGAACTTCCGGGTTCGATGCTGCGCATCGCCCCGGAATGACGGAGGAGGAAAGATTGATCCCCGGCGAACTCTTCATCAAGGACGGCGAGATCGAGCTCAATGCCGGCCGCAAGACGGCGACGCTTACCGTCGCCAACTCCGGCGACCGTCCCATTCAAGTGGGCTCGCACTACCATTTCTTCGAGACCAATCCCGCGCTGAAGTTCGACCGCAAGAAAGCGCGCGGCATGCGCCTCGATATTGCCGCCGGCACCGCCGTCCGCTTCGAGCCCGGCCAGACCCGCGACGTGCAGCTCGTCGCGCTCGCGGGCAAGCGCACCATCTACGGCTTCCGCGGCGATGTGCAGGGGAAGCTGTGATTTGCAGTGAGGTGACCACGCCGTCAGGGCTCCCCCTTGCGGCGTAGGGTTGGGGAGAGGGCATCCCGCGACTCCCGCTGCACATGATTTCCACTTCGAACATAACGAACGACAAGGCTGGAGCCTGACATGTCCGTGAAAATCAAACGTTCCGTCTATGCCGACATGTTCGGGCCGACCACCGGCGACAAGGTGCGGCTGGCCGATACCGATCTCATCATCGAGGTGGAAAAGGATTTCACCGTCTATGGCGAGGAGGTGAAGTTCGGCGGCGGCAAGGTGATCCGCGACGGCATGGGCCAGTCGCAGGCGACCAACAAGCAGGGTGCGGCGGATACCGTCATCACCAATGCGCTGATCGTCGATCACTGGGGCGTCGTGAAGGCTGATGTCGCGATCAAGGAAGGCATGATCGCCGCGATCGGCAAGGCCGGCAATCCCGATATCCAGCCCGGCGTCACCATCGTGATCGGTCCCGGCACCGACGTGATCGCGGGCGAAGGCAAGATCCTCACCGCCGGAGGGTTCGACAGCCATATCCATTTCATCTGCCCGCAGCAGATCGAGCACGCGCTTATGAGTGGCGTCACCTCGATGCTCGGCGGCGGCACCGGCCCCTCGCACGGCACGTTCGCGACCACCTGCACGCCCGGGCCCTGGCACATGGGGCGGATGATCCAGTCGTTCGATGCCTTCCCGGTCAATCTCGGCATATCCGGCAAGGGCAATGCCGCGCGCCCGGCCGCGCTGGTCGAGATGATCAAGGGTGGCGCCTGTGCGCTGAAGCTGCATGAGGACTGGGGCACCACGCCGGCCGCGATCGACAATTGTCTCAGCGTTGCCGACGATTACGACGTGCAGGTGATGCTGCATTCGGACACGCTGAACGAATCCGGCTTCGTCGAGGATACGGTGAAGGCGTTCAAGGGCCGCACCATCCACGCCTTCCACACCGAGGGCGCCGGCGGCGGCCATGCGCCTGACATCATCAAGATCGCCGGGCTAAAGAACGTGCTGCCGTCCTCCACCAACCCGACGCGCCCGTTCACTCGCAACACCATCGACGAGCATCTGGACATGCTGATGGTGTGCCACCATCTTGATCCCTCGATCGCGGAAGACCTCGCCTTCGCCGAGAGCCGCATCCGCAAGGAAACCATTGCCGCCGAAGACATCCTGCACGATCTCGGTGCGCTCTCGATGATGTCGTCGGACTCGCAGGCGATGGGCCGGCTCGGCGAAGTCATCATCCGCACCTGGCAGACCGCCGACAAGATGAAGAAGCAGCGCGGCGCATTGCCTGAGGACAAGGGCAACGACAACGACAATTTCCGCGTCAAGCGCTACATTTCAAAATACACCATCAACCCCGCCATCGCGCATGGCGTCTCGAAACTGATCGGTTCGGTTGAGAAGGGCAAGCTCGCCGATCTCGTGCTGTGGTCGCCGGCGTTCTTCGGCGTCAAGCCGGATTGCATCATCAAGGGCGGCTCGATCGTTGCCGCGCCGATGGGCGACCCCAACGCTTCCATTCCGACGCCGCAGCCGGTGCACTACCAGCCGATGTTCGCAGCTTTCGGAAAATCGCTGACGGCGTCCTCGGTGGTGTTCACCTCGAAGGCGGCCATCACGGGCGGTCTGGCGCGCAAGCTCGGCATCGCCAAGAAGCTCTACCCGGTTAAAAATACCCGCGGCGGCATCTCCAAGAAGAGCATGATCCATAACGGCGCCACCCCGAAAATCGAGGTCGATGCCGAGACCTATGAGGTGCGCGCAGACGGCGAGCTCCTGACATGCGCGCCGGCGGAGGTTCTGCCCATGGCGCAGAGGTATTTCATGTTCTAAGGTCTCTCCCGGAACTGTATCAAGAACAAGAGTCCGGGAGGATACAAGTGATTTACGTTGTCGCAACGCTGACCATCAAGCCGGAAACCCGCGCCGATTTCATCGCCGCCGCCACCGCCTGCATCAAGGAAACCCGCAAGGAGCCCGGCAACATCGCCTACGATCTCCACGAAAGCGTCACCGATCCCGCCAAGATGGTGTTCGTCGAGCAGTGGGAAAATGCCGAGGCGCTGGTGCCGCATCGCGGCGCCGAGCACATGAAGACGTTCGGCCGCGTCGCTGTGAAATGCATGTCGGCGCCGCCCAGGATCGAAGTCATTACGCCTGAAAAAGTCGATGTCCGCTAATCAAGAAGAAACCAGGGAGAACAACTCATGATCTACGTTATCGCCACCACGCCGATGAAGCCGGAAAACAAGGACGACTTCATCAAGGGGCACAAGGCCTGCACCGTCGAGACGCTGAAGGAAAAGGGCTGCATCTCCTATGAGGGCCATGTCAGCGTCAACAATCCCAATTTGTATGTGGTGGTGGAGCGCTGGGAGACCCGCGACGACCTCAACGCCCACGGCCGCGCGCCGCACATGAAGGTGTGGCGGGAATATTCCTCGCAGATGAAGACGGCGCCGACGGTGATCGAGATCATCAGCGACGGCAAGGTGGAGAAGTTTTAGCAAAGCGTTTTCAAGCGAAGTGGAACCGGTTCGCGTGAAGAAAACGCGTCAAAACATAAGGCACCCATGATCCGCGCGACCAGAGTTCTTGGCCAGCATCGCTGGACGCAATCCGCAGCCGATACCGTCGTGCTCGATTTCGACGACCGGCACCGGCGGCGGATGGCGATGACCGGCACGCGCGGGCTTGAATTCCTGCTCGATCTCGAGAATGCGGTGGCGCTGCGCGGTGGCGATGCGCTGGTGCTGGAGGACGGCCGGCTGATCGAGGTCGTCGCGGCCGCCGAGCCGCTGATCGAGATCCGCGGCGCCGATCCGCTGCATCTGGTTCGCATCGCCTGGCATCTCGGCAACCGCCATCTGCCGACCCAGATCATGCCGAAGGGACTGCGCATCCGCCGCGACCACGTCATCGAGGCGATGGTGAAGGGGCTGGGTGCGCGCATCATCGAGATCGAGGCACCGTTCGATCCCGAGGGCGGCGCCTATGCGCAAGCCTCCCATGATCATGCCGCGCACCCTCACGGCCACGATCACCACCACCATCACCACGACGAGCATTGCGACCACGATCATCACCACCACGATCACTCCCATGCTCATGACCGCAAATGAGCAGGCTCCTGCCGATGCGCCTGGCGGGATGAATTCGGAGCAATCCGCCTCGCTCTACCGGCTGATGACCTGGCTGTCGCCGTCCTTCCCGGTCGGCGCGTTCTCCTATTCCAGCGGCATCGAATGGGCGGTGGAGGCGGGCGACATCACCAATGCCGCCGCGCTGCGCGACTGGCTGGGGGCGATGCTCAGCGACGGCTCCGGCTTCTGCGATGCCGTGTTTCTGGCGCAGGCACACCGCGCCGCATCCGCGCAGGGTGACGCCCCGCTGCGCGGGATCGCCGAGCTCGCCGCGGCCTTCGTGCCTTCGCGCGAGCGCCAGCTCGAAACCTCGACGCAGGGCCGCGCCTTCATCGAGATCGCCCGTTCGGCCTGGCCCTGCGAGGGGCTCGACGGCCTGATCGCGGCTTGCGGCGGCGATACGGTCTATCCCGTCGCGGTCGGCATCGTCAGCGCCGCCCATGGCGTGCCGCTGGCGCCGGCGCTGCAGGCGTTCCTGCATGCTGTCGTGGCGAACTGGATTTTCGCCGGCGCGCGCCTCGTGCCGCTTGGCCAGACCGACAGCCAGCGCATTCTGGCCAGCCTCGAAGCCGATGTCGCCGCCACCGCTGGGCGAGCGCTGACAGCATCGCTCGACGATCTCGGCAGCGCCACCTTCCGCGCCGATCTCGCCGGCCTGCGTCATGAGACGCAGTACACGCGGCTGTTCCGGTCATGAGATGGCACGCCGTAGCCCGGATGGAGCGCAGCGTAATCCGGGACAGTCACGCGTTTGGATCAACCGCTCCCGGATTTCGCTGCGCTCCATCCGGGCTACGATTCCAGAAGTGAAGGAAAGAGCACCGCACATGTCTAAATCTCACGGCCCGCTCCGCATCGGCGTCGGCGGCCCCGTCGGCTCCGGCAAGACCGCGCTGATGGACCTGCTCTGCAAGTCGATGCGCGAGCGCTACGACATTGCCGCGATCACCAACGACATCTACACCAAGTGGGATGCGGAATTTCTGGTGCGCTCGGGCTCGCTGACGCCGGACCGCATCGCAGGCGTCGAGACCGGCGGCTGCCCGCACACCGCGATCCGCGAGGACGCCTCGATGAATCTCGCCGCCGTTGCCGACATGCGCGCGAAATTTCCCGATCTCGATCTGGTGCTGATCGAATCCGGCGGCGACAATCTTGCCGCGACGTTTTCGCCCGAGTTGGCCGATCTCACGATCTACGTAATCGACGTTGCCGCCGGCGACAAGATCCCCTCCAAGGGCGGCCCCGGCATCACCCGCTCGGACCTGCTGGTGATCAACAAGATCGACCTCGCGCCCCATGTCGGCGCGTCGCTGGAGAAGATGGATACCGATGCAAAGCGCATGCGGGGCGAGCGTCCCTTCGTGATGACCAATTTGAAGAAGAGCGTAGGACTCGACCGCATCATCGGCTTCATCGAGGCCAAGGGCGGCCTGCGCCCGGCGGCGAAGGCCAAATGATGCGGACCCGATAACGCATAAGCGGTCAGCCCAGCGGCTGGGCCAAGCGCCGAACATTAACATTAACGGCCGATCCGTCGCCGCTGCCCTTTGAATTGTCCGTTTGCGCCGGAACCAAATCGGCCTTCCCGGCTTATCAACTTCTGGCCCCGCCAAATCAGCGTTAACGGCGGCCTTCGCATGTTGCCCGCTGCCACCTCTCAGTTGCGTGCTGATGATCGCTCCGTCATATTTGCCGCGGTTGGCGTTCGCGTCATTGCCAGGAATTCCTGCGCCGGCAGATCGAAAGATGCTCTCACTACGTCTTCGCCAACACGTCATTTCCGAGTAAGCGAGTGGTTCGGCTGGGCTTCATTATCGGCTTCATTGCGCTGATCGGAGTTCTGCTCTCCGGTCTCGCGGCCTATCGCGTCCACGAGCAGGAATTGGCGCTCGACGGCATTGCGCTGGCCCGCGCCATCGACGTCCACGCCAGCCTGGTGCAGGACCGACTGACCGAGCGCGAATTGCTCGCGCGTGTTGCGTCCGGCCTGTTTCGCTCCCCGCAGGTGGTGAAGGCCAACATGCTGCAGCCGCTGCGCTCGGCGATCTATGCCTTCAAGACCGATTTCGTCACCGCATCCTGGATCGCGCGGCTCAAGCCTGCGGATTTTGCCGCTGCGCAAGCCGAACTGAAAAGCGCCGGCTTCCCCAATCCGACGATCCGCGATTTCGACGACCAGCCGCTCGACCTCACGACGATCGACAAGCCGCTCGACGTCATGATGGACGTCGAGCCGCGCAACGCCGACATGCTGGGCTTTCCGGGCCGCGCCTTCGAGCGCCATTCGGCAATCGGGCCGATGCTGGCGCAGGCGGCGACGACGGGCAAGCCGGTGGCGTCGGATCCGATCCCGCTGCTGAAGAAGGACGGGCCGGTCGGCATCGTGCTCGCCTCGGCCATCTTGAAGGAAGGCACCACCGAGCCGGTTGGCTTCATCGCGTTCTCCTACGAGCTGGCGCCGCTGATGCTGACCAACGACGACCGCTCGCTGTTTTCGGTGGTGCTCAAGGATCCGAATGATGCCAGCGATGAATATGTCGCCAACGAGCAGGGCGTCGTCACCTTGCGCCCGCTGAAGCAGGGCGATCCATTGCCGTCGGTGGTGCGCACCGTGACGTTCGGCGGCCGCGACTGGTCGCTCGCCTACTACGCCAAGAACAACGCCGCCCAGCGCGCGCAGCAGACCGCGATCGTCGTCGCGGCCATCGGCCTTGCGCTCACCGGCATCATCTGCGGCCTGTTCGGCTATGTCGCCTACAACAACCTGCGGCTCAGCCGCGAGATCCAGGTCCGCATCGGATTCGAGCGGCGGCTGACCGCCGTGATCGACGAGCTGAACCACCGGGTCAAGAACATCCTGGCGGTGATCCAGTCGATCGTGACGCGCACGCTGCGGCACGGCTCCGACATGGATGTCTCGCGCGATCTCCTGATCGGCCGCATCCATGCGATGTCGAACGTGGTGACGCTGCTCAGCGAAAGCCAGTGGCAGGGCGTCAAGCTCAAGGGCCTGTTCGAATCGCGCGCCATCCCGCATGCCGACCGCATCGTGGTGAACGGCCCGGATATCGCGGTGAGCGCCCGCGCCGCGCAGTCGCTGTCGCTCCTGTTCTTCGAGCTCGCCTCGCATTCCGACGAGGGCCTGTCGCTGGTCGGCAAGCATCCGCATATCGTCGCGAACTGGGAAGTCACCGGCGAGGAGCCGGACATGATCTTCCATTTCCGCTGGGAGGAGTTCAACACCAGCTCCGCGACGCGGCGGGAGGACAGCGATTTCGGCCTCATCCTGCTCGACCGCGTCGCGCCGGAAGCGCTCGGCGGCACCGCCAAGCGCTACTTCACCGACGTCAGCTATGTCTATGAGCTCACCGCGCCGATGGCCACCGTCGTCGACATGACCGAGCGCGACCGCACCGGCGAGATTTCCGCGCCGGTACGCCCGGTGGTGCGATGAGGTCGTCTTAACCTCGCCCCGCTTGTGGCCGCTTGCGAGGGAGAGGTCGCCGCGCTCTTGCGCGGCGGGTGAGGGGGTACCCCAACCCTTTCCCCGGCACGGGAGAGGGAGATGACCGCGGCCGGAACCCCGTCACCTCTCCATGCATTACTGCTCCATCATTCGCACGATGGAGGAGTTCATCATGGGACGTTATCTGCTGCTGTGGCTGCTCGGCGTGCCGATCCCGATCCTGATTCTGATCTACGCCTTCGGCGGCTTGCACTGAGGCTACGGGCTACACCCGACAACGATACATCGAAATAAAAAGGGCGGCCACCAAGGCCGCCCTGTTCGTTTCAGATCGATGGCGTCGATCAGCCGCCATTGCCGCCGATCACGGCGCGCACGGTCTCGTCGGGTCCGAAATCCTCGGCGCCTTCGACATAGAGCAGTGCCGAGAGTTTCGAGCGCGCGCGGTTGACGCGGCTCTTGATGGTGCCGACCGCGCAGCCGCAGATCGCGGCGGCGTCCTCATAGGAGAAGCCGGAGGCACCGACCAGGATCAGCGCCTCACGCTGGTCCTGCGGCAGCTTCTCGAGCGCGGCGCGAAACTCCTCGAACTCCAGATGCGCGCTTTGCGACGGCTGGGTCTTCAGGGTTTTCGCATAATTGCCCTCGGCGTCCTCGACCTCGCGCCGCCGCTTCCGGTAGTCGGAGCGAAACAGGTTGCGCAGGATGGTGAACAGCCACGCCGGCAGGTTCGAGCCGGGCTGGAACGAGTCGATGTTGGCAATGGCGCGCAGCAACGTCTCCTGAACGAGGTCGTCCGCGCGATCGCCATTGCCCGAGAGCGAGATCGCGAACGCGCGCAGGCTAGGCACCGACGCCAAAATATCGTCGCGAAGTGAGTCGGTGAGAGGCATTAGTCCCTCCCGTCATTTTTTGCTGGGTCGTCCATCTGGGCCGCCGCCGCTTCCGGCCCATCGAGCTTGCGGATCAGCTCCGCAAAGCGGTCCGGCACGCCCTGTCGGACCACATCATCGTACATGGCGCGGAGCTGATGGCCGATCCTCGATTGAATCTCGGCATTGAGCCCGCCCTGCTTCTTTACTTCCTTCATGGTCTCATCCACGCTTCCCCGAGAGTTAATTCTCTGTGGTTTCAAGAGGTTACCTCGAAATTAGGCCTTGGCCGCCGCGTTGTCGGTCAAAGGCTAATGCGAATAGTTGCGGAAGGTTCCGAATTGCTGGAACTTTTTTTGGAACTTTTCCGCGTCCCGCGAGTAATCGGGGGACAAGGGGAACCAGGGTCCCCCCGCCCAACACTGAAACTGACGCCCGAAGTGGGCGTCTTGGTTACGTCCGCCCGGCTGAGACCCTAAGTTAAGGCCAGAATACGGCCCAATATAAGGATGGAATGGGGATGTCCCGATCACAGCTCGTTGCTGAACATCTGCCGCTGTTGCGGCGCTATGCCCGTGCACTGACCGGAAACCAGGCCTCTGGCGACGCCTATGTGGCCGCCATGCTGGAGGCGTTGCTGCAGGATCCCTCGCTGCTGGACGAACGGCATGGCCCGCGCGCCGGTCTGTTCAAGCTGTTCACCCAGATCTGGAATTCGGTCTCGCTCAACGAAAACCCCGAAGTCACGACGCTGGCGCTGCCGCCGGAGCGAAGGCTGTCGAACATCACGCCGCTGCCGCGGCAGGCGTTCCTGTTGCTCTCGCTCGAAGGCTTCTCCGAGGAGGAGGTGGCGTTCATCCTCAATACCGATATCGCCGAGACCCGGCGGTTGACCGATACCGCCGGCCGCGAGATGGCGGCGGAAATCGCCACCGATGTATTGATCATCGAGGACGAGACCTTCATCGCGATGGACCTCGAAAGCCTCGTGAAGAATCTCGGCCACAATGTGATCGGCGTGGCGCGCACCCATGCCGACGCGGTGGCGCTGGCGAAGAACAAGAAGCCCGGCCTGATCCTCGCCGACATCCAGCTCGCCGACGGTTCGTCCGGCCTCGACGCCGTCAACGAATTGCTGCGCGTGTTCGAGGTGCCGGTGGTGTTCATCACGGCGTATCCGGAGCGCTTCCTGACCGGCGAGCGGCCCGAGCCCGCGTTCCTGATCTCAAAGCCGTTCCAGCCCGCGATGGTTTCGGCGGTGGCGAGCCAGGCGCTGTTCTTCCAGCGCAACTCGCGCAACCGCGCCCCGCGCGCCGCTACCGGCTAGCCGAAGTAACGCAAGATTTGAAATGATCCGGCGCGCCCCACTGCACGCCGGATTTTTCTTGGCCCGTGGTTCGACGACCTTCCACGCCATTCTGTGAGTGAGATCGATGAGCATTGGGCTGATCGCGCTTCTCGATGATATCGCCGCGATCGCAAAGGTCGCCGCGGCCTCGCTCGATGATGTGGCGAGCCAGGCAGCCAAGGCGGGCGCGAAGGCGGCGGGTGTCGTCATCGACGACACCGCCGTTACACCGGGTTACGTCATCGGGTTCGAGCCGAAGCGCGAACTTCCCATCGTCGGCAAGATCGCGGCGGGCTCGATGCGCAACAAGCTCCTGTTGCTGCTGCCGGCGGCGCTGCTGCTCAGCTATTTCCTGCCGTCCGCGATCACGCCGCTCCTGATGCTGGGCGGCGCCTATCTCTGCTACGAAGGCGTGGAGAAGGTGTTCCATGCCATCATGCCGCATAGCGCGCAGCAGCATGAATCCCAGCTTGGCAGCGTGGCGCTGAACGCGAAGTCGGTCGAGGACGAGAAGGTTGCGAGCGCCATCAAGACCGATTTCATCCTGTCCGCCGAGATCATGGCGATCACGCTGGCGGCGCTGCCCGCGGGAAGCCTGTGGATGCAGGCCGCGGTGCTCGCGGTCGTCGGCATCGGAATCACCGTCGCCGTGTATGGCATGGTGGCGCTGATCGTGAAGGCCGACGATGTCGGTGTGGCGCTGGCACGCGGCGGCGCCACGCGCGCGGGCCGTGCGATTGGACGCGGCATGGTCCGAGGCATGCCCGGGCTGCTGAAAATTCTCGGCGTGGTCGGCACTGCCGCGATGATCTGGGTTGGCGGCGGCATCGTCCTGCATGGGCTTGAGGTCTACGGACCGCCTTCGATCCACCACGCCATTCACACGGCGGGGCAGGCTGCAGGTCACGCCTTTCCTCCGGCAGCCGGTCTCCTCGCGTGGATCGCCGAGGCTGCGATCTCTGGTATCGTCGGGCTCGTGGTCGGCGCCGCGTCAATTCCCGCCGTCGGATTCCTGCTGGCGCCGGCATGGGCGAGCCTGAAGCGCCTGCATGCGAACAAAAACGCGTGATCCTCGCCGCGCGTCGCATGGCGGGGGCGGGCGATGTGAACCAGATCACGTTGCGGCCTCCGCGCCGGCGCTATGGTGATCTCCTGATTCATCGCCGAGCCTGCGGAGTTCACGTCCCCGGGCGCAGCGATTGCCAGGTTCAGGGCCAGGTCCTCCCCCTGGCTCGGGCCACCAGCTTCGATCTCCATAGCTGGTCGGACTATCCGGCGTGTCCCACCGGCGCGCCGGATTTTTTTATGCGCAAGAGCCATGCATGCTCCGAGATGGAGCGGCGAATATCCGGCTGCTAAGAAGCCGCGATGGATGCGGGGCGTCGCGACAAATGGATCGGCTTTCTCTGCCTCGGCGTCACCGCGTTCGGCTGGGCGCTGAACTGGCCGCTGATGAAGCTGCTGCTGCAGCAATGGCCGCCGCTGTTCGCCCGAGGACTTGCCGGCGTGGTTGCCGCGCTGATCCTGTTCTCGATCGCCAGGGCGCGGCGGCAGCCGCTCGGCGTGCCGCGCGAGGCGGTGTCGCGGCTGTTGTTCGCATCCTTCACCAATGTCTTCGCCTGGATGGGCTTTGGCACGGTGGCGATGAAATTCGTGCCCGTGGGTGAGGGCGCGCTGATCGCCTACACCATGCCGATCTGGGCGACGCTGCTGGCCTGGCCGTTGGCCGGCGTGCGGCCCAAGCTTGCCGATATCGCAGCGCTCGTGCTCGGCGTTGGCGGTATCGCCGTGCTGCTCGGCGGCAATGGGTTCTCCTTCGATGGTGGACGGATCATCGGGATTATCCTGCTGTTCTCCGCCGCCATCCTGTTTGCGATCGGCAACATCCTGAACCGCGTGCCGTTGCCGATGCCCCCTCTGGTCGTGGTTGCCTGGCAGGTCGGGCTGGGCTGCCTCGTGATGCTGGTCCTCGGCGTTGCGTTCGAGCAGCCAAACTATCTGGCGCTCACGGCGGGTGGGCTCGCCTGCTTCGTCTACATGACGCTGGTGCCGATGGGCATCTGCTATCTCACCTGGTTCGAGACCCTGCGCCGCCTGCCGCCGTCGTCGGCCTCAACCGGCATGCTGCTGGTGCCCCTGATCGGCGTGATCTCGGCGGCCCTGATTCTCGGCGAGCCGCTCGGCCTGCGCGAAGTCGCAGCCATCGTGCTCACGCTCGGCGGCGTGACGCTGGCGCTGCAGAAGGCTTGATACCGCTGCATTGCCGGTTGAACTGCGCCTGCCGCCCGCATAGGCTTGCGGCAGCAACAACAAAATAACAACCGGAAACGCCCGTTACCCGATGCAGTCCGCCGAGCGGCCTCTCCCCTACCGCCGGGGCCTGATCATCGTTGCGACCATGGCGACCGCCTATGTCGCCAGCCATTTCTTCCGCGCCTCCAACGTCACCATCGGCCTCGATCTGATGCGCGATCTCTCGATCGGGCCGGGCGCGCTGGGGGCGCTGACCGGCGCGTTCTTCTTCGGTTTTTCCGCGATGCAGATTCCCTGCGGCTTCTTCTTCGATCGTTTCGGGCCGCGCTACACCGTGGCCGGCATGCTGATCGTCGCCAGTATCGGCGGCGCGCTGTTCACGCTGGCGCCAAGCTGGCCGGTGCTGCTGACCGGGCGTGTGCTGATGGGCGCGGGCTGCGGCGTGATGCTGATCGGCAGCATGGTGCTGATCTCGCGCTGGTTTGCACCGGACCGCTTCTCGACGCTGACGGCGATCGTGCTGTCGATCGGCCTGCTCGGCAACCTCGCGGCCACCACGCCGCTGGCCTGGGCGACGGAGGCGGTCGGCTGGCGCCCGGTGTTCGGCGCCGTCGTGATCTTCACAGCGCTGGCGACGATAGCGATCTTCCTCGTGGTGCGCGACGCGCCGCCCGGCCATCCCTTTCTCAGCCGCAAGGCGGAGCCGCCGGGCGAGATGCTTCGCGGCCTCGTCGAAGTGCTGCGCAATCCGCTGCTGAAGCCGATCCTGGCGCTGAACTTCTGTAACTATGCCTGCACCTTCACCGTGCAGGGCCTGTGGGGCGGACCGTTCCTGCGCGAGGTCCATGGCCTCAGCCCGATCGCGGCCGGCAATGTGCTGTTCTTCGCGGTCATCGCCTATCAATGCGGCATGCTTGCGTTCGGTCCGCTCGACCGCCGGCTCGACACCCGCAAGGGAATTGCGATCGGCGGCACGCTGGTAATCATCGCCCTGCTCGCGATCCTCGCGCTGTTCCCGGATCCGCCGGCCTGGCTGCCGATCTCTGTCATCATCGCCATGGGATTCTTCTCGGCCTCCAGCACCATGGTGATGACCCACGGCCGCGGCATCTTCCCAGACCGGCTGATCGGCCGCGGCATCTCGACGATGAACACGTCCGTGATGCTCGGCGTCGCCTGCATGCAGACGCTTTCCGGCATCATCATCGGCGCCTTCGAGCCGCTGGCCGGCGGCGCGCGCACGGAAGACGCCTATCGCGCGCTGTTCGGTACGCTGACCGTGGTGCTGATCGTCGCGGTCGCGATCTACAGCCGCTCGCAGGACGTCAGGCCGAGCGAGGAGATGAAGGCGAGGCAGTGAGTCGACGGCTGGCGCTCTGCCGCTCATCGCCCGTGAAGACGCTGGACTGGCTGGCGACGGCGACGCCCGAGCAGATCGCGGCGACGGTTCCGGAAGAATACGGGCTCGGCGACAAAGCACTTTACATCGCCGCGCTGAAGGCGACAAAAGAGACACATTCTCTCGACGGAAGGATCGCGTCCGGGGACGCAGCCAGCGAGGGGACCTGCTGATGAAGACGGAGCCGTCGTTTAAGGCGTTCTCCATCGATTTTTCGAAGACCGTGGATATGCGGTTCCTCGAAGAGGAATTGAGTTTCGGCGGAGCGAGAAGGATAACAGGCCGTTCGACTGAAAGGGCGGCCTGTTATCCGATCCGACTCGCCTCAGCTATTTGCGGGCGCGCGGCGGTCGAAGGAATAAGCCGAACGGTCAGCCCGCCAGCCGCGACAGCCCCTGCCAGTCGAAGTTTATGCCATGCCCGGGCCGTGGCGGCGCCAGGGCCATCCCGTCATTGAGCACGAGCGGATGTTCGATATAGCGGTCGAGGCCGAATCCATGCGCTTCCAGATAGGAGCGGTTCGGGCAGGCGGCGAGCAGGTGCACGGTCACGTCATGCGCGCCGTGGCTGGTCACCGGCAGATTGAAGGCTTCGGCAAGCCGCGCAATTTTCATGAAGGCGGTGACGCCGCCACAATTGGTGACGTCGGGCTCCGGATAGGACACCGCGCCGGCGACGATGTAGTTCTTGAACTCCCATAGCGAGCGCAGGTTTTCACCCGCCGCGATCGGCACGCCGCCGGCCGCCATGATGCGGGCGTGGCCGCCGACATCGTCGGGGATGATCGGTTCTTCCAGCCAGGTCAAATCGTAGGGCCGGAACGCGCGGGCGGCGCGGATGGCTTCCTCGACCGTCCACTTCATGTTGGCGTCGACCATCAGCGGAAAGCCGTCGCCGAGATGCTTGCGCATCGCCTGCACCCGCGCGACGTCGGAGGCGAGATCGGGCCGGCCGGCCTTCATCTTGATCGCGCGAAAGCCCTTGGCGAGATTGCCATCGGTCTGCTTCAGCAACTCGGCGACGGAGAGATCGAGGTCGATGCCGCCGGCATAGCAGGGCACGCGGGCGTCGAAGCCGCCCAGCAGCCGGTGAAGCGGCAGATTGGCGCGGCGCGCCTTCAGGTCCCACAGCGCGATGTCGAGCGCCGATTGCGCCAGCACCGGCGGCCCGCCACGCCCGCCATAATGCAGGCCCCACCAGACCTGATGCCAGATTGCCTCGGTGTCGTCGGCCTCGCGGCCCTCGATCATGCCTGGAATTTCCCGCCGCAGAATGTCGGCCACCGCGCCGCCGTTGCGCCCGACGGTATAGGTGTAGCCGACGCCCTCGGCGCCATCGCCGTCGTGGATGCGGACGGTGATCAGTTCGAAGGCGGTGATCTCGCCATGCGTGCTGTCGGAGAGCGTGATCGTCAGGGGGATCCGGTACAATCCGGTCTCGATCTTCTTGATGCGTGCCATTGTGCTTTCATCCCGGCTTTTTGTGGCACGTTAGGTCGGTCGAGGGGCTAGGGCAACCGGTGGCAATGGCGTCGTCCTCCCACGATCGTTGTTTGAAATTCCGATGGATCACTTCTAGTTGTGTTGATTCTGAAGCCGACGCATGTTCGTTGATCCAGATCAACGCTTGTCGCTCGGCGAAATGCGTTGGTTGCAATTGCGTGCGCAGGTGAGGTTAGCGTCGGCCAATGTGAGACCGGCGTCGAGGCGGCGACCTTGGGGAAGACTGGCCGCGGCTCCCGCTCATCGTTATCGCCCATGCTCGCCGCTGCGCGAGCGCTTGCGGGACGGGTCATGACAGACCGATACGACACACCCTGGGGGGTGTGGAGCCTTGGATGCCCCTTGCGCGATACTTCCTCCTCGTTGGCGGAGCACTGCTTCTCGCCTTGCTTGGCGCCGGCGCGTTTCTGCCGTCGCTGCCGGCCGTTGAGCACGCCGAAAGTCATCGTGCGGAGATCCGAATTCATCCCGCGATGAAGCTGCCGGAACGCGTGGTGTTCGACACCAGCGTCCCGGCGGTGACCCATCGCGTAGAGGCCGTTACAGCCGAAGTTGCCGCGCCAGTCCCGCCATCCGCCGAGGACGTCTCTGCCAAGTCGCGGCAGGCGTTTGCGCAGGTGCAACCATCCGATCTGAACAGGTCGAAACTCCCTGACGCGAAGCGCTCCGGGATCAAATCTGCGCATTCGCGGAAGGCACCGCGCAAGGTGAGGCTTGCGCGACAGCAGCAGTTCGATTGGTTCGGCGGCAGGATGTGGTGGTGAAAACAGGGGACGGCGAGCGAAGCTGCACGGGTGTCATCGAGACGTGAATGACCTGAGCTCAACGGAGGCCACGCCTCCTCTCCAACAACAAGCGCCACCCAAGAACGCGCAACGGTCAGACTGCGAAATGCATCATCGAACGGGGCAAACAGCCAGGAGCAGAAGCATGACCAGGAAATCCTTGACCAAGATTGCAATTGCGGTATCGACCTTTGCTTGCGCGGGATTGCTCTCCGTCAGTTGGTCTCAGCAACGCGGCGTCTCGCTGTCGGTCGATGAAGCCCAGGCGCGGGTCGGCCGGCCCCTTACCCCCGTGAGCGTTGCCGGTGTCGCGCGCCGCCAGACACGGCGAGCCGCGTACGGCTACGGGGTCGGCGCAGGCGTCGCGGGAGCGGCAGCCGTTGCCACGGCAGGCGCTGTCGCCGCCGCAACGTCACCCGGCTATTACGGCTGGGGAAACACCGGTTACTATGGCAACAACTGGAATAATGCCTACGCCGCCCAGGCGGCCGATCCCCATTTCGGCCAGCCGTATTACCCGGCCAGGGTCCGCGCCGGAGTCTCTCCCTACTACGGCTATAGCGGATGGGAAGATTACTCCGGGCGCAACTTCTTCAAATGCGTACCCGGCACGATGACCAAGCTGGATGACGGCCGGATGTATCCTTGCCAGTAGGTTATCCGAAAACAGTCAGGCGGCGGCTCGACCAGCGGCTCCCTGATGCTTTGCGGCGTCCGTGGGCGCGCATTCGCGACGACGGCTGCGCGCGACGAGGTTCAAGAAAAAAGCCCCGGCCATGGCCGGGGCTTGAAGTCCGCTGGAGATAGCCTGCCTGTCAGTAGCGCGCGGCGATCGGCGCCCCATAGCCGCCGAAGCGGTAGTTGATGCGCAACGTGACCATGTCGACGTCCTGGTTGATGCGGTTGAGCGCACCGGCGACGATGGGGTTCGCCACCGAGAACGAGTTGTTCGCATCGCCCATGAACAGGTGATCGTATTCGAGGCCGACCGACCAGTTCGGTGTAAAGCCGTATTCGAACCCGACGCCGACCGCGCCGCCCCAGCGCGTGGAGTTGGCCGAGGCCACGCTGAGTCCGTCGATCGTGGTGAGGATATCGTAGCTGTTGCTCGTCACGGCAGCGCCGCCCTTGACGTAAAACAGCGCCGCGTTCCAGGCGTAGCCGACCTGCCCGGTGAAGAGACCGATGCCGTCGGTACGCACCCGGGTCGAGAATCTCTGGTCGATCAGGCTGAGGCGCGTGTTGCTGAGATCGGCCCAATCGCCTTGCGCTTCCAGGCCGAACACCCAGCCGCCGGTCTGCCAGCGATAGCCGATCTGCCCACCGATCAGACCGCCGGAGCGATCGCTGCAGGCGTCAGCGACAACCAGTCCCGCCGCAGTGACGAAGTCCCAGCAATTGCGGCTCGATCCCCAGCCGCCGTTGCCGCCAATGTAGAAGCCGCTCCAGTTATAGATCACCGGCAGCGGAGCTGGAGGCACGGCCTTGACGGCCATGTCGGCAGCCGATGCAGGAGCGGTGGCCTCGGCCCCGATAATTGCCGCGAGACTGACAGCGGCGGCCAATAACTTTCTCATCGCAGAGTCCCCTTTTTCATCAGTTCACGCACTCGACGCATGTGCACGGTTGCGTGCAAATCACTTGCACTACACTGCAAAACTAGTCTGCGTCGGAGGATACCCGCGTAACGGAATGGCAACACCCAAGCGCAATCCCTGTGCACGCGATCGTGCACTACTCGCGATCCCCACGGCTCGGCTGATCGCTGTCGCATTCTTCATGGGCGAGCCAGGCGTAGATCTGTGAGGACGGGACGATTTGTTTGGGCGTGTGAGGATTGAGCGTCCCGGCGAATACCGTCAGGCCTTCTTCGAGCTTCGCGCGCGCGAATGTCTTGGCCTCGGCTTCCGTGACAAACGTCCTTGTCTCGCGAGGGCTGCGCTGCCTGGGCAGGATGCCCCGTTTGCGAACTTCGAAAGTGACGTACCAGATCGGCGTCATTGCACCCGTCACCATCGTTCCTCGGACCGCGCCGCTGGTCGCGTCGAGACCCGGCTCGCGCGAACGCAAAGGCTGCGCGGCTGGGACACAACCGCATCTTGTGCATGCGCTCCAGAACGAAATCCGGTTGTTGATGTAAATCAAGAGACGCTCGTCACTCCCGAGAAAGGCTCAGTTCTCACAGGGAGGACATCGCCATGAAGCGGATTGCCGTTACGCGGATACTGCTCGTTGCAGCCACGCTGGCGTGCGGACTTGGCTCGATTGAATGGTCGCAGGATCGCGGTCTTGCGCTATCGGTTCAAGGCGCCGAAGCGAGGGTCGGACGTCCTGCAACACCGGTCAGCGTCGCCGGCGTCGCGCGTCGCACCACCCGGCGGGCAGTGGTAGGCGGCGCCGCGGTAGGCGCGGCGGCTGCCGGCACGGCATGTGTCCGCGTGCTTGTGAACGGCGCCTACGTCTGTCGCTGAGGTGCCCTCCGCAGCAGCGTCTATTGCAAGCTGCGAAAAAAGCAGGGCGCGACCGGCATCACCACGGTCGCGCCCTACGTCGCCGGTCAATGGGGCAGGGGGAATAACCGGCTGCCGGGATGACTCCGAGGCCCCCGACTTCGTTCCCGTTGTTTCCGAATATTTTTCGTACACGGTTAAGTGATCGAGTGGCGTCGGACCTCCTGCGGGTCGCTTCGGGTTGTGTCTTCGTCGCCATTGGGGCGAGGGACAGGTTGTCATGTCGCAGATTTTCAAAGCGTTTTTTGTTGTTCTCGCCGGTTCCGCAACATTCGGCGCGGTCCAGTTCGCCTCCGGCCATGACCTCTCGGACTTTCGGCAGTTCGCCGCAACCGCGCCGGTGTCGGACGTCAACCGCGCGGGCAAGGCCGATCGCGGGGCGCTCAAGGCCGCCTCCAGGGACACCGAGACGGTCACGATCCGGGCCATGGGCCTCGACGACATGTCCGTGGTCGTTCGCGTTCCCGTCGCCAGGGAGGCGCGGAACCGTCCCGAGCCGCCGGCCAGGCCCAATGCATTGAAGCCCGCCGGATCGAAGACCGCCGTCGCCTGCGAGCCGCCGGTCAGCATGCTGACCGAAGTCGCCAAGCTGCTCCAGCCCGGCCGCTGCGTGACGTGATCGCGTCGCCGATCTTGTGATGGCCGGTGGGCACGCTGTCGCTTTGCCCACCCGACGGCGCCTGTGATGCGTTTGCCCGACGGGCAACTCACTTCTGGTTTTCAGAATCCGAGTCAAGCCCCGGAAATAAAAACATTCCGCTTCCGTTCTCACCCCAAATCAGCGGATAATCCCGCTCGTCTCACCGCAGATGAGGGGCGTCGGCCATCGTCACCAGCGTGCAGTGAGATGCGATGGACGCCGATGGCGCGATAGACGTAGCGCGCCGGAAGCGTACGGTGAAGTCGTGTGGTTCTGGCGCCGTGGTGCTGGCGTTAAGTCCGAAGGGTGCGAAAGCGTCCTGCGGGCGACGGAGGCAAAAGAGCCGTTCTCCGAGAAGAGCGCGAAGTAAGCCGTAAAGCCATTGCGCAGGGAAGGCCGGGATGCTCCCGCCGAACCTGTATGCTCGTGTGCATCTCTTGCTATGCGCAACAGCACACGAGACCGCGGGTGCGGCGCGCACCCGGTCTTCCCTGCGCCCTCAGATTGGAGAGGGCGACCAACGAGATACAAACCTCGGGCAAAACATGTCGCGAGATCGCAGCGTCATATTTAACTGTCATCGTCCGCCTTGTGCGCAATTGCGCACTGGGGCGGACGATCCAGTTTTCAGAGACGCCAATGATTGAACCGAGAGGCCGCGGCGTACTGGATCCTCCGCATGCGCGGAGGATGACAGTGGTGTGTGCGGCTACTCCGCCGGCGCCTCGTTGCTGTCTGCGTTGGCGCGGCTGGCGAGGAAGCCCAGTGCCAGGCCGCCGACGGCGAGGATCGGGATCAGACGCTTGACGCCGACGGCGCGGATCACCTGGATGCCGACCGCTAGCATCGCCGGATCGGACAGCATGCTCTGGGCGGTGGATTTTGCGGCTCTCGCCGCCTGCTCGGCGCGCGCCGCGATTTGCCGCTTGCGCATCATGTAGCAGCCGGCGGCGATCAGGGTGACGACGAAGAAGACCGCGGCTCCCGTGAGGCAGGCCTGCACGGGACCGTAATGCTGAAGCACAAAGACGAAGGCCGCCGCGCACAGAAAGGCGGTCGTGATCAGCAAGGCCACGGCCGCGGCCATCGCCAGTGAGGTCAGCCGCAGCGCACTGCCGGTGGATTCCTTGAAATCATCGATGAAGCGCTGAAGCATGGACGAGCCTCGATCTGAAAACGACGTCAACGAAACAGGTCGCGCGGCGTCGCGACCGACCCGCACCGGAAAAGAGTCCCGGCGCCGGAATTGCCTGCACGAAGTCTGCCGGCGCGAGAGCCGCCGGGAATTATCTGCGCCAGGTCACGCCGATCAGAAAGCCGAGACCGAGCGCAAGGCCAACCGTCGCCAGCGGCCGCTGCGTGATGACATCCTCCAGCGTCTCCTCGATCGAGGAGGCGGCGTCCTGCGCGGCTTCCATCATGGCGCTGCCGCGCTCCGACATGTCGTCGACCGCCGCTTCGGCATTGGCGCGCGCCTGCTTGTAGCCGCGCCGGGCCTGCTTGCCGGCGGTGCCGGCAAAACTGTTCAACGCGTCGGTGATCTGATCGGTCAGGGCTGCGATATCGTTTTTCACGGCGGTTACGTCCTTTTCCAGGCGTTCATAGGTCGCTTTGTCCGTCAGATTCTTGAGGGCGTCAGACATCGAAAGCTCCCGGTTATCGAACTCAGTTGTGGAACCAACGCATCATGGAACAGGAAGTTCCAGACGCTAGCCCTCCGGCAGTTGCGGAGCATCATCCGGCATCAGGTGCTCCTTCACGATCAGCGCAACGATCAGAAGCGGGGAGGAGAGGAACGCGCCCATCGGCCCCCACAACCAGGTCCAGAACGCCAGCGCCAGGAACACCGCGAGCGCATTCAGCGCCAGCCGGCGGCCAACGATCATCGGCGTCAGAAAATGGCCTTCCATGAAGGTCATGACGGTAAACATCGCCGGCGCCAGCAGGGCCCCGCCCAAGGTCGGGAACGAGACAATGCCGACCACGACCAGCACCGCGAACATCGCCACCGGCCCGATGATCGGAATGAAGTTCAGGATGGCCGCGAGGGCGCCGAGACCTGCGGGGTTGGGCATGCCCGTGATGGCGCAGATCAAGCCGGTAATGATGCCGACGCCGACATTGATCATGGTGACGATCAGAAGATAGTTGCCGAGGTGCCCCTCGATCTCGTTGAGGATCCGCAGCGTCCGCAGGCGCCACTCGCGCTCGCCGAAATTCATGATCAGGGCGCGCCGCAGGTCGCGCCAGCTCGCGATGAACATGATGAGCGTGGCGATGAACAGCAGGAATTCGGCAAAGGTCGGTGACAGGAATTCAAGGGCCGGCTGCACCCAGTCGATCTTCGGCAGGTGCAGCGAGCCCAGATTGTCGGGGCCGCCGATCGTGCTCTGCAGTTGCTGCCAGAGCGCGAGCGGCCGGTCGAAGACGTGCAGCTTTTCCTTCAGCATCGAGCCAAGCTCCGGCAGCTTGCTGCTCCATTCGACCGCGGGCGAGCCGATCAGGCCGACCATGAAAGTGGCGCCGGCGGTGGCGGTGATCACGATCAGCACCGCGGCGAGGGCGCGCGGAATCCGGAAGCGCTCGAGAAAACTTGCGGCCGGCGACAGCATGGTGCCGACGATGAAGGCCATGGTGATCGGCAGGAAGAACGCCTTGGCGAGATAGAGCCCGGTGATGATGCAGATGATCAGCAGGCCGACGAGGCAGATCGCCACGACTTCCTGACGGCGGATGACCGGCGGCAATTCGAACTTGCTGTCGGTGACCGGCGTGCCGCCCGGGGCAGGCTTGGAAGGCGGAGATTTGGCGGCCGCAGGCGTGAGGGATGAAGACTTCGCAGCGGACGAAGGCTTGGCGGACGAAGGCTTGGTGGGAGTGACGCTCACGATGGTTTTCCCTCGCCCGAAGCGGTGATGACACGGCGAAAGCGGCGCCGCGAGACGGACTGCGGCCATAACGTCGAGGGGCGATGCGGGTTCCATCGCGCAAGCGTGAGCGAGACAGGCCTTGACGTGAAGCGCCATGCCATGGGTCGGACGGAACCGCAGCCGTCGAATGGCGTTTGTTGGGCAGAGCATCGCAGGATGCACATCCCACGGGGCAGTCCCATGACACAGTTCTACGTTCGCCGACCTTCGTCGCGCGTCGCGAGCGCGCTCGCCGTCATCAGCGTTGCATTGCTGACGCCATTGACGCTGTCGCGTCCTGCGAATGCGCAGGCGCTTGGCTATGCTTCCACCCAGCCGGCCGCCTATCCCGCCGATGAGGTGATCGGCTCCGACGAAAGCGCGACCCCTGAGCGGCTGCGCCGCGCAGTCGTCGCCTTCGGCACCAGCGAGGCGCCGGGCACCATCGTCATCGATACCGGCAACACCACGCTCTATTACGTGCTCGGCCAGGGCCGGGCCATCAGGTATGGCGTCGGCGTCGGTCGCGAGGGCTTTACCTGGTCGGGCGTGCAGACGGTCAGCCGCAAGGCGGAATGGCCGGACTGGCATCCGCCGGCGGAAATGATCGCGCGCCAGCCCTATCTGCCGCGCTTCATGGCCGGCGGTCCCGGCAATCCGCTGGGCGCGCGGGCGATGTATCTCGGTACCAGCCAATACCGCATCCACGGCACCAACGATGCCTCGACGATCGGAAAATTCGTCTCATCGGGATGCATCCGTCTGACCAATGAGGACGTTACCGACCTGTTCAACCGTGTCGAGGTCGGCGCCAAGGTGGTGGTGCTGCCGAAGCGCGCGCCGGTGATGGCGCGTGGCGGAGATGGCAGGACGGTTCGTCCGCTCGGCGCGCCTCCGCGCGCGGTGGAGGGAGCGCCCTCCGGCCGCCAGGCGATGAACCTTATTGCGCCGCAAGTGAACTGATGAAGCGCCGTGTTGCGTAACGGGAGAAGCTCGATGCGAATGGGAAGACTGGCGGCATGGGGGACGGCCGCGATGGTATGCGCGTCCGTGCTGGCGCCTGTTGCGCAGGCACAGGACTTTTTCTCGCAGATGTTCGGTGGCTTCAACCAGCCGCAACCGCAGCAGCGATACATCCGGATGCCGTTCGCCGGCGACGACGACCAGGTCCCTGCGCCGCGCAGCGAGAGGCGCGCGCGCTATTCCGGCGGAGGCGGTGGCCAGGCCTATTGCGTGCGGACCTGCGACGGACGCTACTTCCCGGTGACCGCGTCGGACAATGCGAGCCGGGCCGCGTCCTGCAACAAGCTCTGCCCGGCGAGCGAGACCAAGGTTTACTCCGGCAGCACGATCGACGACGCGACCGCCGACAACGGAAAATCCTATTCGGATCTGCCGAACGCGTTCCGCTACCGCAACGAACTGGTCAGCGGCTGCACCTGCAACGGCAAGGACCAGATCGGGCTTGCCCCGGTCAAGATCGAGGATGACCCGACGTTGCGCAAGGGCGACATCGTCGCCGGCGAGAACGGCCTGCAGGTCGCCGGCCGCAGCGCCGACAAACGCGGCGCCGAGCTGAATTTCTCCCCGGTGTCCGAAAAGATCCGCGCCAAATACGCCCGCGCGCCGGTCGTGGCGCGGGAGTGAGAGCCGTCTAAGCTGCGCGGATCTTGCCGAGGAACGCGGTGACCTGATTGCCAAGCTGCTGGCTCTGCGTCTCCGGCGAAACCTTGCCGGCGCTGAGCCCGGTCGAAACGATCAGCGAGGCTTCACCCGCGGTGTTGCGCAACAGCCAGGCGATCTGCTTGATCGCCAGCAACTGGTCGATCGTCGCGTCCTGGTGGTTGACGGCGGCGGCAAGCGCGCCGGAAAGCTTTTCGAGCACCTCCAGCATCCCGTTCGCCGCGTCCGTGTAATCCTTGACGAGCGTCGGGCGGCGCGAGGCCTTCGGCTGGGCCACGGCCTCCCAGAATTCCCTCTGCAGGGTGCCCATCGTCTTGTAGAGCTTGTCGAATTCCGGCACGAGCGTCTGCCCTTGCGCGAATTGCACGCCGCCGAGCAGGCCGAGCGCCTTGCCCATCGCCGGCATCTCGGTGTCGCGGATGTTGCGCAGGTATTTCTCGATGTCGGCGTCCATCGGCGCATCGGAATTCAGCAGCCGCGTGGTCGTCGAGCGGTCGGTGCGCAGATTGTGCATCGCCTTGAAGATGTTCGCGGAGGCATCGCCGATGACCGCAATGCGGCTTGCCGCCTGCAAGCGGCCCCAGGAATCCCAGGCATTGAGCGAGAATCCGACCACAACGCTGAACGACGTGGCCAGGATGACGATTTTCAATAGCGCGGATACGGTCAGACGATTCAACATGAGCTTCCCCAGAGGCTTCGCGGCCATTTGGCGGGAAAAGCGTAAATACTTATCCAAGCGGGAACCGCGTAATACTACGGGATTGATTTGAAATGATTGGCTTTTTCGCCAAAGGGCTTGAAGTTCCGCATGCGGGAACCCCCTGCCGGCGTTCACGTTAACAAATCGCTACCAGCGCATTTCCAGCCAAATGCCCAAAGGGGGAACCGCATGCTCGTCAGCATACTCATCACGTTTTTGGTCGTTATCCTCGTCCTCTATCTGGTCAACCTGCTGCCGCTCGACGGCCGCGCCAAGCAGATCGCGCGCGTCGTGGTGATCATCCTCGGCGTGATCTCGCTGCTCCGATACATCTCGATCTAGCCGGCGCAACGAAAAGCCCCGGTTTTTCGGCCGGGGCTTTCGCTTGCTTGATTATTTCAGGGTTCCGAACCAGTCGTCCACGTCCTTGCGGATCTGGTCCTTGGCGAAGCCGTAGCGTTCCTGCAGCTTGCCCTCAAGCTGCTCGCGGCGGCCCTCGATGACGTTGAGATCGTCATCGGTGAGCTTGCCCCACTTTTCCTTCGCCGAGCCCTTGAACTGCTTCCAGTTACCTTCAACCCTGTTCCAGTCCATCGCCATCTCCTTCAATGTTGGGATGACAATCAACGGACAACAAGCTCAGGTGTTCCTCGATTAGCGATGCGGCATCGTGACCGTGATGATGTGATCAGCCCGCCGCCTTGGCTTCGCGGCGGCGCGCGGTGAGGATGAATTCGGTGTAGCCGTTCGGCTGCTCGCGGCCCTTGAAGATGAGGTCGCAGGCGGCCCGGAACGCAACGCCGTCGAACGAAGGCGCCATCGGCTTGTAGAGCGGATCGCCGGCGTTCTGCTTGTCGACCACGACGGCCATGCGCTTCAGCGATTCCATCACCTGGTCCCTGCTGACGACGCCATGCGCCAGCCAGTTCGCCAGATGCTGGCTGGAGATGCGCAAGGTGGCGCGGTCTTCCATCAGGCCGACGTCGTGGATATCAGGCACCTTGGAACAGCCGACGCCCTGGTCGATCCAGCGCACGACATAGCCAAGAATGCCCTGGCAGTTGTTGTCGATCTCCTGCTTGACGTCATCGGGCGCCCAGTTCGATTGCGACACCGGGATGGTGAGGATGTCGGAGAGTTTTGCGCGCTGGCCGCCCCTGGTGAGTTCCTGCTGGCGCGCGATCACGTTGACCTGGTGATAATGCAGCGCGTGCAGCGTCGCGGCGGTCGGCGAGGGCACCCATGCGGTGGTCGCGCCGGCCTGCGGATGGCCGAGCTTCTGGGTCAGCATGTCCGCCATCTTGTCCGGCGCCGCCCACATGCCCTTGCCGATCTGGGCATGGCCGGGCAGGCCGTCGATCAGGCCCATGTCGACGTTCCAGTCTTCATAGGCCTTGATCCAGGGCTGCGCCTTCATGTCGTTTTTGCGGATCATCGGGCCGGCTTCCATCGAAGTGTGGATCTCGTCGCCGGTGCGGTCGAGGAAGCCGGTGTTGATGAAGCAGATGCGCTTCGACGCATTCTGGATGCAGGCCTTGAGGTTGACCGTGGTGCGGCGCTCCTCGTCCATGATGCCGACCTTCATGGTGTTCTCGGGCAGGCCGAGCAGCTTTTCCACGTCGCTGAACAGTTCGCAGGTCAGCGCCACCTCGTCAGGGCCGTGCATCTTCGGCTTGACGATGTAGATCGAGCCGGTGCGGCTGTTTTTGGTTTTCGAAGAACCCTTGAGGTCGTGGATCGCGAGCAGGCCGGCGACGGCGGCATCGAGCAGGCCTTCCGGAATCTCCTCGCCCCTCTCGTCGAGCACGGCGTCGGTGAACATGTGGTGGCCGACATTGCGCATCAACAGCAGGCTGCGGCCGTGCAGCGTGAGATCCTTGCCGTCAGGCGTCTTGTAGACGCGGTCAGGGTTGAGCGAACGCTTCAGCGTCTTGCCGCCCTTTTCGAAATCGGCCGACAGCGTGCCGTCCATCAGGCCGAGCGTGTTGCGATAGACCAGCACCTTGTCCTCGGCATCGACGGCGGCGACCGAATCTTCCATGTCGAGAATGGTGGAGACCGCCGATTCCAGGATCATGTCGGCGACGCCGGCGGGATCGTCCTTGCCGATCACGTTGCTGTGGTCGATCTTCACCTCGATATGCATGCCGTTGTTGACCAGCAGGATCGCGGAAGGCTGCGCGGCATCGCCCTGGTAGCCGGCGAACTGCGCAGCCGTCTTCAGCGCGGTAGCGTTGCCGCTCTTCAGCTTCACCGCGAGCTGGCCGGCGATCACGCTGTACGACGTCACGTCGGTGTGGCTGCCGGTCGCGAGCGGTACGGCCGCGTCGAGGAAGGCTTTTGCCTTGGCGATCACCTTGTCGCCGCGCGCCTTGTTGAAGCCCCGGCCAGCCTCGCTCGGATCGTGCGGGATCGCGTCGGTGCCGTAGAACGCATCATAGAGCGAGCCCCAGCGCGCATTCGCCGCGTTCAGCGCGTAGCGGGCGTTGGTCAGGGGAACGACGAGCTGCGGCCCGCAGATCTTGCCGATTTCCTCGTCGACATTTGATGTCTCGACCTTGTGGGTCGCCGGCTCCGGCAGGAGATAGCCGATCTCCTTGAGGAAGGCGGTATAGGCGTTGACGTCGAATGCCTTGCCCTTGTTGGCGCGATGCCAGTCGTCGATCTTGTTCTGCAGCGCGTCGCGGAAGGCGAGCAGCTCGCGATTCTTCGGCCCCAGCTTTTTGATGATGGCCGCCACGCCTGCCCAGAACGCGTCAGGCGCGATCCCGCTCTTGGGGGCCGCCTCCTTGGCGATGAAATCGAACAGGACAGGGGCGATCTTCAGTCCGTGGGCATCGACACGCTTCATGATGGGCTTTCTCAAGAGAAATGGCGGTTACAGGCTGCCTTCTGGCCAAAAGCAGCAAAAAACGCGCCAAAAAGGGCGACGTTGGCCGCCCTTTTAGCCCTAAAGCCGGGTCGATGAGAAGGCCCCAAAAGGGCTAGATCTAGATATTGGCCGCCAGAAAGTAGGATGGGTTGAACTCTTTGCGAAACCCGTCGCTCCTAAGGCCCACAATCAGAGGGCCAGTTGTGGGATCAGGTTGCCGCCGGTTTGCGAAGCTGACGGGCTTCTTCAGGGGCTCAACCCACCCTGCCGACCGTGCTTGTTGCGGGCGCGAGATGGCTTGTAGGATGGGTTGAGCCCTTTGCGAAACCCATCCTTCCGCGCGCCGCATGACCAGCTATCGTCGTAACTTCATCACCGGAGGTAGCTTCTTCTTCACCGTCAATCTGGCGGAACGAAGGCTGCAACTGCTAACGGAGCATATCGAAGAATTACGCAACGCGTTTCGAAAGGTGCGACACCGGCATCCATTCACGATCGATGCGATGATCGTTTTGCCGGATCACCTCCACGCCGTCTGGACGCTACCGGAAGGTGATGCGGATTTCGCCACGCGCTGGCAGCTTATCAAGTCGACGTTTTCGCACAGTCTTCCTTCCGGCGAACGAATATCCGAAAGCCGTGCCGCCAGAGGCGAACGCGGCATTTGGCAACGGCGCTACTGGGAACATACGATCCGCGATGAGGACGATTTTGCGCGTCACGTCGATTACATCCACATCAACCCGGTTAAACATGGGCTCGTAACACGCGTGCGGGACTGGCCGTTTTCGTCGTTCCATCGCATGGTGAAGCTTGGGATCTATCCGGAGGATTGGGCGGGCGATGCGGCCGTGCACAATGGCAAGTTTGGCGAGCGAGACTGATCCATGGAGCAATGCGACTGGCTCGCAAGCGGTTGAGCCATCCGTTGCGCTTGCGGGCCGCTTCGACTAGTCGCGCAACGCTCACAACTTCAAGGCGGCGTGTTAGCAAAAGGGAGGAATGTCAGATGCCAGAATTCTACGATCATGGCACCTGCCGCTACCAGTTGGCTGCTCAACCTTATCTGGCTGCAATTGCTCGCGGGGTGAGGGATGAGGCTACGTCGCGCATGTTCCTATTGGACGGGACGAAATATGCCCAGGCTTATGCAGATGCTGAGCCGCTGTGGCAGGAGCAATGGAAAAAGCGAGATCCGACCGACTCCATGACCTGCCCGTTCTGGTCGAATTATTGGTATGAGCCTTGCCAATCCTGCGATTGCCGCATCGACAAGTCGGTCTCCATGGAAATTGACGCGATATTCTTTTTGCGGAACTCGGCGGGGAGGAAAATCGCATTGCACATCGAAATGAAGCGCAACCGTGAGCCTTTGTCGATTGGGCAAGCAGAGGCCTATCAACCGCGGGCCGCATGCTTCCGGGACCAGCGTCGTGCACGAAAGACGCTTCTAACGCATGACGACTTCGTCACGGTCCTCTTCTGTGGCATTGGAACGGATATTCGGCTGGTTGAGCGGCATTTCGATCGCGTGATCTTGCATGAGCACGCGCAGAATGTATTCCCGGAATATCCGCAGATTAGTAAAAATTACCTTCCGTGATGGAGTTGAACTCTTCGTAAAACCCATCACTCAACGCGAGGGCGCACCCAGTCGGAAGGTTGCTGCTGTAACTCCGCAAACGATGCCAGTCGTGGTCTGCGAAGATGATGGGTTTCGCGAAGGGCTCAACCCATCCTACTGACAGCCGTTAGATATTCGCCGCCAGATCGACCAGTTCGTCGAACAGAATGCCGGTTTCCGCCAGCATCCGCTCGATCTGGTCGGTCGCATCGGAGACCGATTTGCCCGAGGTGTCGATGCTCAGTTCGGCCTGGACCGGCGGCTGGTAGTCATTGCCGATCCCGGTGAACGCCACCAGCGTGCCGGCGCGCGCCTTGGCGTAGTGGCCCTTGGGATCTCGGCTCTCGCAGACCTCGGCGGGCGTTGCGACATAGATCTCGCGGAACGAGGCGTCGGCGATGCGGCGTGCGGCGGCGCGATCTTCCGCCGACGGCGATACCGCGGCGACCACCGCGATGTGCCCGTTTCGCGCCAGATGGGTTGCAACTTCAGCCAGCCGGCGGATGTTCTCCGTGCGGTCCTTTGCCGAAAAACCGAGATCACCATTGAGACCCGCGCGCAGCGTGTCGCCATCGAGCAGGATCGGCGAACCGCCGCGCGAGAACAGGCGGCGCTCCAGCGCCCGCGCGAGCGTGGATTTTCCGGCGCCCGGCAGGCCGGTCAGCCAGACCACCGCGCCGTTGTGGCGATAGCGCGCCGAGCGTTCCTCGGGGCGCAGCGCGGATTCGACCGGCACGATGTCGACCGGGACGGCGCGCTGTCCGGCATCGACCGACAGCACGAGACCGCCGCCGGCGATACGGCCGTTGACTTCGATCACCAGCCGCCCGGTGCGCGGATTGTCCTGATAGGGGTCGGCCGCGATTGGCTGCGCCAGCGAGATGTCGATTTCGCCGACATGGTTGCGCGCGATCGCCTTGGTCTCCTCGTTGGAGAGTTCGCCGGGGTCGACCGCCTTCTCGATCGCGACCACGCTGGCGCGGGTTTCCCGCGTGCCGAGTCGGATCAGGATCTGATCGCCCTTCGACAGCGGCTTGTCGTGCAGCCAGAAAATGCGGGCGCGAATTCGCCGCGTGTCGCGCGGGGTGGCGCCGGCATGCGCGATAACGTCGCCGCGCTCAATGAACAATTCGCGGTCGAGCGTGATGCCGACCGAGCGGCCGGCGCCGTGACCGCCCTTGAGCGGCGTCACCGGCCAGCTCTCGACGGTCCTGATCTTCGCGATCTTGCCGGCCGGCATGATCACGATTTCATCGCCGGCTGCGAGATGACCGGATTCGATGCGGCCCGCGACGATGCGGCGGTCGTCGAACTTGTAGATCGCCTGCACCGGCAGGCGCAGCGCAAGCTGCTCCAGCGGGCGCGCCGGCTCGAGCGCGTCGAGCGCTTCGACGACGGACGGTCCCCGATACCAGCCGATGCGGGCGGTGTGTTCGGCAACGCCGTCGCCATCGCGCGCAGAGATCGGAATCACGGCTGACGGCGTTACGCCGAGGCCGGTCAGATGCGCCGAGATCTCGTCGCTGATTTCCTTGAAGCGGTCGGCGCTGAAATCGACGCGGTCCATCTTGTTGACGACGATCGCGACCTGCTTGATGCCGAGCAGATGCAGCAGATAGCCGTGCCGCCGGGTCTGGTCGCGCACGCCTTCCAGCGCGTCGATGATCAGCACCGCGCCGTCGGCCTGCGAGGCGCCGGTGATCATGTTGCGCAGGAATTCGGCATGGCCGGGCGCGTCGATCAGCACGACGTCGCGCGAGCGGGTGCGGAAGCGGATCTGCGTGGTGTCGATGGTGATGCCCTGGTCGCGCTCGGTCTGCAGCGCATCGAGCAGGAACGACCATTCGAACGGCATGCCGCGCCGTGCGCTGACCGCCTTCAGCATTTCAAGCTTGCCCTCGGGCAGGCTGCCGGTCTCATGCAGCAGGCGGCCGACCAGGGTGGATTTGCCGTGGTCGACATGGCCGACGATGACGATGCGGACCTGGGGGCGCGTCGTGCCATTTGGCATCGACGTGGTGCCGTTCGGCGTGGCCGAAACGCTGGCGGGAAGGATCATGTTCATGGCGACGCTCACAGCAAATGTCCGTCAGAGGTAACCGGCGACACGCAGCCGCTCGAAAGCGTCTTCGGTCTCGTGGTCCAGCGCGCGGCCGGCGCGCTCGGGCACCTTGGTGCCGTCGAGTTCGGTCAGGATTTCGTCGATGTTGGAAGCGGTCGAGGCCACCGGGAAGGTGATGTCGGCGTCGCCGAGCGAGCGGTAGCGCTTGCCGTTGTTCGACAGGTAGAGCGGGATGATCGGAATGTTCTCGCGCCTGGTGTACGCCCAGATGTCGGCCTCGGTCCAATGCAGGATCGGGTGGATGCGCAAATGCGCGCCCGGCGGCACCGAGGCGTTGAACTGGTCCCAGAATTCCGGGGGCTGATCGCGCACGTCCCAGCCGCCTTCGAGGCCGCGCGGCGAGAACACGCGCTCCTTGGCACGGGTGGCTTCCTCATCGCGGCGGATGCCGGCGATCAGGCCGTCAAAGCCGTATTTGTTGAGCGCGAGCTTGAGCCCTTCGGTCTTGCGCGCCGCCGACCGTGCGGCCGGCGGCAGAGTGGGATCGACGGCGTCGATGGGCGGGCAGGGCTCGACCTTGAGATCGAGATCCCATTCCTTTCCGAAACGATCGCGGAACGCGTACATCTCCGGAAATTTCTTGCCGGTGTCGACGTGCAGTACCGGGAAGGGCACGCGGCCGAAGAAGGCCTTGCGCGCCAGCCAGATCATCACGTTGGAATCCTTGCCCAGCGACCACAGCAGCGCGAGCTTCTTCAGCCGCGCGAACGCCTCCCGCAGGATGTAGATGCTCTGCGCCTCGAGTTCATCGAGGTGGTCCATCGAGGGCGGCGGCAGGGCCCGGCCGGGAAAAATTTTCGGCACGAAAGATGCTTCGGGCAGGGCTATGGGGTGCAACCCCTGTCCGCTGGAATCATGGTCGAGAAGATGCATCTCTGCGCCTTGGACTTGAGAGTGGAAAAATTCTAAAGTTGCGCTGCAATAGAGAAGAAATAATTTTCTCTTTGTAGCTCTTGATCGAGACATAAATAGAAAATAATTTCAGTCAACCCCCCGGTCGGGGAAAGCGAGTGTCGGATGCGCTATCTGCCTGTCTTCCTGGATTTGCAAAGCGGCAAGGTGCTGCTCGTTGGAGCGGGTGAGCTCGCGCGCGCCAAACTGCGGCTGCTGGCGGCGGCCGGCGCCCGGGTCCGCTGGTATGCGACCGACGGCAACCATGATCTCACGGGCCTCGCCGCTGACGACGTGGCGCGGATCGAGGCCGTCACCGGCGATCCGCTCTCGGCCGATCTCTGCGGCATCATTGCCATTCTCTGCGCCGGCGCCGGCGACATCGGCGTTGCGATGTCGGCGCGCGCGAGGGCGGTCGGACTGCCCGTCAATGTGATGGACGACCTCGCGCATTCCACCTTCATCTTTCCGGCGATCGTCGATCGCGGTGACGTCGTCGTTGCCGTCGGCACCGGCGGCACCTCGCCGGTGGTGGCGCGCCGCATCCGCGAGCGCATCGAGGCGGCGCTGCCGGCGCGCATCGGCGATCTCGCCACCTTCATCGGCAGCTTTCGCAAGGCAATGAATGCGCGCATTCCCGAATTCGCGCTGCGCCGCCGTTTCTGGGAGCGCGTGATCGACGGGCCGATCGGCGCGCTGGTTCTTGCCGGTCGCAACAGCGAGGCGGAGAAGGCGCTGAACGAAATCGCCGATCCCTCAGCCTTCGCGGGCGCGGACAACGACGGCAAGGCCGAGGGCCGGGTGACGCTGGTCGGCGCAGGACCAGGCGATCCGGATCTGCTCACCGTCAAGGCGCTGCGCGCCCTGCAGGACGCCGACGTCGTCTACTACGATGAACTGGTCTCTCAGGAAATTCTCGATCGGGTGCGCCGCGATGCCTCGCGCGTTCCGGTCGGCCGCCGTGTCGGCAAGCCCGGCATCGGACAGGATGCGATCAACGAGCTCCTGGTCGATGCTGCCAAATCAGGACAGCGCGTGGTGCGCCTGAAGGGCGGCGACCCCTTCATCTTCGGCCGCGGCGGGGAAGAGATCGAAGTGCTGCGCGCCGCGGGCGTCGCCTGTTCGGTGGTGCCGGGCATTACCGCAGGGTTAGGGGCTGCCGCGCAGTTCGAGGCGCCGCTGACCTATCGGCACGAATCGCTCCGCATCACCTTCCTGACCGCGCACAAGGCCAAGGACGCCGAAACCGTCGACTGGTCGGTGCTGACGGACAAGAAGATGACCATTGTGGTCTACATGGGCATGACGGCCGCGCCGTCGATTCGCGCGGGCCTGCTGGCCGCCGGCCGCCTGCCGCAAACGCCCGTCGGCGTGTTCGCGCGGGTGACGCGGCCGGATGCGAAGGCCGTGGTCGGGACGCTGGAAAACCTTCCCGCGCTGGTCGAGAAAATCGATGGCGGCCCCGCCATCCTCATCATCGGCGACGTCGTCGCGCATTCCGCGCCGTGGCGTCGGTCAAACCTCAATCAAGTCCTCTCCAAACTGCTGGATGCTGCCGAATGACCTCTCCGCTCGAACAGAAGAAAATCAGAATCGCAGGGCCGTCGATGGTGACCGCCAACCGCACCTGGGATGGCGCCGTGGTCTACCGGACCGGGCAAAGGGGCTGGTCGACCGCGCTGTCGGAGGCCGCGATCGTCAGCACCTCGGATGACGCGCGTGCGTTGCTCGCCGAAAGCGCCGCCGACGACGTCGGCGCGGTCGGTGCCTATATCGCGCCGGTCGAACTGAAGGGCGGGGCGGTCAAGCCCGGCAATCTGCGCGAACACATCCGCTCGAAGGGCGTCACCATCGACCTTCTTCCGGCCTGAAGGCTAGTCCATCATGTACGCATATGACGAACTCGACCGCACGCTCATCAACGAACGCGTCTCGGAATTCCGCGATCAGGTGAAGCGCCGCCTTGCCGGCGAGCTCACCGAGGACGAATTCAAGATGTTGCGCCTGCAGAACGGCGTGTACCTGCAGCTGCACGCCTACATGTTCCGCGTCGCTATCCCCTATGGCACGCTGTCGTCGAAGCAGTTGCGCCGGCTCGCGCATATCGCGCGGCGCTATGACCGCGGCTACGGCCATTTCACCACGCGGCAGAACATCCAGTTCAACTGGATCAAGCTGGCCGAATTGCCCGATGCACTGGCCGATCTCGCCGATGTCGGCATCCATGCGATGCAGACCTCCGGCAACAACATGCGCAACGTCACCTCGGACCAGTGGGCCGGCGTTGCGCCGGGCGAGGTCGAGGATCCCCGCATCTGGTCGGAAATCCTGCGCCAGCACACCACGCTGCATCCGGAATTCTCGTTCCTGCCGCGCAAGTTCAAGATCGCGATCACCGCGTCCGAGCACGATCGCGCCGCGATCAAGATCCACGACATCGGCCTGCGTCTGCACAAGAATGCCGACGGCGAGACCGGCTTCGAGGTGCTGGTCGGCGGCGGCCTCGGGCGTACCCCGTTCATCGCCAAGATCATCAAGCCGTTCGTGGCCGGTCGCGACATCCTGAGCTATGTCGAGGCGATCCTGCGCGTCTACAACCAGTACGGCCGCCGCGACAACATCTACAAGGCCCGCATCAAGATCCTGGTCCACGAGCTTGGCATCGAGAAGTTTTCGCGCGAGGTCGAGGAGGAATGGAAGCAGATGGGGCACAGTTCCCTGACGCTCGATCATTCCGCCATCGAGGAGGTGCGCTCGCGCTTCTCCTATCCGGCTTACGAAAAGCTGCCGCACATGCCGGACGAGCTGAAGCAGGCGGCGGCCGATCCGCTGTTCGAGCGCTGGCGCAAGAACTCGGTCGCGCCGCACAAGGTGCAGGGCTATTCGATCGTGACGCTGTCGCTGAAGCCGGTAGGCGGCCCGCCCGGCGACGCCACCGCCGACCAGATGGATGCGGTCGCCGATCTCGCCGACCGCTATTCCTTCGGCGAGATTCGCGTCGGCCACGAACAGAACCTGGCGCTGCCGCATGTCGCCAAGCGCGACCTGCCGCAGCTCTGGAAGGCGCTCGACCGGCTCGGGCTCGCCACGCCGAACGTCAACCTGGTGACCGACATCATCGCCTGCCCGGGGCTGGACTACTGCTCGCTGGCCAATGCGCGCTCGATTCCGATCGCGCAGGAACTGACCCGGCGTTTCGCCAATCACGACACGGCCGACATGATCGGCCGGCTGCACATCAACATCTCCGGCTGCATCAATGCCTGCGGCCATCACCATGTCGGCCATATCGGCATCCTCGGCGTCGAGAAGAACGGCGAGGAATACTATCAGATCACCATCGGCGGCCGCGCCGACGAGAACGCGCAGATGGGCGCCCTGATCGGCCCGGCCGTTCCCTATGCCGAAGTGGCCGACGTGATCGAAGACATCGTCGAAGCCTATCTCGCGCTGCGCGACCGTCCCGAGGAATTGTTCGTCGACACGGTGAAGCGTCTGGGCGTCGAGCCTTTCAAGGAGCGTGTCTATGCCACTCGTTAAGAACGCTGGAATAACCACCGATCTGTTCGTTCACGTCGCCGACGGCGCCGAACTGCCCGGCGACGGCGCGGTTCTGATCACGGCGGCGCGCTTCCTCGAGGATCCGGAAGCGATTCTCGATCGCGCGGGCAAGACCGGCGTGATCTGGCCGAACAGTCGCGCCGTCGACGATCTCGTGCCCTATCTCGATCGGCTCGCCGCCGTCGCGCTGGTGTTCCCGACCTTCCGCGACGGTCGGGCCTACAGCCAGGCCCGCCTGCTGCGCGAGCGCCACGGCTATGACGGCGAGCTGCGCGCCACCGGCCAGGTGCTGCGCGACCAGTTCGTGTTCATGACACGCGCCGGTTTCGACGCCTTCGAGGTCAAGAAGGACGCCGACGCCGAAGCCTTTGCCGAGACCATGAAGCGCTACTCCGTGTTCTACCAGCCGACCGGCGATGGACGCGTCACCGCGCTCAACCGGCGGATGCAGCTGCGTCATTCGGAGAGTGCCGGCCAGTGACCACGACTTTACAGCGTGCGCTCGCCACCGAGCCCGCGCTCCGTCATTCGGCGCAGACGCTTGCCGATACGCTGCGTCACGCCTCGCCGGCGCACATCATCGAGACTGCGCTGAAGACCGTCGGCCGCGAACGGCTTGCGCTGGTGTCGTCGTTCGGCACGGAATCGGCGGCGCTGCTCAAGGTGATGGCCGACGTCGATCCCGCGATCCCTGTGATCTTCCTCGACACCGGCTGGCTGTTCGAGGAGACGCTCGCCTATCGCGACACGCTGACATCAGTGCTCGGCCTTCGCGATGTCCGCTCGGTCAAGCCGCTGCAAGAGGCGCTGTCGCATCAGGATCCCGATAACGAACTATGGTTTTCCGATCCCGACGCCTGCTGCCGCATCCGCAAGGTGGAGCCGTTGGCGCGGGCGCTCAAGCCGTTCTCGGGCTGGGTCAATGGACGCAAACGCTTTCAGGGCGGCGCGCGCGCCGAGATTCCTGTCGTCGAGGAAGATGGCGAGAAACTGAAGTTCAATCCGTTCGCCCACGTGGCGCGCGAAGAGATCGAGGCGATCTACAAGCTCGCCAAATTGCCTGCGCATCCGCTGGTCGCCTCGGGTTACCTGTCCGTCGGATGCATGCCGTGTTCGAGCCGCACCTCGCCCGACGAGGATGCGCGCGCCGGCCGTTGGCGCGACAGGGCAAAGACCGAATGTGGCATCCACACCACGAAAACCTCGTAGGGTGCCGTCCGGATAGGACAATGAAGCTGCGGAACCGAAAACAAGAAAACGCGGTTTCATTGACTAAGCGACCTTTCGTCGCGACTTATGCGCTTCAGCTTTGATGATATGGTTCATCGAGCCGAATGGAGATCGATGATGATCCGTCGCATTCTGCCGCTGGTTGCCGGATTGCTCTGGGCGGGTTCGGCCTTTGCCGCCGACTACAGCCTGCTCAACGTGTCCTATGATCCGACGCGCGAGCTCTATGCCGATTTCAACAAGGCGTTCGCTGCGGCCTATCAGAAGGAAACCGGCAAGAGCGTCGAGATCAAGCAGTCGCATGGCGGCTCCGGCTCGCAGGCGCGTTCCGTGATCGACGGCCTGCAGGCGGATGTCGTCACGCTGGCGCTCGCCTATGACATCGACGCCATCGCCGCCAAGGGCCTCCTGGCTACGGATTGGCAGAAGAAGCTGTCGCTCAATGCCGCGCCCTACACCTCGACGATCGTGTTCCTGGTGCGCAAGGGCAACCCGAAGGCCATCAAGGATTGGGATGACCTGATCAAATCCGGCGTGCAGGTGATCACACCGAACCCGAAGACGTCGGGCGGCGCGCGCTGGAATTACCTCGCGGCGTGGGGTTTTGCCGAAAAGAAATATGGTTCGGCCGACAAGGCCAGGAAGTTCGTTGCCGACCTCTTCAAGAACGTGCCGGTGCTGGATACCGGCGCCCGCGGCTCGACGGTGACCTTTGTCGAGCGCGGTGTCGGCGACGTGCTGCTGGCGTGGGAGAACGAGGCGTTCCTGGCGCAGCGCGAATTCGGCAAGGACAAGTTCGAGATCGTGGCGCCGCCGCTGTCGATCCTCGCCGAGCCGCCGGTCGCCATCGTCGACAAGGTTGCCGACAAGAAGGGCACCCGCGCGGTCGCCGAGGCCTATCTGAAATATTGGTATACCAGGGAAGGTCAGGAAATCGCCGCACGCAATTCCTATCGTCCGCGCGATTCGGAGATCGCGAAAGAGTACGAAAAATCCTTCGCCAAGGTCGAACTTTTCACCATCGACGACGTTTTCGGTGGTTGGACCAAGGCGCAGAAAGATCACTTCGGCGAAGGCGGCATTTTCGACCAGATTTACAAGAATTGATCTGGCGAGCAGGCGGCCGGAGCAGAAGCAGGGGGATATGTGAGCACAGCGGTCGCGCGGCGAAGCAGCCTGCCCGGGTTTGGCCTTACCATGGGACTGACCCTGACCTGGCTTTCCGTCATCATCCTCATTCCGCTCGCCGGCCTGTTTCTCAAGACGCTCGAGCTTTCGCCCGGACAATTCTGGGAAATCCTCACCAGCCGCCGCACCTTGAATGCGCTGAAGATTTCGTTCGGCCTTTCCTTTGCGGCGGCCTGCGTCAACCTGGTGATGGGCACGATCATCGTGTGGGCGCTGGTGCGCTACCGCTTTCCGGGCCGGCGGCTGTTCGATGCCATCGTCGACATCCCCTTTGCGCTGCCGACCGCGGTGGCCGGCGTGGCGCTGACGCAATTGTTCGCGCAGAAGGGCTGGCTTGGCGCGCCCCTGGCCGAACTCGGCATCAAGGTGGCGTTCACGCCGATCGGCATTTTCCTGGCGATGGTGTTCATCGGTATTCCCTTCGTGGTGCGCACGGTGCAGCCCGTCCTGATCGATCTCGATCCCGAGATCGAGGAGGCCGCGGCCAGCCTCGGCGCCAATCGCTGGCATACGGTGTTTCGGGTCATCGTGCCGAGCCTGACCCCGGCGCTGCTGACCGGCTTTGCGCTGGCGTTCGCCCGCGCCGTCGGCGAATACGGTTCGGTGATCTTCATCGCCGGAAACCTGCCGAACGTCTCGGAGATCGCACCGCTCCTGATCGTGATCCGCCTGTCCGAATTCCGCTATGCCGACGCAACCGCGATCGCCGTCGTCATGCTGCTCGCTGCCTTCGTGATCATCTTCGCCGTCAATCGCCTGCAGCGCTGGGCGCAAACCCGCATTCCCGCGCATTGAGGGCTGATCGATGTCGACGGAAACGAGCTTTTTGACTTCGGCGTCCCCGATGCGGGCCTACACCTCAACCGCGGACCTCGCCATTCCTCCACCGGCCATACACGAGGTAAGCGACCGTGCGCGCCGGATCGCTGCCTCAAGGGATCTGCTAAACGAGCCCAGGCCGATCCGGTTCATCATCGTTGCGCTGGCGATTTCCTTTCTCACGATCTTCGTCGTGCTGCCGCTGGTGGTGGTATTCGCCTCGGCCTTCTCCAAGGGCATCAGCGCCTATCTTGCCGCGCTGTCCGAGCCGGAGGCGCTCTCCGCGATCAGGCTCACGCTGCTGGTGGCGGCGATCTCCGTCAGCCTCAATCTGGTGTTCGGCGTGATCGCGGCCTGGGCGATCACGAAGTTCGATTTCCCCGGCAAGACCTTCCTGATCACGCTGATCGACCTGCCGTTCTCGGTCAGTCCGGTCATCTCCGGCCTGGTCTTCGTGCTGCTGTTTGGCGCGCAGGGCTATTGGGGCAGCTGGCTGCAGGCCCGCGACATCCACATCCTGTTCGCGGTGCCGGGCATCGCACTGGCGACCATCTTCGTCACGTTTCCGTTCGTTGCCCGCTCGCTGATCCCCCTGATGCAGGAGCAGGGGACGCAGGAAGAGGAAGCCGCGATCTCGCTGGGCGCGTCAGGCCTGCAGACCTTCTTCCGCGTCACTCTGCCCAATATCAAATGGGGCCTGCTCTATGGCGTATTGCTGTGTAACGCGCGCGCCATGGGCGAGTTCGGTGCGGTGTCGGTGGTATCTGGCCATATCCGCGGCGAGACCAACACCATGCCGCTATTGGTCGAGATCCTCTATAATGAATATCAATTCGTGGCCTCGTTTGCGATCGCCTCGCTGCTGGCGATGCTGGCCCTGATTACGCTGGTCGTGAAGACCGTTCTCGAACAGCGCCTGGACGAGGGACAACCCCCAAAGGACGATCCGCGTGACCATTGAAGTCAAAAACATCGTCAAGAAGTTCGGTACGTTTGCCGCGCTCGACGATGTCGATCTGAAAGTCGGCAAGGGCGAATTGCTGGCGCTGCTCGGCCCCTCCGGTTCGGGGAAGACGACGCTGCTGCGCATCATCGCGGGCCTCGACTGGCCGGATGCCGGCGAAGTCACGATCGACGGCGAGGACGCGCTCGGGCACGGCGCGAGCGAGCGCCATGTCGGATTCGTGTTCCAGCACTACGCGCTGTTCCGCCACATGACGGTGTTCGAGAACGTCGCCTTCGGCCTGCGCGTGCAGCCGCGTGCCGTCCGCAAGGACGAGGCGACGATCCGTGCCCGCGTCAAGGAATTGCTCGATCTGGTGCAACTCGACTGGCTCGCCAATCGCTATCCGAGCCAACTCTCCGGCGGCCAGCGGCAGCGCATCGCGCTGGCGCGCGCGCTCGCGATCGAGCCGCGCATCCTCTTGCTCGACGAGCCGTTCGGCGCGCTGGACGCCAAGGTGCGCAAGGAGTTGCGGCAATGGCTGCGCTCGCTGCATTCCGAGATCCACGTCACCTCGATCTTCGTCACCCATGACCAGGAAGAGGCGCTTGAGGTCGCCAACCGCGTGGTGGTGATGGACAAGGGGCGCATCGAGCAGATCGGCACGCCCGGCGATGTCTACGACAACCCCGCGACCGCCTTCGTCCACGGCTTCATCGGCGAATCCATCGTGCTGCCGGTGGAGGTTGCCGGCGGCTCGGTGCATCTCGGCGGCCGGCCGCTGAACATTGCCGCGGAAGGCGCCGCCGCCGGTGCGTCAAAACTGTTCGTGCGTCGCCACGACATGCAGATCGGGCCGGCCGGAACCGGCTCGCTGGAGGGCGCGGTACGCCACGTCCGCTCGTTCGGTCCGATCCAGCGGGCGGAGGTCGCCTTGACGGATGGTGGGGGCGATACCGTGATCGAGATCGACGCCCCCCGGGACCGGGAACTCCAGGCCGGCGAGATCATCGGCCTGCAGCCCCGCCGCTACCGGATTTTTGCCGCCCAGGATTGATGGCGTCGGCAGAATTCCACCCCCGTTCACCTTTCAGCCACGGTTGGTATGCAACAACGGCCGTCCAGCCTTGAGGGATTCGGGGGATATATTGGTGAAACGGGCGGCCATCGCCATTATCGGGCTTCTGCTGCTTGCCGGCTGTGCAGGCGACGTCAAGCTTCCGGAGCAGCCGTCGATGTATGTCGACATGTCGAAGCCCGGCGCTGCGCTTGATACGGCCGCGGCCGCGATCATGATCTCGCAATACCGCCAGAACAACGGCCTCGGCACGGTGGTGGTCGATCCGGAACTGACCCGGCTCGCCGAGCAGCAATCCCAGGCGATGGCCGCCCGCAACAAGATGGACCACGACGTGAAGGGCCCGCTGGAGAAGCGGCTGAAAGCCTCCGGATATCCGGCCACGCTGGCGGTCGAGAACGTCTCGGCCGGATACCATACGCTGGCGGAGGCCTTTTCGGGCTGGCGCGACTCGCCGCCGCACAAGGCCAACATGCTCAAGAACGGTGTCACAAAATTGGGCATCGCGGCGGCTTATGCTCCGAACACCAAATACAAGGTGTTCTGGACGCTTATTCTTGCATCAACCTGAAGCCGTTACGCCGCCGGGCTCCCGCTCATCACAAAGCGATAAATTCGGCGTGATCCTTGCTTCGATCTCCCTGATTGACGCCGTCGCGAACTGTCGCCACGGTGCGTCCTTCATCGCCCAATAGCCGAGGGCCACAATGGAGTTTCCCCAATCCGCGCCAGCCACCACGCCCGCGATGGCGCAGAAAGTGCTGGTGCTGCAGGGCGGCGGCGCGCTTGGCTCCTACCAGGCTGGTGCCTTTCACGCGCTGTGCCGCTCCGGCTTCGAGCCGGAATGGATTGCGGGCATTTCGATCGGCGCGATCAACGCGGCGATCATTGCCGGCAACGAAAACTCGACGCGCGTCGATCGCCTCAAGGAATTCTGGGAGATGGTATCCTCGCCGGTCTCCTGGAATCCGGTGACGCCGGGTGATCGCGCGCGCTCGCTGTTCAACGAGACCAGCGCCGCGCTGATCGCGACCTTTGGCGTGCCCGGCTTCTTCACGCCGCGCGTTCCGCCGGCTCCGTTGTGGCCGCCCGGCAGCCGGCAGTCGCAGAGCTATTACGACACCGCGCCCCTGAAGAAGACGCTGGAGCGGCTGGTCGACTTCGACCGCATCAACGATCTGAAGACGCGGCTCAGCGTCGGCGCGGTCGGCGTGGTCTCGGGCAATCTGCAGTATTTCGACAATGTCGAGTTCAGGAAGCTGGGCAAGAAGATCGAGCCGGAGCACATCATGGCCTCGGGCGCGCTGCCGCCGGGCTTTCCTTCCGTCGAGATCGAGGGCGAGCATTATTGGGACGGCGGCATTGCCTCCAACACGCCGCTCGATTTCGTGCTGGCTGAGGAAACCAACCGCGATCTCCTGATCTTCCAGGTCGACCTGTTCAGCGCGACCGGCGATCTGCCGACATCGCTGCTGGAAGCCGCCGAGCGCGAAAAGGACATCCGCTATTCCAGCCGCACCCGGATGGCGACCGACAAGAACAGGCAACTGCACAATACACGCAAGGCGCTGCGCGAACTGCTCGGAAAATTGCCCGACGAACTCAGGACCGATCCTTCGGTGGAAGTGCTCTGCAACGCGGCCAAGGAAAACACCGTCACCGTGGTGCACCTGATCTACAAGAGCAAGAACTACGAAACCTCGTCCAAGGACTACGACTTCTCACACGTCGCCATGGTCGAGCACTGGGACGCGGGCGTCCGCGACGTTCATCAGTCGATGCGCCACAAGGAGGTGCTCGAGCGTCCGCAGTCCGGCGAGACCATGATGGCCTATGATATGTCGGGGGATGTTCCCAGGACCCCCGGCGCCAAGCAGGAGTGAATGGAATGGGTATTTTGAAAGGCAAAACCGCCGTCGTGACCGGCTCCACCAGCGGCATCGGATTGGCTTATGCGCGCGCGTTCGCCGGCGCCGGCGCCAATATCGTGCTCAACGGCATGGGGGTTCCTGCCGACATCGAGCGCGAGCGCTCCGGCATCGAGACCGACTTCAAGGTTCGCGCCGTGCATTCGCCCGCCGACATGACCAAGCCCGCCGAGATCGCCGAAATGATCGCGCTCGGCGAGAAGACCTTCGGTGGGGTCGACATCCTCGTCAACAATGCCGGCATCCAGTTCGTGTCGCCGATCGAGGAGTTCCCGCCGGAGAAGTGGGAAGCCATCATCGCCATCAACCTGTCGTCGGCATTCTATGGCATTCGCGCCGCGGTGCCCGGCATGAAGAAGCGTGGCTGGGGCCGCATCATCAACACGGCGTCGGCCCATTCGCTGGTCGCGTCGCCGTTCAAGTCGGCCTATGTCTCGGCCAAGCACGGCATCGCCGGGCTCACCAAGACGGTGGCGCTGGAGCTTGCGACCTTCAAGATCACCTGCAACTGCATCAGCCCCGGCTATGTCTGGACGCCGCTGGTCGAGAAGCAGATTCCGGAGACCATGAAGGCGCGCAACCTGACCAAGGAGCAGGTCATCAACGACGTGCTGCTCGACGCGCAGCCGACCAAGGAATTCGTGACCTCGGAACAGGTCGCGGCGCTCGCGCTGTTCCTGTGCGGCGACGATGCCGCCCAGATCACCGGCGCCAATCTGTCGATCGACGGCGGTTGGACTGCGGAATAGGACATTGCGGGGCAACGCGCGACCGGAATTCTAGTGCGTGATGCTGCGGGCTGCGGCCGCGAGACTTTCGGTCGAGATGTGCAACTCGTTGACGGCAAGCTTGCTGGCCACCACGATCAACACGGTGGCCAGCAGCAGCCGCAGCACCGTTTCCGGCACGCGAACCGCGCAGTAGCTGCCGATGATGATGCCGGGCAGCGAGCCGATCAGCAGCACGGCCATCAGCGCCCAGTCGACCGAACCCATTGCCCAATGGCCGATACCGGCGACCAGCGTCAGCGGCACCGCATGCGCGATATCGGAGCCGACGATGCGCGCCATCGGCAGCCGCGGATAGAGCAGCAGCAGCGCGGTGACGCCAACCGCGCCGGCGCCGACCGACGAAATCGAAACCAGTACGCCGAGCGCCGCGCCGACAATCACGGTCGCGCGGTCGGTGGTCGACGCGCCGAGCCGCTCCATGCGCCGGCGGTACCTGTCCATGATCGCCTTGCGGAAGATCAGGGATGTCGCGGTGAGGATCAGCGCAAAGCACAGCACCAGATTGACCAGGCTGCGCGCGGCTTCGCCGTTGAGGTCGAGTTGCCACAGCACCAACAGCGTGGCGAGGCTCGCGGGGATGCTGCCGCAGGCGAGGCGGATGACCGCCGGCCAGTGGATGCTCCGCGACAAGCCGTGCACCAGGCTGCCGCCGGTCTTGGTCGCCGCGGCATAGAGCAGGTCGGTTCCAACAACGGTCGACGGGTGGACGCCGAACAGCAGGATCAGGAGCGGCGTCATCAGCGAGCCGCCGCCGACGCCGGTCATCCCGACCAGGAGGCCGACGCCAAATCCCGACGCAACATAGAGAGGATCAAACATTACAGGGGTCAGAGCTTCGATTCTGTCAGTATATAGCAACGCCGGGCCCGGGCGTCCCGAGGGGACTGTAATAAGGATGTTCATGCCGGCGCGGGAACCTGCCGGATATTTTCTCCACTATGCCGGCTACCGCCTTGGATATGACGGTTGGGAGGCGCCACGGACCGTTTGGAGGGAACGTGCCGAACGCAAGCCACTGCCGCGGCGATGTGCCGCGATTGCTGTCCTATTCTTTCGGAATCAGCGCTTGCCGAACGCCAGCACGTGCAGGCCGAGCCGCCGGCGCACGATCCAGAACAGCAGCACGGTCTCGAACGCCAGCGAGATCGAGGTCGCGGCCGCTGCGCCGTGGCCGCCGAAGCGCGGCACCAGCATGACGCAGAGCACGACATTCATGACGAAGGCGAGCGCATAGGCCAGCGCGCAGATATGCTGGTGGCCGAGCATGTTGAGGAGTCGCTCGACCGGGCCGATCGCGGAGCGCACCACGAGTCCGATCGCGGCGATGAACATGATGTCGTAGCCGGCGACGAATTGCGGCCCGAACAGCCACAGCAGCGGCTTGCCGAACGCCAGCAGCACGATGGTCGCAGCCAGCGAGGGCCAGAACGTCCACTGGATCGCGTGCGCCACATAGGCCGACAGCCGCGGCTTGTCGCCCAGCGCATGATATTCGGCAAAACGATGCGCCGTCGTCGCCGCCATCGCATAGTGAATGAAGGAGACCAGCGCCAGCGTCTTCACCACTGCGAAATAGATGCCCACTTCTTCCGATGAGCGGAATTGCTGCAGCACCAACACGTCGGTGTAGGACAGCAGCAGGTAGAATCCCTCGACCATCAGGATCGGCAGCGAGACCGCGAGCCAGCCGCGGAAATCGTAGGCCTTCGGACCCGACTCGACATGGCCGCGGAGCCTGCGGTTGAGCACGACCATCTGGCCGATCATCGCGATCCATACCGCAGCAGTGCTCGCCAGCATCGCGGCGGTGGCGCCGAGATTGAAGCCGAGCACGAAGGCTCCGGCGGTAAAGCCGATGATCAGCGATTGCCGCACGATGAATTGCGGCATCAGGCCGAGCTGCATCCAGTCGTGCGAGCGGGCGATGCCGTCCTGGGTGTTGGCGACGACGAAGGCCGGCAGCGTCAGGCAGCCGACATAGAGCGGAACGATCGCGTTGGCGTCGATCCATGGCGACAGTCCCTTGACCACGCCGGCCAGCAGCAGCGAGACGATGGAGGACACGGCGAAGGTGATCCAGCGGCTGCCGGAAAGAAAACCGCGCAGCAGGTCATGCTTGCCGCGGGTCCGGTATTCCGGAATGATCTTCTGCGCGGAAGCCGAGATGCCGAAATCCATCATGCTGCCGAGCAGCAGCACCCAGGTCCAGACATAGACATAGACGCCGTAATCCGAGCCGCCCATCCAGCGCGCCAGCAGGATCTGCGCGAGATAGGCAAGGGCCGCGCTGAACACGCGGATGATGAAGATGGTACCGGCGAGCCGCCGCGTGACGGAAGCTTCGTTGGAGCCGCCGAGCAGCGCGCGCAGGCGCGCCATCGCGCCGGCAGGCTGAGCGGTTGCGGATTGCGTCTCCATCACGGCCACAAGGGTGCATCCCCGAAATGCGCCGCGAGGCAGCGGCGATGGCCGGATGTATCAACCATTCGTTAAGATTCGGTTGGGTGGGACGACGGACTGGTCAGTTCAAATTGACATTGAACTCATAGGCCCGGTCGCCGCCGACCAGTGTGAGCTTGAGCGCGGCGCCTTCCGGGCTGGCGCCGGGGGGCAGGCCGTCGAGTTCGAAGGTGAAGCGCTTGACGCCGGGCGGGCTTTGCTCGACCAGCTTCGGCACCGGCAACGCCCAGTCGGGCGTCGGCCCCTCGACGTACAGGCTGACCTCCCTGGCTTCGGGCGCGATGACGTCGACCAGGACGTTGGTCTTCCCCTGGCGCTTGATGTCGCGAATGGTCAGCGGATTGGGATCGCCGACATTGGCGGGCTTCGGCACCGCATTGAGCGCATCCGACAACGTGCCGTCCTCGGTGCTCGCAACGCTGGCAAAGGCGAGTTCGGCGCGGGCTTCGACCGGAATGCAAATCTTCTCGCAGACCGCGTAGCTGATGTCGGCCCGCAGCGTCACCGGCTTGTCGGCATTCCTGGCGACGATGCGCAACGGCAGTACGATCTGCTGCTTGTATCCCAGCGCGGTTCCGCCGGCGCCGTCATCGAATTTCGCCGGAGCCGGCCACAACACCGTCACAGCCTCGACATTGTCGGATTTGGAGAAATCGAAGCGGGGCGGGACGCCGGAGTCGCCGGGCGTGCGCCAATAGGTCTTCCATCCCGGCTGCAACTGGATAGCCACGCCGCCGAGCAGCACGGTACCGCTGCGCGATCCCGCCAGCAGCCGGAGCGCGGAATGCGCGTCGCGCTGCCATGGCGAGGCATCCTCGGCGCGAGCCTGCGACGTCGTACACGCAACATACAGAACGGCGGCGCCAAGCGCGGCACGCAAGGGAACCATCAGCATCATGGCACGTCTTTACAGGCAAGTTTCGGCGCAAACCATTGAATTGCGTGTGATCGGCGACAGTATGACCTCTGAAGCTTGATTGACAGAATTCGCCCCCGATATCAGTATGAAATCAGCAAGAGAGGCCGCTGCGGATGCGCCCTGAAGGCAAGACACGGAAGCCCCTTCGCCGCAAAGCTGCCGGCATTGGCGACAATTCGTCCGGCGAGGGCTATCTGGACGGCCGGCTGTTGATTGCCATGCCGGTCATGGGCGATCCGCGTTTCGAACGCTCGGTGATCTACATGTGCGCCCATTCGTCGGAAGGCGCGATGGGCATCATCGTCAACCGTCCGGCCGGCAGCATCGATTTTCCGGGATTGCTGGTGCAGCTCGATATCATTCAGAAGGCCGACCAGATCAAGCTGCCGGAAACCGCGGAGACACTGCAAGTGCTCAAGGGCGGTCCGGTCGACACCGGCCGCGGCTTCGTGCTGCATTCGAGCGATTTCATCATCAAGGACGCAACGCTGAACATCGACGACGGCATCTGCCTGACCGCGACGGTGGACATCCTCAAGGCGATCGCCCAGGGCACCGGGCCGAAACACGCGATCCTGGCGCTGGGCTACGCCGGCTGGGCGCCGGGCCAGCTCGAGAACGAGATCCAGCATAATGGCTGGCTGCATTGTGATGCCGACCCGGAACTGATCTTCGGCGACGACGTCGAGGAAAAGTACCAGCGCGCGCTGCGCAAGATCGGCATCGATCCCGGCATGCTGTCGAACCAGGCCGGCCACGCGTAGGTTTGCCGCACGCGGCCTGTCTACCTTGACGCTCTACTCCGCTGCCTGCTGCGCCACCGTCGGCTCGGTGCCGGCTACGGTCGCGCGGCGCATGTCGCGGGGCTGCGACTGATCGTAGCGCCGCACGCGGTGCATGGTCTGGCGGTTGTCCCACATCACGAGGTCGTGCAGCGTCCATTTGTGGACGTAGACGAATTCCGGCTGCGTGGCGTGCTCGTTGAGGTCGCGCAGCAGCAGCCGCGCTTCGGGCATGCTCATGCCCTTGATCGTGCCGGCATGCGAGGACAGATACAGCGACTTGCGGCCGTGCACCGGATGCGTCCGCACCAGCCGCTGCAGTACCGGCCTGAACATCGCTTTTTCCTCGTCGGTGTAGTCGAGGAAGCCGAGCGAGCCGCGCGAATACATCAGCGAATGCTCGCAGATCAGGTCATCGATCTCCGCCTTGGTCTCGTCGTCGAGCGCGTCATAGGCCGCGCGCATGTCGGCGAATTCGGTGTTGCCGCCCTTCGGGTTCACCACGCGCGCCGACAACAGCGAGAACTTTGCCGGGATCGGGCGGAACGAACTGTCGGAGTGCCACAGGCAGTTGCCGAGATTGAACAGATGGGCGCGGCTGTCGCGGGCGAGCGGCTTGCCGTCCTTGCCGAGGTTGGAGACGTCGTTCAGGCCCGTGGTGAGGCGGTACTCATCCTTCTTGACGATGGTGCCGCCGCGCGCCTGCTCGCGCTCGCCGAAATTCAGCGCAAAGGCGAGCTGCTGCTCGTCGGTGATGTCCTGGCCGTGGAATACCAGCACGGCATATTTGTCCATCGCCGCTTCGACTTCGCGCGCCTGCTCCGTGGTGAGCGGCACGCGCAGATCGAGGCCGGATACCTCGCCGACAAAATGCTTCTGCAACTGACGGATGGCCAGGGCCATGGCGCCTCTCCCCGATGCGTGATTTTTCCCGAAAGGCTACTCCCGGGCCGGGCGATGTCAACGCTACCGGTCCTGTCGGTGATGCATGGCCTCGTGTCCCGGACGCGGTGCAGCGCCGGGGCCATGTCGCGCGTCACGCATTCCGCGCCATCAGCCCGCCGTCGACATGGATCACCGTACCGGTCAGGAAGGACGCGGCCGGCAGGCAAAGGCTCAGCGTCATGTGCGCCACCTCTTCAGGGTCGCCGTAGCGGCCGAGTGCGGTGCGGCGCCTGGCGTAGATCGTCTTGTGCTCTTCGGAAATCCGATCGGTGATCGCGGTGCGGATCGGGCCCGGGCAGATGCAGTTGACGGTGATGCCCTCGCGTCCGAGCTCGACGGCAAGCGAGCGGGTCAGGCTGGTGACGCCACCCTTCGCGGCAGAGTAGGGGCTGTGCAGCGCGGTGGCGCCGAGCGCCTCGGTCGAGGCGATATTGACGATGCGCGGCGATTTCGACTTGCGCAGATGCGGCAGCGCGGCGCGGATGATGCGCGGGTGCGCGGTCAGCATCACGGCCAGCGCCTTGTCCCAGGCCGCGTCATAGCCCTCGTCGTCGATCGCCACGCGCACGGAGATGCCGGCATTGTTGATGACGATATCGAGCGAGCCGAAATGCGCGGCGACCTCGTTGACGACCTTGATGATGTCTTTGGGATTGGCGACATCGAGCGTCCATGCTTTCGCAGAACCGCCTCTCGATGCAATCTCGCTGGCGACCGCCTGCGTGGCTTCGGCGTTCAGATCGGTGACCGCAACATTGGCGCCTTCGGCGGCGAACACCAGCGCGGTGGCGCGGCCCATGCCGCTGGCGGCGCCGGTGACGAGAACGGTCAGGCCTTTGACCGAGCGGCTGAGCTCTTTGAAATCTGACATGATGGGACCCGGACAGAGATGCGCGTTGCAGGATTGACAAGGCTGGCACCGATCCGCAGAGAGGTCAAACGAGGCTGACGGCGCTATCAGAAACCAACAAAAAAGGATCGCAGGGATGAACGAACTGGATTTCAGCGACAGGCGGGTGCTGGTGGTGGGCGGTTCCAGCGGAATCGGCAACGGCATCGCGCAGGCCTTTCGGGCCAGGGGCGCGGCGGTCGCGGTCTGCGGCACCCGTGGCAGCGCCGCCGACTATTCGCCCGAGGAAGGATCGCATCTGGATGGGCTCGACTACTTCCAGCTCGACGTCAGCAACGCCCAGGCCATTCAATCCTTCAAGCCGCCTTTCGCAAAACTCGACGTGCTGGTGCTCGCGCAAGGCGCGGTGATCTACCGCCGCGGTGAGTTCGAGATGGACGGCTTTCGCAAGGTTCTCGAAGTCAATCTGATGAGCCTGATGGCATGCGCAACCAGGTTTCATGCGATGCTGAGCGCGAGCAAAGGTTCGCTGATCATCGTCAGTTCGACGGCGGCCTATCACTCCACCATGGGCAACCCGGCCTACAACGCCTCCAAGACCGGCGCGGTCGGCCTGACGCGCACGCTCGGCGAGGCATGGGCCGAGAACGGTATTCGCGTCAACGGCATCGCTCCGGGGCTGGTCGACACCAAGATGACCAAGGCGACGACCGCAAACCCGAAACGGCTGGAAGGCGCGCTGGAGCGGATTCCGCTGAAGCGGCTCGGCACACCGGCCGACATGGCCGGCGCGGCGCTGTTCCTGGCTTCCCCGCTGGCGTCCTACATCATCGGCCAGACCATCGTGGTCGATGGCGGGCTGATCCTGTAGGCCCGCCGGAAAGACCGCTGTTTCGAACGAGGAACCCTGGCCGGTTTCGTCGGTTACATCCCTTGAAAAACAGGGAGTAACCGCGATGGATAAGGATCGGATTGTCGGCTCGGCGAAGGATTTCGCCGGTAAGGTCGAAGGCACGGTCGGTGACATGACTGGCGACGCGAAGACGCAGGCCGAAGGCCGCGCGCGCGAAGCGGCGGGCACGGTGCAAAATCTCTACGGCCAGGCCAAGGATGCGGCGCGTGACGCCACCGACGCCGCCGTCAACTACGCCAAGGACGCTTACGAAAACAGCGGCGACACCGTTCGCAGCGGCCAGAAAGCGGTGGCGAAGACGGTGCAGGATAATCCGCTCGGCGCGTTGCTGGTCGCCGGCGGTATCGGATTTGCGCTGGCCCTGCTGATGACACGCCCGCCGCGCCGTCCGCCGCCGCGCTGGCGCTATTACGGCTGAGCTCAACCGGTCATTTTGGAACGCGACCCTCCGATGCGCCACGGCGCATCGGAGTTCGCATGATTCCAAAAACTATCGTGTCAGATTCCCGGGCGGCACTTCGGCCGATCGTCCGACATTGCCCGGTGGACGCGGCACGCCGGGAGCAGCCGGGCCGCGCGGCGGTGCGGCGGCGGGCGGGGGCGGCCGCGGTCCGGCGCCGAAGCCGCCGAAGAAGTCGCGCAGCGACGGCGCGTTGTTTTGCGCCGGCCGAATTTGCATCGGAGGCGGCGGCGGCTGCGTGAAGCGGCGCTGCTGTTGCTGCAGCGTTTGCTGCGGCGGCGGCAGCAGGAGCTGTTTCTGCGCGGGCGCTGCCGCCACCGTTCCGCCCGGTGAGGCGGCCGCAACCGGCGTATCGCCCTTGGCCTGCTCGCGGCCGATTTCCCGGCGAGGCCAGGCATAATCGTCGGCACGGCCGGCGGGCGCCGCCAGCGCTTCACCCTTGACCAGCGTGCGCGCCGCGAGCGCATCGACCGCAGCCGGGCGTGAGCCCGGACCACCGAGCAACTGATCGGTGCCGACGGAAGAGGCGACGAGCGGCATCACCGGTCCGGCCAGCGGCCGCGGCGCCGGCTGTCCGGGCGCGACATTGGCCTCGGGCGCTGTCGGCTCGATCGGCACGGCGATCGGGCCGGAGCGCGCGGCCAGCAGCCGCGTCACTTCGCGCTCGACATAATGGGCGAGCTTGCGCGCGCCGGGCTTTGTGAAGAAGACGCCGTCGGCGGTGCGCAACTGGCGGATCTGGCCCTCGAAGTCGGGGCCCTTTTGCAGGAAGCGGCCGGCTTCATCGACAAAGCCGTCCCAGATATCGACATAGGTGATGCCGGCCTTGCCCGCGCCATCGCGATAGAGCGCATCGAGAAACAGCATGTCGGCTGTTCCCTTCTGCCCGCGGATCGCCGGCAGCCCGACCCAGAGCACCGGCACGCCCCTGGATTTGAGGACGGCGTTCAGCTCTTCGATCTTCTTGGCGTAGAGTTCGACCCAGCGCTCGTCGCGAAACTCGTAGAGCCCGCCACTGGCGCGCGCGCTCTTTTCCGGAGCGGCGGTCTGGGGCCCGTCGTTCTCGGCTGCGTCATCGGGCGAGAGTTCGGCATCGACCGGTTTGTCGTCGCGCTTTGCCGCATCGGTCGAGCCTTCCGGCTTCGACTTGCCGTCTGTGGACTTGCCATCCGCAGCCTTACCATCCGCAGTCTTGCCCTCGGCAGACTTGCCGTCCGCAGGCTTGGCGTCCGGCTTGCCGCGCGCGTCCTTTTTCTCATCCTTCTTGTCGGTCTTTTTCTCGGTCGCCGCCTCGCGGATCGCCTGGCGATCATGGAGGCCGAGCATGACGACGATGGCATCCGCCTTTTCGGTGGCGAGGATGCCCTTGGCGGCCGCGGCCCAGTCGGCGGGCTCGCCGCGCGGCTGATACTTGATCAGGCCGGAGACGGTCTTGTGCTTGCGGATCACGCCCATGTCGGGCTGCTCGGAATAGGCGTCTTCGAGGCCGTAGCCCAGCCAGTCGGCCATCGCATCGCCGATCACCAGGATGTTGTGCTCCGCCACGGTGTCGCGCTTGGCGGGCCCGGGCGCGCGCGAGAAATCCTGGCGCGGCGCCTGCTGCTGCGAAGGCCGCTCCTGGAACGGGGCAAAGAAATCGCCACCGAACCAGCCGCCGCCGCGCTGCGGCGCTTGCCGCGGCGGACCGCCGAATCCGCCGAAGTTGAAAAACTGCGCGGAAGCCGGTCCCGCGATCCCGACCAGAAGCGCGATCGCAACCGCCAGCGCCACCAGCGGGCCGGTGTCGGTGAACACGCGCAAGAAGGATTTTGGCTTTCGCATCCGGCTCGGTCGCAAAATGGAACGTGAGGCGTCAAATATAATAGCGGAATCGGGCCGCAAGCGGGCAGATTTCATAGCCATGAACAGGGGACGGGGCTCCGCCGTCAAGGGCGCCGCCCCAATTGTTGATTTCGGGGTTAGCGATGCCACCAAACCGGCCCACCGGCCGCCTTATCGCAGGAAATAGGCCAGTTCCTTGCCCTTTTCGCCGGAAATGTACGGGTCCTGCCATGCGTCGGTGGTCTGCAGGAAACCCTTGCCGGTCGGCCGCGTCGGGGCTGGTTTGCCCTTGAGCATGGCGTCGCGGGTCTGCTGTTCCAGCACCGCTCTGAATTTATAGTGGTCGTAGATGTCGAGCACGTGGGTCGTATAGGCGAGCGCCAGGGCCCGGTTGCCGCGCAACACCAGCATATTCTCGTCATTGGCGTAGGAGGCCTTGAACCCCAGATTGTGGCTCCCGGTGATGACGACGCAGTCGGTCTCCGACATCGGATCGATGACGACGATCTTGTCATGGATGATGGCGTGGCCGGCGCTGAGCAGTTCGCGCTGGAAATCGCCGATCAGATCCCTGATCGCCGCGGCGCGGATCATCAGCACGTTGGGAACACCCACCGGGCTGAAGATCGCTGCCGGCGGAATCTTCGGCGCATTCTTGTCGTGCGGCTCGTCCTTGGGCGGTGCGACAAATCCAGGCAGCGCGGTCGGGTCGCTGATCGCGCCGAACACGGTAAGTTTCGGATCGAGCCGGCCGAAATCGATGCCGGCGGATACGACGGTGTTGACGTCTTCGGCTTCGGCGTCGGTTCGCCCCGGGTTGAACACCAGGAAGAAAATCGCGTCCTTGGCCTGCTTCATCAGCGAGAACACGAACTGCAGATCGGGCGGCACGGTGCGGGTCTTCGGCGTTCCCGTCTTCGGCGTATTCGGGGAATACCAGAGATCGACTTTTGTCTTTCCCTTATCAATCGTCATCGAATTCGGTGTCGCGTCGGCCTTGCGCAGGACGGGGCCCTGGTCCGAGGTGAGCGGCGCGCTGAGCGGTTCGGGGATCGGCAGTTTGTCGGCGTGCAGCCTGTTCCAGTAGTCGAAGTAAGCTTTCGCGACGGCATCGGATTCGATGATGATCGCATTGTTGGACTGGGCGCACAGGCCGGTCTTGGTCCAGTTCGTGCTTCCAGACCAAACGACGATCGGCTTGTCGTTCTTGTCGAGCAGGACCGCGAACTTGTTGTGCCCGATATGGGCCGAGTTGTTGAACATCCGGTTCTGAAGCCGGTTGCCCATCAGGGCCGCGAGCTTGGCTCGCGCTGCGGCGTTTGTCGTGTCCCAGACGGTGACCTTCTTGGGCTTGGCGTCGCCCTTTGCGACCTTCTTCACCGCTTTCTTGGGAGCTTTCTTGGCGGCTTTCTCCGCCGCGACCGATTTCTTCGCCGCACTTACCTTCTTCGCTGACTTCTTGGCCTTCGTTGCGATCGATTTCTTCTTCTTGGCCTTCTTGGCCTTGCCGACCACTCCCGATCTCTTCACCATGGTCTTCGCCGCGGCGGCCATGCTGGCCGGTTTCGCGTTGCCGGCTGCCACCGTATTGCTGCCGGCGGTCGAGAGAATGAGATGCAGCCGCGCCTGGTTCTGGACCAGCAGGTCGACCAGTTCGACATCCTCGAGTTCATACAAGGCAAGGTGCAGCGTTCCGTCTTCCTGTTCGGCGCGCGCAAACATGGTTTTGAGCGCCGGCAGCACGTCGCCGGCGAGGAAGGTCCGGATCGGATCGCCGGGCTTTTTGATGTGGGCGTCGATCTGCGGCTTGGTCGGCGCCTTGCCGTCCGGAGTCTCGAGCTGCTTGCGCAGGTTCTGCGTCGACAGGATTCCGTTGTTGAAGAACGCTGAGACGTCGCCGAAATTGTTCGACACGTTGAATTCATTGGTCTCGCCGGCCTCACCGCAGACGAACATCGGAATCGGCTCGCCCTTGTATTTACCGGGTTGCGCGGTTGGCGAGAGCGGCACCGCCACCCGGCCCGGCGCTTTTGGGCCGACCGGAACGATCTCGTATTTGGCGCGGAACGGTGCGCGAATCTGCAGCTTGTTGCGGCTGCGCCGCAGGGTGAGATCGCGCCAGGAGAATTTCTGGATCGGCCAGACACTGGTGTCCTGTTCTTCCCAATCCGGGTTGGACTGGGTGTCGAAGGCAACCCATGCCGGCAGCAACCGCCGTTCGCCGGTGTCGAGATCGATGCGGGTGATCATGAAGCCGAGGCAGTCCTTGATCTTGCCGTCGGTCTTCCAGGCCAGATAGGCCACTTCATTGTTACAAAAAGCGCGGGCTTCAATAACTTTGGCCATGGCAATCTCCCGATCGATTTCCGCGGGGATGCGCTGCGCTCTTGGTCTCGGCAAATTGAAAAAGAGAGTCTAGAGGCGCGCCGCGTGCGACACTATTACTCCCCTTCAATCAAGATTTGTGTGAGCTAATTAATACAATCGTGTGACGGATGATGCGTCGGGCCGGCCCCGAGGGGACGCCAATCGGGCCCTAGCGGCCCCTGAGCCGCTCCAGCACATCCGCCGAGGCAAATCCGTCCGCCGGGGCTCCGATCGAGGCCTGGAAGCTGCGGAGCGCCTCCCTGGTCTGGCCCCCGAACTGGCCGTCCGGGGTGCCCTTGTAGAAGCCGCGCTGGGCGAGGAGCTGTTGCAGTTCAAGCCGCTCGGCTCGCGACAGCACCCGTTCCTGCCGCGGCCAGGGTTGCACGAAGGGCGGGCCGCCACGCAGGCGGTCGGCAAAATGGCCGATCGCCAACGCATAGGCCTCCGCCGGGTTGTATTTCATGATCACCCGGAAATTCTGCAGCATCAGGAAGCCTGGCCCCTGCATGCCGGCCGGCGCCAGCAGATAGGCCTTCTCGGTCGTATCAGGGAAAGGTTTGCCGTCGGCCCGGGTCAGGCCCTGGGCCTTCCACTGCGCAATCGTCATCGCCCTGGATTTGTCCGCGAGCATGAAATTGAAGCCCTGCGGCAGCACCACCTCGTAGCCCCAGCTCCGGCCGGCCTGCCAGCCGTCCTTCTTCAGGTTGTTGGCGGTGGAGGCGATCAGGTCGGCAGCGTTGTCGACGACGTCGCGGCGGCCGTCGCCGTCGCCGTCGACCGCGTAGCGCTTGAAGGCGGTCGGCATGAACTGCGTCGGGCCGAACGCGCCGGCCCAGGAACCGCGCATCTGCTCGATACGCAGATCGCCGCGGTTGAGGATTTCGAGCGCGGTGAGGAATTCGTCCTTGAAATAGGCCTGGCGGCGGCCGATGCAGGCCAGTGTCGCTGTCGAATTCACCACGCTGCGGTCGCCGATCTGCGTCGAGTAGTTGGATTCGATGCCCCAGATCGACGCGATGATGTAGCGGTCGACGCCGTAGGCCTTCTCCACCGCATCGAATTGCGGCTTGTACTTTGCGAGGACCTCGCGCCCCTTGGCGAGGCGGTTGTCGTTCACGAGGATGTCGAGATAGTCCCAGATCGCCTTGGTGAATTCGGGCTGCGAATCCATCAGGTCCATGATGCGCAAGTCAGGCGCCAGGCCCGCGGTGAAGCGCTGGAAATTTTCCTGGCTGATGTTGCGCCGTGCGGCATCAGGCCACATCGAGGCGACGCAATTCTGAAAGTTGTCCGCCGCCTGCCGGATCGCGCTGGCGGTCATCAGGGGATGGCCGGAGGCGCCGTCCTCGCCGCTCCAGGGCGGTGGCGCGCCGTTCGGGCTCGGCGCGGCCTGCAGCGCGGGGCTGGATTTGGGGCCTGAGAAGATATTGCCCAAAAAGTTTGAAATCCCGTCGCTGCCGGGCGATTGGGCGTTGGCCGGGTGGGGGGAGGCTGCGTCAAGGGAACACAGCAGCGCGGCCGCGATCAAGATCACGCCGACCCGATTGCTCATCGCTCGTTCAGCCAGGCCCATGCAGTGTCCGTCCGTCGTTTCCCGCTCCGGTTCTAAGGCCGGCCACGGTTTCCAATAGCTTAACACTGGGCATTTTGTTGTCGCACCGTCCGCGCGCAAGGGGATGTGAACGGTCACCATACATCCGCCTTTGTTCAGGGCTGCAAACCGGCTATCAACGTGCTTTCAAAGCGCTTTCCTCATTTTCCAAGGTCCCCGTAAAGGCTCCCGATATCCCATGAAGATCCGCAAAGCCGTTTTTCCGGTCGCCGGGCTCGGCACCCGTGTCCTTCCCGCCACCAAGGCGATGCCGAAGGAAATGCTGACCATCGTCGACAAGCCCTTGATTCAATATGTGGTCGACGAGGCCAAGGAAGCCGGGATCGAGCATTTCGTCTTCGTCACCGGCCGCAACAAGGGCGTGATCGAGGATCATTTCGACCGCATGTTCGAGCTCGACACCACGCTGGCCCAGCGCGGCAAGAAGGCCGAGCAGGACATCCTGGCGCGCGACCAGCCCGAAGCCGGCGCCATGAGCTTCACCCGCCAGCAGGCGCCGCTCGGTCTCGGCCACGCTGTCTGGTGCGCGCGCGACATCGTCGGCGACGAGCCGTTCGCGGTCGTGCTGCCGGATGAGCTGGTGCTGAACAATCCGGGCTGCCTGAAGCAGATGATCGAGGCCGCCTCCAAGCTCGGCGAAAAATCCAACCTGCTCGCGGTCGAGGCGGTGCCGGACGATCTCACCCATCAATACGGCATCTGTGGCGTCGGCAAGCGCCTCGCCGGCAACATGTTCGAGGTCGACGGCATGGTCGAGAAGCCGCCGAAGGGCACGGCGCCGTCAAACCTCTCGATCACCGGGCGCTACATCCTGCAGCCGGAAATCTTCAAGATCCTCGAGAAGCAGGAGCGCGGCGCGGGCAACGAGATCCAGCTCACCGACGCGATGAAGACGCTCGCCGGGACGCAGAAATTCTATGGCGTCGAGTTCGAGGGCGAGCGGCACGATTGCGGTTCGAAATCCGGCTTCCTGCGCGCCAACATCGCCTACGGCATGGCCCGCGACGAACTGCGCGAGGGCCTGCGCGCGGAGATGAAGAAGTATCTGGAGAAGAAGTGAAACGCTTCTAAGCCACCAGCGCGAGCTGCGGGATCGCGGCGACGACGGACTGGTTGCGGCCATTGGCCTTGGCGGCGTAGAGCGCCTTGTCGGCGGCTTCGATGAGGTCTGACCAATCCAGCGACCCGGCAGGCGTAATGCTTGCCACGCCTGTGCTGATGGTGGTTACGCCGGGGTCTTCTGCCCATTGCTCGACCTTCAGGCGGATGGTCTCGGCAACCGTGACGGCTTCGATCGCCGACAGGCCCGGCAACAGGACGGCAAACTCCTCGCCGCCAAAGCGCGCAGGACAATCGCCGGCCCGCCGCACCGTATCTGAAATGCAGATCGCGATGCCGACCAGGATCTGGTCGCCGGCCTGATGGCCGTAGGTGTCGTTGTAGGCCTTGAAATGATCGGCATCGATCATCAGCAGCGCGACCGGCGTCTTGTTGCGGGCCGCACGCCGCCATTCCGCGTCGATTTCGAGGTCGAACTTGCGCCGGTTCTTCAGCCCGGTGAGCGAATCCGTGGTCGCCAGCTCTTCCAGCCTGTCCTCGGCCTTGGCGCGGCGGCCGATCTCGCGCGCCAGGAACAGCGTGGTGCCGACCACGAACACGATCAGCACCAGCATGATCGCTCCGATCCGCAGCACTTCCCGGTGCCAGAGCTTCAGGATGGTTGCGACCGGCTTGCCGACCACGACAAAGAACAGGTTCGTGCTGCCGCTTCTGACATAGAGCCGCGCGGTCTGATCGACCGGCCCGACGCCGGAATAGGCCGAGCCTTGCTTCAGATTGTCGGCGCTCCAGTTCCGTCGCTCCGCCAGGCTTTTTCCGATGATGTCGAGGTCGAACGGCGTCCGCATGATGATGGTTCGGTCGCGGCGCAGGACGGTGATGGTGTCGCCGGGATCGAGGGTCAGCCGGCCGAATAGATCATGAAAATAGCTGAAGCGGATCGAACCCACGACAACGCCAAGGAAGCCGCCGTCGGTGCCGGTGACGCGGCGGCTGAACACGATGGAATAGGCGCCCCGGCGCAGCATCGGGCGGCTCATGTAAAGGCCGACGTCGCGACTGGCGCGATGAACCTGGAAGTACTCCTCGTCGCTGCGATCCTCCGGCGCCGGGTCGAGGCTTGCCGCATCGATGGTCAACCTGCCCTTGGCATCGAACACCTGGATAGCGCCGAAGTGCTTGGCGGTCGCGGCATGATCGAACAAGATCAGATGGCGGATCTCCTTGCTGACCTTGTTGATCTCCGGCATCACGAGATTGCTGGCGACGTTGCGCAGGGACAGGTCGTAGAGCTCGATGTTCCGGGCGATTTCGGAATCGATTCCGGTTGCGAGGTTTTCCAGCGTCTGGCGCGCGAGTTCTTCCTCGCCGCGGCGCATGTCGAGCATCACGCTGATGCAGATCGCGGAGAATCCGATCACGGTCGCGATCGAGGATGCGATCAACAGCTTCGCGGACAAGCGCCAGGGCCGGCGGCCGGAATCTGTCCTGAACCAGCCCCTTCCGGCCACGTCGCTTTGCCGTCCGAATAGCATCATGCGCTCCAAGCCATCCGGTATGCGCTTGATAAATTGTTGCCGCCTTAAGCAGCGGCCGCGTTATGATAGAGAGTTAACGATCGGTTGCCGGCACCGACGGTTTTGTGCAGATTGCCATCGAGGACACGCGTGAACGCTTATGACCCGCTACGGGACTATCTAAAGGCGCAGACGCGCGCGGAATTCGTGCTGAGCTTCGAGGAGATCGAGGAGATCATCGACGCCGCGCTGCCGCGTGCGGCGCATCGTGCCTCGTGGTGGGACAGCCTGCGCAGCCCGCAGGAAAAGATGCCGCAGCGCGAGGCCTGCCTCGACGGAGGCTACATCGCCACGCGCCAGGCGGATGGGCAGAGCGTGAAGTTCAAGCGGATGCCGGCGCGGCGGTGAGGGTAGTGCGATAGTTGAGGCACGGGGCCTCGTGCCGAAAAACGGGCAAGGGTGATCTTGATTTCGGATCTGTGGGCAGGCCTGTGAGCGCTGTCGCTTCACGCAGCATCAGCGACCACGGGCTTGATCTTGTCGAGTTGCTTGCCGAGTTCCCGCTCGGCTGTTTGCACGTCATAGGCATTCTGCAGGTTTAGCCAGAGCAGGGTTGACGTATTCAGCGCTTTGGACAGCCTGAGAGCCGTATCAGCCGTGATGTTGGTGGTCTCGCTCGCAAGGCGCTCGATCCTGGTGCGAGGCACGCCGCACGCCTTCGCCAGCGCGCCTGGCGAGAGCCCGAGCGGTTTCAGGAATTCCTCCCGGAGAACTTCTCCGGGGTGCATCGGTGCCAGCTTCTTTGTCATGTGCGACTCTCCGAGTCTGGGCCTGTTTTCAAGTCTGGGTATGATTAGTGGTAATCGGTGAATTCGACGTCTTTCGGTCCGTCCTTGGTCCAGACGAAGCAGATGCGGAACTGATTGTTTACGCGAATGGAGTGTTGTCCTGCCCGGTCACCCTTCAAGGCCTCGAGACGATTGCCTGGAGGAGAACGAAGGTCTTGCAGGGAAGTCGCTGCGTTCAAATAACGCGTATCATGATGTGATGCATTTTTCGGTGGCGAAACGATCAGCTCGCCGCTTCCAGCCGCTCTTCCGTCAGCAGCCGCATCGCCGCGTCGGCGTCCATCGGCTCGCCGAAGGCGAAGCCCTGCGCGTATTCGCAGCCGAGCTGATAGAGCTCGACCGCGTCCGAATCCGTCTCCGCGCCTTCCGCCACCACGTCCATGCCGAGATCGTGGGCCAGCGCGATGATCGATTTCAGGATCACCGGGCGGGTGCCGCGGCTGGTGGTGCGCACGAAGGACTGGTCGATCTTGATGGTGTCGAACGGGAAGCGCTGCAGATAGGCCAGCGAGG
>NZ_DAINNI010000008.1:0-102094 GCF_036735945.1 Bradyrhizobium sp. | reverse complement strand
CCATCCTCGAGTGGCTCGGTATCAAAACGTCAAAACCACTGTGATGAACCACTAGATGGAATGCCGAGCCGGCGCTCGGCTGATCGGACCATCTCTCTCAATCGGCGAATTTCCGTCATCTTTCTGGAAATCTCGGACTCACGCCTAGTCAGATGCTGCTCAAAAGCGAAACGCTCAAACTGCCCCATCTAGAACACTCCGCCAGACGCAATGGCCGGGGATATAGGCCGACCTCTCTGACGGTCCGATGAACAAATTGGTTCGAATTTTAGACAGGGGAAAGGCGCTGGGCGCGCATCGGAGTCACTTTGGTGTCAGCGGGAAAACAGCCGCCCGCCAGCCTGGATGCGAACTCACTGCTCGGTGCTGGTGATGCGGCCTTTGAATTCGAGATCGGCTGATGGCGGCGACGTGCGAGTGACAGCACCATCATCATATCTCGACAACAAGGCGAGGAGACGCCGCTTGATGAACGGGTCCGTCGTACTTTCCGCCAGATCGCGGACGACCTTGGCGCGCTGTCGCTTGAATTCGGCTTCCAACATCGACGATCTTCAATTGCAATTATTTGATGGCTTCATCCTAGCAGAATGGTGTTCGGGACAAACAGGCACGTGCGTTGGGCATGTGGATAACCATGAAAATGCGGTCGCATCACTGCGCCCCAACGCTCGATTCCAGGGTCCCTAGGCGGCTTGAGGATCCCAGGATAACGCCGCGGGCAACGTCGCAGAGAGCTTCTCGACAGAAGAAAGTTCTTCCGAAAGGCGCCGGTCAATAAATTGGCGCTCAAGGTCTGTCAGGTTGGTTTCCAGCAATTGGCGATACCGTTGAATATTGCTGCGGTGTGTTCGCAGCAGCGTGACAGTCTCCTCAAACATCTTGTACTCCGAGACGCGTGTTCAAAATGGATGATGCAAAAGTGGCGCGAGATGCATGCAGCATCCCGGCTGGGTCAAGCACAAATTGGGCCATTGCTTAATGTAGGTGCCTAACGCTTCAGTTTCGCGACAGTGGAAACTCAATCGCGACAGGAAGGCGTTTATATAGGGTATCAGGATACTCCATCTGATATCGCACGACCGTTGCTTCGTGGCTGCAGAGTTAGAGCAGGCGACCCGCGCGCAATGTGGAGCAGGTCACAGATGTCCGGAAAAAAATAACAGGGAGCCGCATCGGCCCTGCTCCAGGGGTGTGGCCTGGCGCGTCTCTAGCCGAATGCCATCGCCAGCAGGCTCGAGCACAGAAGCACGAGGCTGGCTGTCGTCAGGGCAAGAAAACCGCTGGAGACGATGTCGTGGTTGCGCATGATACACCTACCACCAGAGATTCTCGTCCAAATTTATTAAAGCTTTCCGAATCCCTACTGAGCCAAATATTCCAAAGCCCGGCGGTCCCCCGACCGCCAGACGTTCAAAATTCACGCCCTGTAACGATAGCCTTCAAATGCGTGAGCAATAAAAATGCCTGCGCTCACCAGGCCCATCAATGCTGTAACCGTCTCGATCATCGCACAAATCCTTATGCGCCCCTGCATCCACAGAACGACTGCAGGCTTGCACAGTCAAAAAGATTCACGGAAGGATTCGTAGAAGGGGCGTGAGTGATGATTTGCTGCAACAGATTGTCTGAAAGCGGCACAAACAGACGGCATGCTCTGCCGATATCGATAGCGTAGGCCCCCAAATCAACGGATGCGCGCAGCAACCATTCATTCACCACGCAGGGGCAGACATTCACCATGCGCGACCACACCCCATTTCCGCCGTGTTCCGGTTGCGATATCTTCATCACGTGATGCGGAGGGTGGGCCGCATCCTGGGGTTCAGGCCGCAAGCTTCGATATGGGCAGCCGGCCGCTGTAAATGGTAATTGGGGTGATGGGGATTCGACGGCCAAAAACGATTGTTCTGGCAGTTCGCGGGACTGTTGCCGTGGCAACCTGCCTCATCCTCGCCAATTGCGCCTCATCCGAGAAGTTCGCCAAGCGCATCGATCCGAAATATGGCGTCTCCTCCAGCCCTCGCGTGGTGGCGCTGGGCGATCCCGTTCCGAAGGGCGGCGGAACCTACCGGATCGGCAAGCCCTATACCGTCGCAGGCCGGGTCTATGTGCCGGAAGAGGATCCGAACTATCGCGCAGAGGGAATGGCGTCGTGGTACGGCGATGACTTCCATGGCCGGCTGACTGCGAACGGCGAAGTCTTTGACATGGGATCGCTGACGGCGGCCCATCCGACCCTGCCGATCCCGAGCTACGCCCGCGTCACCAATGTCCGGAACGGCAAGTCGCTGATCGTGCGTGTCAACGATCGCGGCCCCTATCACGGCAACCGCCTTATCGATGTCTCCAACAAGGCCGCGGAACTCCTTGAGTTCAAAGCGAACGGTGTCGCCAAGGTCCGGGTTGAATACGTCGGACGGGCGCCGCTGGAAGGTTCTGACGACCGCCAGCTGCTGGCGACGCTGCGAACCGGGGAGCCGGCGCCGTCACCATCCACGGTCAGGATCGCTTCGGCCCATCCGTTTGTTCCTGACATGCCGACCTCCGCGTCCCGAATCCGGGGCGAAGTTCCGCTGCCGGAGGGCAGGCCCTACAGCCTCGGCAATACCTCGGCTGACCACGCCTCGATCAACGCAACCTCGGAAATGTCGGCTTCCAGCCGCTCGCGCGGCCGGCATATGGAAAATCCGCGCGCCGTGTCCTACGAGAACGACGCCAATTATGCCGCTCCCGGTCAGGCCTACGTGCCGGTCGATCCGCGTGGGCCGAGCGAAGTCCTCAGCGGCCGCGGGTTGTATTAGCCTTTGAGGAAGTCGATCAGGGCGGCGTCGACCTCGCCGGGCCGCTCCTGCTGAATCCAGTGACCGGCCCCGTCCAGGATGAGCTTCTGCCGCAGGTTCGGCAGCACGCGCTCCATCTCCTTGACCTGCTTGGCGCCGATCAGCCCGGTGATGACCCCATCCTTCGAGCCCATGCGCGCTGGTCCGTCCGAACCCGCGCATGTCAGGCGCCATGACGTGGAAGCCGGCTTCCGCAATGGCGGGGATCTGGTGCCGCCAGAAGTAGGATAGTTCGGGCCAGCCGTGCCAGAGCACCACCAGCGGACCGCGGCCTTCCTCGACGACGAAGAAGTCGAGCCCGTTGGCGGAAATAGTGCGTGAGGATGGCATCGCGTTTCCGCCCTGTTTTTCGTATCCTGTACGGAAGTTGCCGCATCGCCACGATACGTTCCCTGGATTGATTGGTGCCGCAATCCGGTCGGCACGGCGGCACGTCCAAAACCTGTGTTGTTTGCGATACTTCCAACTGTTAGAACGCGCGGATTCAGGACATTGCCGATGGCTGCAGCGACTTCCGTTCCCCGCACATCCCGCGCCGCGGATCTCATCCCGTGGCGCGGCCTGACGGCGGCCGTCCTGGCGCTCGCGGTCGGCTGGGGCGGGATCGTCTATGCCGCCAACAACAGCGTGCAGGGCGCCCCGAAGAAAGAGGATGGCGGCTTCGACGGCGATGCGCCGACCGCGATCCTGATGGAAGCCTCCAGCGGCAGCGTGCTGTGGGAAAAGAACGCCGACGAATTGCGGGCGCCGTCCAGCATGATGAAGCTGATGACGGTCGAGGTGGTCTTCAACGCCCTCAAGGAAGGCAAGGTCGCGCTGACCGACGAATACCGGATCAGCGAGAACGCCTGGCGCAAGGGCGGCGCGCCGGCCGGCGGCTCCACCATGTTTGCCGTTCTCAACAGCAAGGTGCCGGTCGAGGACCTCTTGAAGGGCGCGATCATCCAGAGCGGCAATGATTCCTGCATTGCGCTCGCCGAAGGCATGGCCGGCAACGAGCGGATCTTTGCCGCCGACTTCATGACCAGGCGCGCCCGCGAACTCGGCCTGACGAAATCGACCTTCGGCAATTCCAACGGTCTGCCTGATCCCGCCAACAAGATGACGGTGCGAGAGCTGGGCAAGCTCGCCCGCCACCTGATCGTGGCCTATCCGGACATGTACAAATTGTTCGGCGAGCGGGAATTCACCTGGAACAAGATCCGGCAGCAGAACCGCAATCCGCTGCTCAACTCGCTCAACGGCGCCGACGGGTTGAAGACCGGCTACACCAAGGAGGGGGGCTACGGCATGGTCGGCTCGGCCGTACAGAACGACACGCGGCTGATCGTCGTGGTCAACGGGCTCGAGGATTCCGACGATCGCGCCTCCGAAGCCAAGAAGATGCTGGAATGGGGTTTTCGCAATTTCGAGACGCGCACCCTGTTCGCAGCCGACCAGCCTGTCGGCTACGCAAAGGTGTTCGGCGGTGAAAGCCGTTCGGTGAAGCTTGCCAGCCCGGTGCCGGTCAAGGTGATGGTGCCGAAGAACGGCAGCGAAAAACTGATCGCGCGGATCGTCTACAGCGGTCCGGTGCGGGCGCCGGTGCAGGCCGGCCAGCCGGTCGGTGTCGTCAGGGTGTGGCGCGGCACCCACGTTGCGGGGGAGACGCCGGTCTTTGCAGCCGAATCGATCGGCACCGGCTCGACAATGCGCCGCGCGCTCGACGGCGCCAGCGAACTTGTCATCGGCATGTTCCGCGCGAGTGCAGAGAAGCTCTGAGCATGAACCAGGCAACGCGGCAGCGGCCATCCGGGCGCGGCAAGTTCATTACCTTTGAGGGTGGTGAGGGCTCCGGCAAGTCCACGCAGATCAAGAAGCTCGCCGAGCGCCTTGCCGCGAAAAAGCTGCGCGCCATCGTTACCCGCGAACCGGGCGGCTCGCCCGGCGCCGAAATCATGCGCCATCTCGTGCTGTCGGGCATGGGCAAGCTGCTTGGGCCCGACGCGGAGACCTTGCTGTTCGCGGCCGCCCGCGACGATCACGTCCGCACGGTGATCCAGCCCGCGCTGAACCAGGGTACCTGGGTGCTGTGCGACCGCTTCTCGGATTCGACCCGCGCCTACCAGGGCCGTCTGGGGAAGGTCGCGCCCGGCGTCCTCAACGCCATGCAGCGCGTCACGATCGGCGATCTCAAGCCGGACCTGACCATCATCCTGGATATCCCCGTGGAGGTCGGCCTGCAGCGGGCCGCGGCCCGCCGCGGCAGCGGGACGCCCGACCGGTTTGAGGCGGAAGATCTGCAGTTTCACAGGGATCTGCGCGATGCCTACCGCCAGATCGCCACGGAGGATCCGCAGCGCTGCGTGCTGATCGACGCCGATGCCGACGCCGATACGGTCGCCACGCGGGTCTGGGACGCATTGCGCGATCATGTACCAACGCTTCGCAGCAAGGCGGGGACGGCATGAGCGCACGCAAGACCGAGCAGGAGGTGGCGGTCAGGCATCCCCGCGAAACGGCCGACCTGTTCGGCCACCGCGAGGCGGAGGCGGCGCTGCTCAACGCCTATCGCAGCGGTCGCATTCCGCACGCCTGGCTGATCGGCGGCCCGCAGGGCATCGGCAAGGCGACGTTGGCCTATCGCATGGCGCGCTTTGTGCTCGCCCATCCGAGGCCCGATGCGCGTTCGGTGCAGCGTGCCGAGACGCTTGCGATCGACCCGAACGATCCCGTCACGCGCCAGATTACGGCCGGCGCGCATGGCGGGCTGCTCGTCCTCGAACGCGGCCTCAACGATCGCGGCGTGATGCGGACGGTGATCACCGTCGACGAGACGCGGGAGACGATTTCGTTCTTCGGCTCGACCGCCGCGGTGGACGGCTGGCGCGTCTGCATCGTCGACACCGTCGATGAGCTCAACCCGAACGCCGCCAATGCGCTGCTCAAGATCCTCGAGGAGCCGCCGCTGCGATCATTGTTCCTGCTGGTCAGCCATTCGCCGGCACGGGCCTTGCCGACTATCCTGTCGCGCTGCCGCAAGCTGCCGCTGCGCCCGCTTGCGACCGACGACGTCATGCGCGCGGCGTCGCGTGCCGCCGACATCGCGCCCGGGGATGCGGCGCTGTCGGAGGCGGCCGATGCCTCGGAGGGAAGCGTGTCGCGCGCGCTGGCGCTGCTCGGCGGCGATGCGCTGAAACTGCAGCAGCGGACCGCGGCGCTGCTGGCGACGCTGCCGCAGGTCGACCCGCGCGAGCTGCACGCGCTTGGCGATGCGCTCGGCACCAGCGACCGCGTAGCGCTGGCCGCCTTCATCGACGGCATCGATCGCTGGATCGGCGAAAAACTGCGCGCCGGCGATGCCAACGCGAATCTGCCCCGCCTTGCACGGCTGGCGGAGGTATGGGAAAAGATCGTCCGCGCCGCGCGCGACACCGAATCCTACAATCTGGAGCGAAAACCACTGGTTTTCTCGGTGTTCGGGATGCTCGCGGAAGCAACGCGGTAACGCGCCGTCCCGACAACAATCTCGGCAATTTTTGATACATAAAGGAATTCGTGGTGGCGAAGGCTGCAAGGAAAGCTTCGAAAAAGCGCAAGGCGAACAAGGTTCGCAAGGCGCCACCCGCGCGCGCCGGCAAGAAGGCGGCGGCGAAGAAGAAGACGGCCAGGACCAGCGCAACCAAAAGCAAACGTTCCGCGAAAAAGGGCGCCAAGGCGTCGAAAAAGCCCGCCGGCAAAGTCGCGAAAAAAGCGCCAAAGAAAACAGCGAAGAAGGCTGCCAGGAAAGCTTCACCGCCTTCCGCCAACAAGGCGCCTGCCGGAAAGGCTGCGCCGAAGCCGCCCAGGAAGGCGGCACCGAAGAAGCGTGCCGTAGCGAGCGAGACGAAGGTCGAGGTGCAGGCGACGCCAGTCCCCGCGGCTGCGCCGACGACGGCTACCGAGCGCAACACCTATTTCATCACCACCGCGATCGCCTATCCCAACGGCCTCCCGCATATCGGCCACGCCTATGAAGCGATCGCGACCGACGCGCTGGCGCGGTTTCAACGGCTCAATGGCAAGGACGTGTTCTTCCTGACCGGCACCGACGAGCACGGCTTGAAGATGGTGCAAACGGCTGAAGCGGAAGGAATGAGCGTTGCCGATCTCGCCGCTCGCAACGCCGACCGGTTCAGGGAGATGGACCAGCGCCTCAACGTCTCGTTCGACCGCTTTATCCGGACCACGGAGCCTGATCATCACCGTTCGGTCCAGGCGGTCTGGAACCGGATGCAGCAGAACGGCGACATCTATATCGACACCTATTCCGGCTGGTACTCGGTGCGCGACGAGGCCTATTACGCCGAGGAGGAGACCGTCCTCGGCGAGGACAATGTGCGCCGCGGCCCGCAGGGTTCGCCGGTCGAGTGGGTCGAGGAGAAGAGCTACTTCTTCCGCCTCTCGGCCTATCAGGACCGCCTGCTGAAGCTCTATGAGAGCCAACCGGATTTCATCGGCCCGGATTCGCGCCGCAACGAAGTCACCAGCTTCGTCAAAAGCGGGCTGAAGGACCTCTCGATCTCGCGCACCACGTTCGACTGGGGCGTGAAGGTGCCGAACGACCCGGACCACGTGATGTATGTCTGGGTCGATGCGCTGACCAACTACATCACCGGCGTCGGCTTTCCGGACGAGAGCAGTCCGAACTGGCGCTACTGGCCGGCGGACGTGCACATCATCGGCAAGGACATCATCCGCTTCCATGCGGTGTACTGGCCGGCTTTCCTGATGTCGGCGGGCATCCCCGTGCAGAAGCGGGTCTATGCGCACGGCTTCCTGTTCAACAGGGGCGAGAAGATGTCGAAGTCGGTCGGCAACGTGGTCGATCCCTTCAACCTGGCCGACCAGTACGGCGTCGACCAGATGCGCTATTTCTTCCTGCGCGAGGTGCCGTTCGGACAGGACGGCAACTACAACCACGAAGCCATCGTCGCGCGCATCAATGCCGACCTTGCCAACGATCTCGGCAATCTGGCGCAACGCTCACTGTCGATGATCGCCAAGCAGCTCGGTGGCGTGCTGCCGGAGCCCGGCGAGTTCTCCGGCAACGACAAGGAGATCCTGGCGGAAGCCGATGCGATGCTGGAGGCGTCGCGGACGGCGATGGCGAGCCAGCAGATCCATCAATGGCTGAACGTGGTCTGGGCCGTGGTGGCGGAAGCCAACCGCTATTTCGCGGGCGAGGCGCCGTGGGCATTGGCCAAAACCGATCCCGACAGGCAGAAAACCGTGCTCTACGTCACCGCCGAAGTGGTGCGCCAGGTCGCGATCCTGACCCAGCCGGTGATGCCGGATGCGTCGAGCAAGCTGCTCGACAGCCTGGGTGTCCCCTCGGATGCCCGGGACTTCACGGCGATCGGCACGCGGATCAAGGCGGGCGCGACGCTGCCCGCGCCGGTCGGCGTATTTCCGCGCTACGTCGAACCAAAGGCGGATTGATCCGTTTGCCAGCCATGCTCGTCGACAGCCACTGCCATCTCGACTTTCCGGACTTCGCCGAGGATCTCGACGCGCTGGTCGCGCGCGCCGAGACCGCGGGCGTCGGCCGAATCGTCACCATCTCGACCCGGGTGAGGCGGCTTGCCGGCCTGCTGGCGATCGCCGAGCGGTTTCCCAACGTCTATTGCTCGGTCGGCACTCATCCGCATCATGCCAATGAGGAAGACGGCATTCCCGCCGGCGAACTGGTCGAGCTGACGAAGCATCCGAAGGTCGTGGCGCTCGGCGAGGCGGGGCTGGATTATTTCTATCAGCACGGCTCGCGCGAGGCGCAGGAGCGCGGCTTTCGCGCTCATATCGCCGCGGCGCGCGAGACTGGGCTGCCGCTGGTGATCCACACCCGCGAAGCCGACGAGGATTGCGGCCGCATTCTCGAAGACGAAGTCGCGAAAGGGCCGTTCCGCGCGGTGCTGCATTGCTACACCGGCGGGCGCGAACTGGCGACGAAGGCGATCGACCTCGGCCTGTCGATCTCGTTCACGGGCATATTGACCTTCAAGAAGTCGGAAGCATTGCGGGAGCTTGCCGCCGAACTGCCGGCCGACCGCATCATGGTCGAAACCGATGCGCCATATCTGGCGCCCGGCAAGTTTCGCGGCAAACGCAATGAGCCGTCCTATGTGGTGGAGGTCGCAAAGGTGCTGGCGGAAACGCGCGGCGTTTCGCTCGAGGAGATGTCGCGGCAGACCACTGAAAATTTCTTCCGCCTGTTCTCGAAAGTTCCGGCACCGAAGGTTACGGCATGACGGTGACGCTGACGATCCTCGGCTGCGGCTCCTCGGCCGGCGTGCCGCGCCCGGCGCTCGGCTGGGGCGCCTGTGACCCGAAGAACCCCAAGAACCGCCGGCGCCGCTGCTCGCTGCTGGTCGAACGCACCGGCGCGCACGGCACCACACGGATCGTGATCGATACGTCGCCAGATCTGCGCGAGCAACTGATCGATGCCGAGGTCGACCATATCGATGCTGTGTATCTGACGCATGAGCACGCCGACCAGACCCACGGCATCGACGACCTCCGTTCGGTCGTGCTGCACCAGCGCCGCCGGATTCCGGTCTATTTCAACCAGTCGACCGCCAAGGACATCATGGCGCGGTTCTCCTACTGCTTCATCGCGCCGGAGGGCAGCGACTACCCGCCGATCCTGGCGCGCCATTCGATCGAGGCGGGCGAGAGCCACACCACCGAAGGGAAGGGCGGTCCGGTCAGGCTCTCCGCCTTCCTGGTCCACCACGGCAAGATACCCGCGCTGGGTTTTCGTGTCGGCAACGCCGCCTACTCGCCCGATCTCCACGACATTCCCGAGGAGAGCTGGCCGGCGCTGGAAAATCTCGACCTCTGGATCGTCGACGGGCTGCGCTATGCCGGCCATCCCAGCCATTTCAGCGTCAACGATGCGTTGGCCTGGATCGAGCGCTTCAAGCCGAAGCGCGCGGTTCTCACCAACATGCATTCCGACCTCGATTACGAGGTATTGCGGCAGAGCCTGCCGGCGGGGGTGATCCCCGCTTATGACGGAATGCGGCTCGAACTCGGCTAGAGGCCGCAGCGAGGAGTGCGCGGCCAAATATGCCATCCTCATCAACTCGCGTTGTAGACTAAATGACACCGCGGCGGGACCTTCCGCAGGACCTCACAGCGGCCTATGAGGGAGACAGGCTGGCGCTTGAGAACCGGATAGAGCAGGTCGGTTGCGCATTGCATCCCGATCGCATGCGGCGGAGGAACGTCGATGATTGGCCTGTTCTTTGAAGTGCAGACGAAGCCCGGGCATCGCGAACAATATCTCGACCTGGCGGCCTCGCTGAAACCCGACCTTGAGGCAATGGGTGGCTGCCTCTTCATCGATCGCTTCAGGAGCCTGACGCGGGAGAACCTGCTGCTCTCCTACCAGATCTGGCAGGACGAGGCCGCTCTGACGGCCTGGCGGGCGCACGCGCGTCACCATGATGTGCAGACCATCGGCCGCGAGAGGGTCTTTTCGGACTACCGTATCCGCGTCGCCCAGCTCATTCACGAAGCAAAGCCGGGACAGCCGGTCTGGCAGCCGGCGCGGCGCACGCCCTACAACGATCCGGCGAGGCGCAAGCCCACCTACATGCTCGCCGCGGAATCCAAACATGCCACGCTTCCGGCGGAGACCGAATGGCTCGGCGAATCGTTCGCCAGCGTCTATCGCGACGGGCACTTTGCGCATCTGGTCGACCTGCCGGACGATCACGCCGGCGTCGAATTCGGCCCCCGCCTGTTTACCGACCCGACGGTCCAGTACTTTCGCGTTTTCGAAGTGATGCGCGACTACGCAATGCACGAGCGAGCTGAAGCGCCGCAGTACTATCCGCCGGTCAGATGAAGGCAGCCGTAGGCCTGTCAGGTCGTCATTGCGAGCGTAGCGAAGCAATCCATCGTGCTGCTGGCGCAAGAGGAGAGATGGATTGCTTCGTCGCTTGCGCTCCTCGCAATGACGGCAATAGGTGGACTACGCCGAGATCGCTTTCGCCGAGTCCACCTGGTTGCGCAGCATGAACTTCTGGATCTTGCCGGTGGAGGTCTTCGGGATCGGACCGAACACGACCGCCTTCGGCGTCTTGAAGCCGGACATGTGACTGCGGCAGAACGCGATGATCTCGGCTTCCGTCGCCTTAGCACCGTCCTTCAACTCGACGAAGGCGCAGGGTACCTCGCCCCATTTGGGATCGGGCTTTGCGACGACGGCCGCGAACAGCACGGCCGGATGCTTGTAGAGGATGTCCTCGACCTCGACAGAGGAGATGTTCTCGCCGCCGGAAATGATGATGTCCTTGGAGCGATCCTTGATGATGACGTAGCCGTGCTCGTCGAGCACGCCGAGATCTCCGGTGTGAAACCAGCCGCCGGCGAAAGCTTCCTCGGTCGCCTTCTCGTTCTTCAGATAGCCCTTCATGACGATATTGCCGCGGAACATCACCTCGCCGATGGTCTCGCCGTCGCGCGGCACTTCCTGCATGGTCGCGGGGTCGAGCACGGTGACGGCTTCTTCCAGCGGGTAGGGGACGCCCTGCCGCCGCTTCAACTGGGCGCGCTGGTCGGCCGGCAGTTCGTCCCAGCCGGGCTGTTCGGCACAGACCGAGGCGGGGCCATAGACTTCGGTCAGGCCGTAAACATGCGTCAGCTTGATGCCGATGCTTTCGGCGCCTTCCAGCACGGCTACCGGCGGCGCCGCGCCGGCGATCAATCCGACCACGGGTCGCGCGGCCTTGCCCTTGGGCGCGTCGGGTGCGTTAATCAGCGTGTTGTACACGATCGGCGCGCCGCACATGTGGGTGACGCCGTGCTTGGGGATCAACTCAAAGATCTTGGCAGGATCGACCTTGCGCAGGCAGACATTGATGCCGGCGGACGCCGCGACCGTCCACGGGAAGCACCAGCCGTTGCAGTGGAACATCGGCAGCGTCCACAGATACACCGGATGCTGGCCGAGATTACCGGCCAGGATGTTGCTGACGGCATTGAGATAGGCGCCACGGTGATGGGTGACGACGCCCTTTGGATTGCCCGTGGTGCCTGAAGTGTAGCTCAACGCGATGGCGTCCCATTCGTCACCGGGAAGTCTTGCGATGAATCCCGGATCGCCTGCGGCGACGGCAGCCTCATATTCGATTTCGCCGATGCGCTTGCCGCCGGAAAACGCTGCGTCATCAACATCGACGACGAAAGGCTTCGACCCTTTCATCAGCGTCAACGCCTCGGCGATCACCGCGGAGAATTCGGGATCGACCAGGATGATCTTTGCGCCGCCATGGTCGAGCTGGAACGCGATCGAGGGCGCATCGAGGCGAATGTTCAGCGCGTTCAGCACGGCACCCGCCATCGGAACCGCGAAGTGCACTTCGTTCATGGCAGGAATGTTCGGCAGCATCGCCGCCACCGTGTCGCCGGTTCCGATGCCGCGGCCGGCGAGCCAGGACGCAAAGCGCCGGCAACGCGCATGGGTCTCGGCCCAGGTGAAGCTGCGGCCTTCATAGACCGTGCTGACATGATCCGGATAGACGGCAGCGCTGCGCGCAAGGAAGCTCAGCGGCGTCAGCGGCACGTAGTTCGCCGGCGTCTTGTCCAATCCGATCGAATACTGGTTCTGGGCTGCGCTCATCGGCTTTGTCCCACCTGAAATGTCTTACGCTACAGGAACCCGATGGAAATCCACGGGAAGATCGCCACGATGATCAGGCCGACCATCAGCGCCATCAGGTAGCCCCAGATCGGTCGGATACCCTCCGCCGGATCGACGCGTCCGATGGCGCAGGCCGCATAATAGCCCACTCCGAAGGGAGGTGCGAATAGTCCGATGCCCATCGCGAGGATGACGATCATCGCATAATGGACCTCGTGGACGCCGACCGCGCGGGCGATCGGAAACAGCAGCGGCCCGAACAGCACGATCGCCGGGATACCCTCGAGCACGCTGCCCAGAATCACGAAGGCCACGATCGACACCGCAATGAACGTCGCCGAGCCGCCGGGCAGGCCGGTCATGGCCGCCGCCAGCGTCCGCGAGAAGCCTGACTGGGTGAGCCCCCAGGCCATGCCGGTGGCGCAGCCGATGATCAGCAGGATCGCGCCCGACAGGCAGGCGGTCTCGACCAGCATCGGCATGATCCGCCGCCAATCGAAATTGCGGTAGATCAGCAGGCCATAAATCAGATAGCCGACGACGAAGGCATACACGATGCCGATGGTGGAGACCTCGGTCGCGGTGGCGATGCCTTCGACCACGGCGTAGCGGATCACGAAGGGGAGCGCGATCGCGGGCAGGGCGATGGCGAAGGCGCGGGCGATCTCTCCGCCGCTCGCCCGCGTAACATGCCTGAGATCCTCGTGCCGGTAACGCCACCACACCAGCGCCGACAGGGTGATCGCCAGCACCAGGCCCGGCAGCAGGCCGCCGGTGAACAGCGCCGCGATCGAGACGCCGGTGACCGAACCAATGGTGATCAGCACCAAGCTCGGCGGAATGGTTTCGGTCTGCGCGCCGGTGGCGGAGAGCAGGGCGACCAGATCGCCCGGCTTGGCGCCCCGCGCCTTCATTTCCGGAAACAGCACCGGCGCCACCGCGGCCATATCGGCGGCCTTCGAGCCCGAGATGCCCGATACCAGATACATCGCGCCGACCAGCACGTAATGCAGGCCGCCGCGGACGTGGCCGAGCAGGCTGGCCAGGAATGCCACCATGGCGCGCGCCATGCCGGTCATTTCGATCAGAAGACCGAGGAAAACGAACAGCGGCACCGACAGCAGGATGAGGTGGCTCATGCCCTCGTCCATGCGTCCGACCAGCACCATCAGCGGCGTGCCCGTCGTCAGCGCCAGGTAGCCGTAGGTCGCAAGCCCGAAGCCGAACGCGATTGGCACGCCGGCGAACACGCAGAAGCCGGCCACGCCGACGAAGAAGATGATCAGGTTGAGATTGCCGAGTGGCTTGAGCGCGCCCCTGAGCAGCCAGAATATCCCGATGATGAGCACGACCGAAAGAACCGCTGAGATCATCGTGCGCCAGTTGCCCGAACGGGCAAGCCGCATGAAAGCAAACAGCGCCATCAGCGCGATGCCGACCGGCAGCGCCGCCGCCCGCCAGATATTGCTGATCTGCAGCGCCGGCGTCGTGATGTAGCTTTCCTCGTAGGCGTATTCGTAGGCCGGCCAGGCGATCAGGATCAGGAACGCCAGCGCAGCCGCGGTGGCCACCAGATCGAGATAGGCGCGCATGGCGGGCCTGGCGCTGGCGACAATAGCCGTCATCCGCATGTGCTCGGCGCGGCGGAATGCGACCGCAGCGCCCAGCATGGCGAGCCACAGAAACAGGATCGACGCCAGTTCGTCCGACCAGATCAGCGGCTGGTGCAGCGCGTAGCGCGCCACCACGCCGGCAAACAGGATGACGATCTCGGCTACCACGAGCAGTGCCGCCGGTATCTCGACCAGCGTTCCCAGCGCATGTTCGATCGATGACAAGAGCTGGCGGCGGCGAGGGGACTGCCCTACCTCGCCGCCAACGCCCTCACTCAATCCGGCATGAGCCATGATGGCCGCCCGCACCCTTGTTTCGAAGCGTTTTCACGCGAAGCGGCAACCACTTCGCGTGAAGACTTGAGGCTATTACGACAGCTTGCCGACGGACTTTTCGAGCAAGTCCCAGGCCTGGTCGCCGTATTTACCTTTCCATTCCGAATAGAAGCCGGCGGAACGCAGCTTGTCACGGAAGGGCGTCACGACAGGCTGGTTGAAGGTCAGGCCCTTGCCCGCCAGTTCCTGCTGCAAGCCGGCATTCAGCTTGGCGACATCATCGCGCTCCTTGACGGCCGCCGCGTTGATGTTTTTGGCGACGATCGTCCTGACATCCTCGGGCAGCTTTTCCCAGGCGCGGCGGTTCGCCAGGAACCAGAAGCCGTCCCACATGTGGTTGGTCAGCGAGCAGAATTTCTGCACTTCATAGAGCTTGGCCGTGGAGATGATCGCGAGCGGGTTTTCCTGGCCCTCGACGATCTTGGTCTGCAGCGCGGAGTAAACCTCGCTGAAATTGATCGAGGCGGGCGCGGCATCGAACGCCTTGAACATGGAGGTCCAGAGCGGCGAAACCGGAACCCGGATCTTGAAGCCCTTGAAGTCATCGGGGCCGTTGATCGGCTTGGTCGACGACGTCGTCTGGCGGAAGCCGTTGTCCCAGATTTTATCCATCACCACGAGGTTTGCCTTGGTGATCTCACCCCGGATATGAGCGCCCAGGCCCCCGTCCATGGCCTTCCAGACCGTGTCGTAGTCCGGGAACGCAAAGCCGATGCCACTGATCGATGCCGCCGGCACCAGCGTTGCTAGGATGAGCCCTGAGAGCGTGAAAAAGTCGATGCCGCCGGACCTGATCTGGCTCAGCATGTCGGTATCGGAACCAAGCTGGTTGTTCGGGAAAATCTGGAGGTCAAACCGGCCATTGGTCTCGGCCTTGATCGCCGCCGCCATTTCCTTCGCACGGGCGTTCATGGGATGCCCGTCAGGAAGATTATTGGCGTACTTGTAGGTAAATTCGGCGGTCTGGGCCCGTGCCACCAATGGCGCGCCAATGCCGCCCAAAACCGCTGACGCAGCGGAAGCCTTAAGTAGCGCGCGTCGTGAAAAACTCATCTCTGTGCCTCCCTTGAGGGTTCTTGTTCTTGCGACGACCCAGTGCAGCGAGTCATCAGCGATGACGCGCTTATTGCAGCGTCCGCAGGCGGCGGCAACAGAGCGTTTGGCGGATCAGGATTGCCAGGGTCAAATCAAGCGTCTCAGAAGCCGCCTGGCTGGCTTGGCGTGCGAAAATATCCGGCTAAATATCTGATCTAATTGGAGCTCTTTATATTCCATAATATACCTTATGCGAATTACAACTATCTGGCTGCGGATTATGGAGGTTTGCACCTCGCCGCTCGACTAGACCAACCCGCAGGACGCGCAATGCGGCACAGCGAAGCCCGAGACGTCCATGTGGTCGAGCTCTGCTTGAAAGTCGGCCCGGCGCTGGACAGCCGAGCAAGGTCATGCAGCGGACCAGGTCGAGGCGCCCGTGAATGTCCATCACCGCCCTGCTTCCCAGCACGGCCTGATGCAGCCGCCGGGCAACTGGACGATCAGATGATTAGCTGCGCAACATAAACCAGGCCAATCAACCCTATCGTGGTGCAAATCACGATCAGCATGACCTGTTCAGACAGACTTTCGCGCATGGTGATGGACTTTCTCTTCCCGCGGCGAAACGCGGAGAACGGTCAGTTTTCGCGTTACGTGACCTGGCGTCTGGAATTCGATCGCCTGTCCGACCGACATGCCGATCAGCGCCGCGCCGACTGGCGTAAGAACAGAGATCCGCCGGTGCGAGATGTCGGCTTCGTGCGGATACACCAACACCAAATCCCGGACCTCGTCGGTCTTCTCGTCGCGATAGCTGACCTGGGATCCCATTCGAACCACACTTGGCAAATCGCTATCATCTTGCATCACGCTGGCGCGGTCCAACTCGCGCATCAGGAAGGTCGCAACGCGCGGGAACACGTCCATGCTGGAGTTTGCAAGCGTTCTTAATCGGCGCATCTCGTCGCCTCTGACGTGAATCGGCGGCAGTTCGGGTTCAGTCCTGCGCGTATTCGGGCTCATGGCAGTCTCCCTGGATCAGGCGGCGGTGGGCCCTGGATCGTCATCGACGGGGTCGTTGTCGGCGAACACGGGAGCGCGAATCAGCGGCACGACATTGGACTCGGATTCCGAGACGCTTTCGATCCTGACCACGTTCATGCAGCCCGCTACGAAGTATGGCATCTGGTCGCCGACATGAAGTCCAATCAATGCAGCCCCCAACGGCGACAGGACGGATATCCGGGCAAGGTCGGACGTGCAGTCCTCGGGCCAAACTAGCTGCACCGTTTTTCGCGGCATGCCCCAATTCGTCCAGTACGTGATCCACGATCCGATCGTCACGATCGATCTGATATCGCAGGCATCGCCCGGAATAATCTCCGCGCGGTTGATCTCGCCCATCAGAAACATCGCACTGATGTCTCCTCGTTGCGCGGCAACGCGCGCGAGTTGCTCAAGACGAGGATAGTCGGACGCCGAAAGGGCAATCTTGGGAAGAGGCAGCACAGCGCACTCCTTCTGCTCAAGGCAGGTCGGGCTCCTGCACGGGAAGCCAAAAACCGAACTGTTGTTGAGACGAAAGCCCGGACGGCGCAATCGGCCGTCCGGCTAAACGCGTGCTTGCAAGCGGCCAGCGTGTGGACAGAGCCGGGCTATGCGCGGATCGATGTCAAAGAAATGCGTCATGCCATCCAACATAGTCCCAGTTCGCGTCGCCAACATTGCGGCGAAAGCGCGCACTTTTCCATCGTTCACCGCGCCTGTCCGCCTGCGTTCATGGTCGTAGCGGCGAGTTGATTTGACGCCAAAGTGAGCCGCAGTTCTGCGGATGACCGGAACAAATTCTTCCGGAGCCTCCCAGTTAGGGGTAATGAACGCAAATGCTCCTTCTTGCCGTTCTCGTCCTTCCTTTCGCTGGAAGCTGTATCGCCGCCGTCCTGCCGGTCAATGCCCGCAACGCCGAGGCATGGCTCGCCGGCTCGATCGCTCTTGTTGCTTTCAGCCTCATGGCTGCCGCCTACCCGAACGTGGACAATGGTGGCGTGATCCAATTGAGAGCGGAGTGGATCGCGGATCTTGGCCTCGAGTTCGTGTTGAGAGCAGATGGATTCGCATGGGCCTTCGCCATGCTGATCACGGGGATCGGCTTTCTGGTGGTGCTGTATGCCCGCTACTACATGTCCCCCAGCGATCCCGTTCCGCGCTTCTTCTCGTTCCTGCTCGCGTTCATGGGAGCGATGCTAGGCATCGTGCTCTCCGGCAACCTGCTCCAGCTTGTCTTCTTTTGGGAGTTGACGAGCCTGTTTTCGTTCCTGCTGATCGGCTATTGGCATCACAACGCGAACGCGCGCGACGGCGCGCGAATGGCCCTGATCGTCACGTCTGCCGGCGGCCTTTGCCTCTTCGCCGGCGTGCTGGTGATTGGACAAATTGTCGGCAGCTACGACCTCGAGCGGGTGCTGGCGTCCGGTAACGCGATCCGCTCGCACGCGCTTTATCTTCCAGCGTTGATCCTGATTCTACTCGCCGCTTTCACGAAGAGCGCCCAGTTTCCATTTCATTTCTGGCTGCCCCACGCGATGGCCGCTCCAACGCCGGTCTCGGCGTATCTCCATTCAGCAACGATGGTGAAAGCCGGCGTATTCCTTCTGGTGCGGCTCTGGCCTGCGCTGGGCGGAACGAATGAATGGCTGTGGCTGGTGGGATCGGTCGGCTTGATCACGTTCTTCCTGGGCGCGTTTCTCGCGGTGTTCCAGCAGGATCTCAAGGGACTGCTGGCCTACTCGACGATCAGCCACCTCGGGCTGATCACGCTCTTGACCGGACTCGATACCCCCTTCGGGCAGATCGCTGCGATCTTCCATATCATGAACCATGCCACCTTCAAGGCGTCGCTGTTCATGGCGGCAGGCATCATCGATCACGAAACCGGCACGCGCGACATTCGTCGCCTCAGCGGCCTGTGGGCCTTCATGCCGATCACGGCGACGCTGGCGATGGTGGCCGCCGCAGCGATGGCTGGGGTGCCCTTGATGAACGGCTTCCTCTCGAAGGAGATGTTTTTCGCCGAGACGATCGAGATCCATGACAACTCGCTCGTCGATCAGGCGCTTCCGTACATCGTTACCCTCGCCAGCACATTCACCGTTGCCTATTCGCTGCGTTTCATTCGCGACGTGTTCTTCGGCCCGGCTCCGACCGACCTGCCTCGCATTCCACATGAGCCGCCGCTGCTGATGCGACTTCCAGCCGAGCTTCTCGTGCTGGCATGCCTCGTCGTTGGCATCGCGCCGGCTTGGACCGTGGCGCCGATCCTCGATACGGCCGCCCGATCCGTTCTCGGCTCGGCGATGCCGGAATACAGCCTTGCCCTCTGGCACGGCTTTACCCCCGCACTCCTGATGAGCATCGTCGCGATGGCCGGCGGCCTCGCCGTTTACGTGGTGCTGCGCCCCTATCTGCTCACCCATGAGGGGCCGCCGCTGCTGCACCGTATCAATGGCAAGCGGATCTTCGACTGGGTGCTCGTGACGTTATCCTGGCGGCTTGCACGATGGCTCGAGGGCAATTTGGGGACAAGGCATCTGCAGCCGCAGTTGCGGCTCCTGGCCGGGGCGGCGTTCGTCGCCGCCCTGGTGCCGGTTTATGCACGCGGAATCCTGGTCGGGGGTTCGTCCCGGGCCGAACTCGACCTCGCCTTTGGACTGCTCTGGGCGGTCGGGATTGCTTGCGCGCTGGGCGCCGCCCTCCAGGCCAAATTTCACCGCGTGGCTGCGCTGATACTGCTCGGGGGCGCCGGCGTCGTCACCTGCGTCAGCTTCGTCTGGCTGTCCGCGCCCGATCTCGCCCTGACGCAGATCGTCGTCGAGACCGTCACGACAGTGCTCCTGCTGCTCGGCTTGCGATGGCTGCCGAAGCGCGTCGCGGAAACCCGCCCAGGCGTCGCCGTCGGCAGGATCCGATGGCACCGCGTTCGCGACTTTACCATAGCGCTCGTCGCGGGGGTCGGGTTGGCGACCCTCGCATTGGCGGTGATGCAGCGCCCTGCCGCCGACAGCATTTCGCGGTATTTCGTCGAGAACGCCTACACCTTGGGCGGCGGCACGAATGTGGTGAACGTCATCCTCGTGGATTTCCGCGGCTTCGATACGCTGGGCGAGATCACCGTGCTCGCGGTCGTTGCACTGACGGTCTACGCGCTGCTGCGCCGCTTCCGTCCGGCGCCGGAAAGCATTCCGGTTCCCGAACAGCAGCATGCCCAGGACGTCTATGACCACACGCATCCCGATCGTCAGAAGGGCGACACCGTGAAGGATACGATAGCTACTGCGGCGCTGATGATGGGGCTGCTGTTTCCGGTGATCGGCGTCGTGGCGATCTTCCTGCTGTTGCGCGGGCACGACCTTCCGGGCGGAGGCTTCGTCGCCGGCATCACCATGGCGTCCGCATTCATCCTGCAGTACATCGCTCGCGGCACGACATGGGTGGAGGCGCGTCTCCACGTCATGCCGGTGCGCTGGATGGGCTTTGGGCTCCTGCTGGGAGGCGGTACGGGAACTGCCGCCTGGGTTTTCGGACGCCCGTTCCTGACCTCGTACTTTGCCTACACCGAACTGCCTCTGATCGGACGCGTTCCGACGGCCAGCGCCCTCCTCTTCGATATCGGCGTCTTCTCGCTCGTTGTCGGGGCAACGGTGCTGATGCTGATTGCGATCGCGCATCAATCCCTGCGGCGTTACGGTGTCCCGCACCAGAGAGGGCAGCGCGCATCCGTGGACCGGCCGAAAGAGGAGGTAGCGTGATGGAGCTCGTCCTGGCGGTCGGCATAGGTGCGCTTGCGGGTTCCGGTGTGTGGTTGATCCTGCGGCCGCGCACATTTCAGGTGATCATCGGGCTGTCGCTGCTCTCCTACGCGGTCAATCTCTTCATCGTAGCCATGGGGCGGTTGCGAACGGGAGCACCGGTGCTCATTGCACCGGGAACCGGAGATGCAGCGCAATATGCCGATCCGCTCCCGCATGCGCTCGTCCTGACCGCGATCGTCATCAGCTTCGCCACGACGGCCCTCTTCCTGGTTGTTCTCCTTGCATCGCGGGGCCTGGCGGGGACTGACCATGTGGATGGCCAGGAGCCGGACGCGTGATCGGCGTTGCAAACCTGATGATCGCACCGATCGTCCTGCCCCTGCTGGCCGGTGCGGGCATGCTGCTCCTCAGCGGAGAGCGCCAGCGCAGCATCATGGCTGCCGTCAATGTTGCCGTGACCTTTGCACTCGTTTGCATCGCGATCGCGTTGCTTGGAATGTCGGATGCAAGTCAGACCGGGATCAGCCAGGTCTATCGCCTCGGCGATTGGCCCGCGCCGTTTGGAATTGTGCTCGTTCTGGATCGCCTCTCCGCCCTTATGCTGCTCCTGACGAGCATCCTGGCCCTGGCTGCCGTGGTGTTCTCGCTCGCCCGCTGGCATCGCGCCGGCGCGCATTTCCATCCCCTCTTCCAGTTCCTGCTGATGGGCCTCAACGGCGCTTTCCTGACCGGCGATCTCTTCAACCTGTTTGTTTTTTTCGAATTGTTGCTGGCGGCGTCATACGGCCTTCTGCTGCATGGCTCCGGCCTTGCGCGGGTCAAGGCCGGGTTGCAGTACATCGTGGTGAACCTGGTGGCATCGCTGCTGTTCCTGATCGGCGTCAGTCTGATCTACGGCGTTACCGGGACCCTCAATATGGCGGATCTTGCGGCGCGGATACCGACCATCGCCGCGGAGAACCGCGGCTTGCTCGAGGCAGGCGCAGGCATTCTGGCGATGGCGTTCCTGCTCAAGGCCGGAATGTGGCCCCTGTGCTTCTGGCTGCCCACGACGTACGCAGCGGCGTGTCCTCCCGTAGCCTCGATCTTCGCGATCATGACAAAGGTCGGCGTCTATATCGTGTTGCGACTATCGCTATTGCTTTTTGGCGACGGCGCGGGCGCATCGGCGGGCTTCGGCAGCAGCTGGCTGTTGCTGGGTGGATTGGCGACGATCATATTCGGCGCAATCGGAACCCTGGCATCGCAGGATACGGCTCGCCTCGCCGCTTTCTCCGTACTCGTGTCCTCCGGAACGGTGCTGGCCGCCACCGGCATGGAACAAGCCGATGTCACCGGCGGCGCGCTCTTTTACCTGGTCAGTTCGACGCTCGGCATAAGCGCGTTCTTCCTGCTGGTCGAACTGATCGAGCGCGGGCGCGAACCCGGAGCCGACATGATCGCCGTGACCCGGGAGGCTTACGGAGAAGGTGATGATGACGATGAGACGGAGGAAGAGAAAGACGAGGTCGGCATGGCCATCGTCGCCACGATGGGGCTGCTCGGCGTCGCGTTCATCGGATGCGCGCTCGTCGTCGCCGGACTGCCGCCATTGTCCGGGTTCATCGCCAAATTCGCGCTCCTCACCGCCGCCCTTCGTCCCTCCGAAGTGCACGGCTCCATCCCCGGCGGCGGATGGGCTCTCCTCGTGGTGCTGATCCTGTCCGGCTTCACGACGCTGATCGCGATGACGCGAGCGGGCATCCGCTCCTTCTGGGCCGCACCGGATCGCACCGTGCCGCGCGTGCGCGTCATCGAGATGGCGCCGGTCATGTTCCTCCTGCTCGCTTGCGCGGCCCAAACCGTCCAAGCCGGGCCGGTCATGCGGTTCATGCAGGCCACGGCGCAATCGCTTCACGCGTCGGGCGGCTACGTCCGCGGCGTCCTGGAGACCGGCGAGCAGGGCAACCGAAAGGCAGGCGGCATATGACACGGCTGCTACCTTTTCCGTTCCTGAGCTTCGGCCTGCTGGTGCTCTGGCTACTGCTCAATCAAACAATTTCATTGGGGCAGTTGCTCATCGGTTGCGTGATGGCGCTGGCCGGCGGCTGGATCCTGACCGCCCTGCAGTTGCCAGGAACGCGCGTTCGCCGGCCGGCTGTCGTCGTCCGATTGGTGGGCCTGGTAACCGTGGATATCATCCGTTCGAACATCGCGGTCGGCCGGATCATTCTTGGCCTCGGAAGGCGAGAGCGAACGCCCGGATTCGTGAACATCCCGCTCGAACTCCGCAATCCCTACGGGCTGGCCGTACTGGCGTGTATCATCACTTCGACTCCGGGCACCCTGTGGGTGAACTTCGACAGGCAGAAGGGCATGTTGATGATCCATGTACTCGACCTGATCGATGCAGACGAATGGATCCGCACGGTCAAGGGCCGCTACGAACGTCGTCTGCAGGAGATATTCGAATGAACGCGCTCGTGCTGACATACTCGCTTGCGGTGGCGCAGATACTTCTTGCGACGGCCATGGGCTGCGCCGCTTTCCGAATCTTTCGGGGTCCGAGGGCGCAGGACCGCGTACTGGGCTTCGACACCATGTACGTAAACGCGATGCTGTTGCTGCTGACGTTCGGCATCCGATCAGGCAACACGCTCTATTTCGAAGCGGCCCTGGCGATGGCCCTGTTAGGTTTTATCGGCACCGTCGCGCTGGCCAAGTTTCTGCTGCGTGGCGAGGTGATCGAATGAACGGTATCGAACAAGTGCCGGCCTGGGCTGCCGTTCTCGCAGCGGCTCTGGTTCTAATGGGCGCCGCGGTCACGCTGGTCGGCTCCCTCGGCCTGCTGCGGCTCGGCACCTTCTACGAGCGGGTTCACGCTCCGACGCTCGGGACAACGCTCGGCACCGTGTTCGTCGCGCTTGCTTCGATCGTTTACTTTTCAGTCCTCCAGAGCCGGGCGGTACTGCACGAAATCCTGATTGTTGGTTTGGTCGCCGTGACGACGCCTATCGCTCTGACGGTATTGGTCGGCGCCGCCCGGTTCCGCGACACGGCCGAAAACGCGACCGACGTTCTCGAACGTGAGATCGAATAGGCGACGGATCACGCTGCTCGCCACGCATGTCTTGCTCAGCGCCCGACGGCGACACTATTGCCGCCTGGCAGGTGGCACAGCCAGAATGTCCACGTTCAACGAACGCAGAACCGCTTCGGTGACGCTTCCGAGCAGCACCTTCAGCAATCCAGACCGGCCATGCGTTCCAATAACCAGCAGATCAGGCCGCATTCTATCGACTCCCTCCGAGATGACGTCGAAAGCATCTCCTTCCTCAACGTGCAGAGATGCTCCAAGCCCACCAAGATCGCTCTCGAGCAAGAACGCTGTCAGGTCCTCGATCACCTCTTGACGTTCACTCGAAACGTACGCGTCAATATCGGCTTGATCGAGACCCGCCATCGACATCTTTCCCTTTCCCACCGGCAGGAATGCGTGAAGGATCTCCAGGCGGACTCCGTCGATAAGTCTCGCGGTTCGGGCAGCCCTGATCGCGTTCGCCGACGCGTCCGACAAGTCGACAGGAGTCAGTACGACCTCGTAAGGTGCGTTCACTTCGTTGTTTACCATGAGCACCGGATGATGTCCGGTGCGGATCACGCGCTCAATTGTCGTGCCGACGAGAATATCGCGCAGCAACTGCTTGCGGTGTGCACCCATCACGATGAGATCGGCCGTTTGCGCCGCGGCTGTCCGCACGATGGCGTCGAAGGGGTCACCCTTCACGACCATCGGGTGGCATCGCACGTCGCGCAATTCCGATACTGCGCTGATCAGTTCCGCAAGCATGCGCTCGCTCTCCCGCACCTCCATCTCGACGAGACGTTGCGGTTGATCATCATCGACAACATGGATGATTGCGAGTTCCGCGGCCTCGGCTCGAGCCAACAGCCCGGCTCGACGCAACGCCCGCTGGGATCGCGTGGAAAAGTCCGTTGCTGCCAGGATCTGCATTCGATCGCTCCTAACGAAGATTGCCGGGGTCCATCCATCAAGAGACCCGGCCCGCCACGTTGCTAACTCCCTCCCCTATCAGTTGGTCCGTCCCACTCCAGAAACCACCCTTTGACGGGACGACAGGACGCGACGCGTTGTCGCTAAGCCTTCTTTGCATTGGCGGCAGAATTTCGACGCGCCGCTCGACACGCGCCATTGCATGAGAAGTCGGCTTCGACAAATCCGCGGGAAATTGCTCTCCGGCCGGAGAGAGAGATATCCATGACTTATCCAACAGGAAAAATACACTCACGCGCCAATTAATTTCGTTTGCATGCTGCATCCCGGGGTGAGAAAATGTTCTGCGAAAGGCCTTGTTGAGCGATCGCTTCACTGTGCAACGGACGCTTTCCCTGATGGTTCAACTCGTCCGTCGGGGCCTAACGCAAGAGGCGCAACCCATGCGAAGCCTTAGCTTTGGCCAGATCGCTCTTCTCGTAGCGCTGACCGTCTTGCTCCTGCTCACTGGCTTCTGGGCCATGTCGGTATGGAACTCCACTAGCGACGTCGTGATGGATAAGCACGGCTGGATCGCTCTTGGTCTCGGAACTTTCTTTTCGCTTCTCATCGGGTGCGGGCTGATGGCCTTGATGTTCTTCAGCAGCCGCAGCGGTCACGATGACGCAGCCGATCCGTTCCGGAAAGAGCGGGAGCCGCCCGTCGAGTAAGCTCTTGCTGATCAATGACCGCCCTTACCACCTCGACCAAATCTACGCGGCGATGGTGGCCCATGTGCGAGGGCCAACGATGCCATCCGGAACCAGTTTATGCTTGCGCTGAAATCGCCTGACCGCGGCCTCGGTAGCAGCATCGAAAGTCCCATTCATCGGCACATCGACCTTTGCTTGGACGGCCTCAACTGGTTTGCCGGTATCGCCGCGTCTCAAGGTGGGACGATTTTCCGAGTCCGTTGCGGGAACAATCGAAGGAGCCGGAGCTACGCCGGCCATGATCGCGGCGACCTGCGATCGAAAGTCATTCATGTCGAAGTCCGGGTCCGGTTTGCGGCCCATTGGCAGAGCATATTCCTTGTGGCCACAGCACATGATGGCGTTAGCCCTGATCTTCTTCAGGATCGCCGCAACGCCCCGGCGATAGGCATCCATTTGCACGGCCGGCCAGGGATCAGCCTTGGGCCCGGTAAGGAAACCCGTATTCTCGGCTTCGATGCCGATAAAATTCGTATTGCCTGCTGTGAAACCCTGCCAGTTGCCGCCTCCGGCGTGGTTGCAGCGGCCGGCCGCAACGACAAAATATGTGCCGTCGCGTCCAAGGCAGAGTTGCGCAAGCGGGCCTGGTAGATCCGACCTTCCATTGGTCACAATCCCCAGGCTGGGCATATTTCCCGTTTTCGCGCCAGCAGTGTGATGGCACATGACGCCCTTGGTCGGGCCGACATCGCCGCGGCCGCGATCGCGCCATCCCGGCTGCTCCGCTACTTTGAGGCCGGCGTCTAACAGGACTTTGGGTAGCCAGGTCAATGAAAATGCCATCACCTACTCCTCAATAAGGGACGCATCGCAATGGAAGCACGCAAGATCGTGCCCCACCCTGCATGCCGATGCTTGTGGCTATGGTCGCCCTTCTACGCCGCCTCGGGCCGCCGGCAGGGCCTCGTCGGGCGTGGCCTCGCGCTCGCTGAATTCGATGTCGCAACCGCAACTGTCGATGTGGTCTTCTTCGTGGACCGGCGACGCTTTGGCCTTGGCTGATGCCCTTCTGGCCGGCTTCTTGCGCTTCGCTTTGCTGATCCCTTTGCGGGCTTTCGACTTGCTTGCACTTTTCGCCAATTTTCCCTCCCCGACATCAAGGAAGAACACATCGATAAAAAATGAAGAGCGCGAATATGGAATCGATGATAGTTGCGCCTGCGACGCGGGTCAATGCAAGGTTGATCCGGGATGAGATTCCGAGATTGCGCCAGTTCGCCTCAGAGCAAGAATGAAAGCGCCGTCTCGCAGCGCTCTTCTGCCTTGAGCGCCAACAGATCGTCTGCACGGGTCCGGCCGAGGTTGACCGCTGCGATGGGGATACCGCGGCGCGCCGCTGCCAAGGCAAAACGATAGCCGGAATAGACCATCAACGACGAGCCGACGATCAGCATCGCGTCCGCGGCTTCCATGTGCTTCTCAGCCTCGGCGACCTGATCGCGAGGAACGTTCTCCCCATAGAACACGACGTCGGGTTTGAGGACACCGCCACAGCTTTTGCAAGCCGGTACGACAAACGCCGAGAAATCCAAACGTTCGAGGTCGGCGTCGCCGTCCGGCAGCATTTCGGCGTCGAGCTGAGCCCAGGCAGCGTTGGCGTGGACCAGTTCGTCCTGGAAGTGGGCACGTCGGATCGTCGCCGCGCAGGCCATACAGCGGACGAGGTCGAGGCGTCCATGGAGGTCGATGACCTCCCTGCTCCCGGCGGCCTGATGCAGGCGATCTACGTTCTGAGTGAGGAGCAGCCGGCATTGCCCTCTGGCTTCCAGCCGGGCCAGCGCGTGATGCGCATCGTTGGGCTGAGCCTGTCCGAACCGTCGCCAGCCGATCATGCTTCGCGCCCAATAGCGTTGGCGCGTCTCTTCCTCGGCAACGAAAGCCTGGAAGCGAACGGGCTGCGTTCGTTTCCAGTCGCCATTGCCGTCGCGATAGTCGGGAATGCCAGAGTTCGTACTGCAGCCGGCGCCGGTCAGGACGAATAGCCGTCGATGCTGTTGGATAAAGGTTGTGAGTGCAGAATTTCGCATGCGAAAGGCATCTAATCGGCCCGTGCCCGCGATGCTAGTCGCACGGGATATCCCTGGGGCGCTTGATCGTGCCCTCCCCTACGGCTCATCGCGCCGCCGGAGAGCTGCGATTACCGCACTACCTTTCAAATCGCAGCGGCACCGATGCCGGACGGTCATTACACGACTTCCGGCGCGCTCGGGCCTGGTTCCACGGAACATTCGGGGCCCGGCGGGCTGTAAAACCGGCGCTTTCGGCCGGGATTCTCAAGAAAAGTCCGGTCGATTTGAAGAATAGCCCTGTGCATAAACCTGTGGACAATTGCCCCAATTAAGACCCAATTGGCGGCGCAAGCTTCTGATATTGCGGGTCTTTTGTTCCATCAGTTGCGTAGGTATTCGATGAACAAATTTCGGTTGATTGTTCTCGGCGCCGAGATCGTTGGCGCTCTAACCTTTACATTCCTCGGTTCGGCGAAGCCTGCGCTGGCGAAAGAGTGCAGCTCAGACCGGCCTTCAAATGCGCGGTCGTATTGGTCCTATCGTCTGATCGACGGCCGCAAGTGCTGGTACGAAGGCAAGCCGATGCTTTCAAAATCATTGTTGCACTGGCCGAAGTTGCGAAGCGCACGCGCCGCCCCCGCCCAGGAGCCGAACGTTACTCCGGCGAACCGTTACAATCTGCTGGATGCACAGGCGTCGATTTCCAGCGATGCCGCCGCCCAACCTGCGTCAGAAGCAAGGCCGGAAACGGTTGATGCCGGCCCGGTGTCAATGCCGGAGCGAACTCTGACGCGAGATCATTTGCGCGTGTGGGCAAACAGCATGGCGGCGATGCCGGCAGAGCCCGTCGTGACAATTCTGGATCGCTGGCCCGACAAGGAATTGCGGCAGCATCGAACCAAGCCGGCGCCGAGTGAAGAACCGTCACTGATAAGCACCCGAACGATCCTGATGGTCGGCGTCATGTTCATGGCGCTGGTGGCGCTGCTGTTTCACCTAACGAACCTGCACCGTAGAACTCTCTTGGAGGCCTAGGCGCACGGGCAGCGCAGGGATAGCGGCTTGTCGCCCGCTACCTTCCCCTGAACCGCGGCTTCCGGCGCTCCAGGAACGCCGCCACGCCTTCCCTGTGGTCCTCGCTCATGCTCGCCAGCGCGAACTGGTCGAGGTCCATGTGACTGGCGAGATCGTCGAGTGCGTGGGCCAGTCGGTTGACCGTCAGTTTGGTCATGGCGACCGACAGCGGCGGCTGGGCGGCAACTTTCGCAGCCAGCGCCATGGCAGCATCGAAGGCCTTGCCGGGATCGGCGACCTCCTCGACCAGCCGCCATTCGTAGGCCTCGGCGGCCGAGATGCGCTGGTCGGCCAGGATCACGGCCTGCTTGGTGCGGGCCGGTCCCATCAGGTGCAGCATGCGCGGCACGCTTTGCCAGCTCATGTTCATGCCGAGCCCGATCTCGGGCACGCGCATATGGCCGTCGCGGGCCATCACGCGGAAATCCAGCGCCACCGCCAAAGCCACGCCGCCACCGACGCAGAAGCCCTCGATGGCGCCGATGGTGATCTGCTCCATCTCCTGCCAGGCCCGCGTCAGCCGCGGTCCAAGCTTCAGGTGTCGGCGCAGGGTGCCGAGATCCATGGCTTGTCGAGACCGCCCTTCCGGATCCTTCAGGTCGAAGCCCGCGCTGAATGATTTGGATCCGCCCGTGAGCACGACGACCGAGGTCTCGGCGTCATCCTCAAAGCTGCGCGCGGCGTCCGTAAGCTGGCGCATCGCGTCAGGCGATAGCGCATTGATGCCGTCGCCGCGGTCGAAACGTACGACGGCGATACGTCCATCCGGCCCCAGGCCTTTTTCGATATTCACCAATTCAGCCAAAGCCCTGCCCTCCCTGCCCGTTACTTTCGGAAATGTTAGCGTACAATGGACCGTTTGGGGGCGGCGCCGCCGCTACAGATGGCCGGTGCGATGATAGTCCGGCTTGCCGCCGGGTACCGGGAAGCGAATGGTCGTGCCAAGCGTGATCCAGTTGGCGTTCTCGCCGGTGATGTTGCGGCCATAGATCAGGTCGACCGAGAAAATCTCGTTGGGCCGGTAGCGCATGCCGGTCTGGAACCGCGGCTGCACGACAGCGGGCGTGTCCGATCGCCCCGCCTGCCCGAACGCTTCGATCGTCCACTGCAGCGTTTCCGTGAACTTCCAGTCGAAGCCGATCCCGTAAGTGAGGTAATGACGATCGACGCTGCGATCCCATAGCCAGCCGCCGTTGAGATTGATGCGCGTGTTTTCGCTGAGCCGGAACGTCGCCGGCACCACGGCAAAGGCCGTGAGGTTGTCGCCGGTCAGGGCGTCGAAGGACCCGCCGGCATAGATGGAATAACCCAGCCTCCCGACTCCCGTGGGAGCGATGTTCATCTTGGCCTTCGGCTGCAGCGTCATGCTCCACTCGCCCTCGCTGCGCGCGCGGTCGGTGAGCATGCTGAGCTCAACCGGCTTGAAGGGGTTGACGACGCAGGACGGGTTGACCACTGCGGTAAAATCCGTGTTTGACGCCGCCGACAGCCAGCTCTCGATCTTGCACGAACCGGGGTCGCCGATATCGGCCGCATCGACGGCGTAGGCGCCGTTCGCGGCCCGCGCCGCCCCCGGCGGAAGCAAGGCCAAAATGCCCGCCGCGACGGCCGCTCCGATCTGCCCTGCCCGGATACCCATCGCCAAATGCTAGCCGAGTCCCCGCCTCGACATAGCCCGGATTTTGCGACTATCCTCACCCCATGAGCGACCATGATCACGACCACCATCATCACCACGATCACGACCATTCGGAGCTGTCGGAGACCGAACTGCGCGTGCGCGCGCTGGAGACGATCCTGACCGAGAAGGGTTATGTCGATCCGGCCGCGCTGGATGCCATCATCCAGGCTTATGAGACCAGGATCGGCCCGCATAACGGCGCACAGGTGGTCGCCAAGGCCTGGACCGATCCCGCTTTCAAACAGGCGTTGCTGGACGACGCCTCCGCGGCCGTGAGTACGCTCGGCCATGTCAGCCGGGTTGGAGACCACCTCGTCGCCGTAGAGAACACGCCGCAGCGCCATAACATGGTCGTCTGCACGCTGTGCTCCTGTTATCCCTGGGAAATGCTGGGGCTGCCGCCGGTCTGGTACAAGGCTGCGCCCTATCGGTCCCGCGCCGTCAAGGATCCGCGCGGCGTGCTCGCCGACTTCGGCGTCAGCCTTCCGAAGGAAACCGAGATCAGGGTGTGGGATTCGACCGCCGAGACGCGTTTCCTGGTGCTGCCGATGCGTCCCGAAGGTACCGAGGGATGGAGCGAGCAGCAGCTCGCCGAACTCGTGACGCGCGATTCCATGATCGGCACCGGATTTGCGAAAGCGCCGGGAGCGCCATCGTGAACGGCGTGCACGACATGGGCGGCATGGACGGCTTTGGCAAGGTCGAGCCCGAGCCGAACGAGCCGATGTTCCACACCGAATGGGAAGCGCGCGTGCTGGCGATGGTCCGGGCGATGGGCGCCGCCGGCGCATTCAACATCGATACGTCGCGCTTCTATCGGGAGATGCTGCCGCCGCACGTCTATCTCGCGAGTTCGTACTACAAGAAATGGTTTCTCGGCCTCGAAGATCTCCTGGTCGACAAGGGTTTCATCGCCGCCGAGGAAGTTGCCGCCGGACACGCGGTGCAGCCGCCGAAGCCGCTCAAGCGCGGTAAGTTCGCACTTGCAGACGTCGAACGCGTGATGGTGCGCGGCAAGTTCGGCCGCGCCGCACCGGCAGGTGCGAAGTTCAAGCCGGGCGATCGCGTCCGTGCCAAGAACATTCACCCGGCGACGCACACGAGGCTCCCGCGCTATGTTCGTGGCCATGTCGGCGTGATCGAGCGCGATCACGGCTGCCACGTCTATCCAGACACCGCCGCGATGGAGGCCGGCGAGAACCCGCAGTGGCTGTACACCGTCGTGTTCGACGGAGCCGAACTGTGGGGGCCGGACGCCGATCCGACCGTCAAGGTATCCATCGATGCGTTTGAACCCTATCTGGAGGCGGCCTGATGGACTCCGCTGCCGCCGCACGCGCCGCCGCCGCTGTACCCGGCGTTCCGCGCGACGATTCCGGCCCGGTGTTTCGCGAGCCCTGGGAGGCGCAGGCCTTCGCGATGGCGCTGGCCCTGCACGAGCGCGGACTGTTTAGCTGGACCGAATGGGCCGCATCCCTCGCCGATCAGATCAAGCGCGCGCAGGCCGCGGGCGATCCGGATACGGGCGAGACATATTACCGGCACTGGCTGGCGACGCTGGAGCATCTGGTTGCCGCCAAGGGCGTCGCCACGACCGAAACCCTGCATCGCTACCGCGACGCCTGGGACCACGCCGCCGACCGCACGCCGCACGGCATGCCGATCGAACTGACCCCCGCGGATTTCGGCCGCTAGGCCTGCGCTGCGTATTCCCGCCAGCCCTTGGCCCGCAACGCGCAGGCCGGGCATTCGCCGCAGCCATGCCCCCATTCGTGCTGCGCACCGCGCTCGCCGAGGTAACAGGTATGGGAGTGCTCGCGGATCAGGTCGACCAGCCCTGCCCCGCCGAGTTCATGTGCAAGCTTCCAGGTGGATGCCTTGTCCAGCCACATCAGCGGCGTATGCAACTCGAAATTCTTCGCCATGCCGAGATTGAGCGCGGACTGCAGCGCCTTGATCGTCTCGTCGCGGCAATCCGGATAGCCGGAGTAATCCGTCTCGCACATGCCGCCGACGATGTGGCGGATGCCGCGCCGATACGCCAGCGCGGCCGCGAAGGTGAGGAATACCAGGTTGCGGCCGGGGACGAAGGTATTGGGCAGGCCGTCCTCGCCCATCCTGATCTCGACGTCGCGCGTCAGCGCCGTATCGGATATTTCTGCCAGCGTCGGAATTTCCAGCGTATGGCTGTCGCCGAGCCTTGCCGTCCACTCCGGCCGCAGCGATCTGATGCCGGTCAGCAGGCGATCGCGGCATTCAAGCTCGATCGCGTGGCGCTGGCCGTAGGCGAAGCCGAGCATCTCGACGCGGGCAAAACGCTGCAAGGCCCAGGCCAGGCAGGTGGCGGAATCCTGCCCGCCGGAAAACAGCACCAGCGCGGTCTCGGTTGATGATGGGTCGCTCATGGGAGGCCAATAGCATTCCCGGCAGCGAAGGCCAATCGGTGGAAATGGCATTGATCTCTGCCGGTTCTGCTGGGATCGGCGGCCCGCCTACGGCATAAAGCCGTCAGCCTTGGTTCGATAATGGAAATACCCATGACCCCTTCCCGCGATATTTCACGGCTGATCGAAATCATGGCGGCGCTGCGTACGCCGGTCACGGGCTGCCCATGGGACCTCGAGCAGGATTTCGCGACGATCGTGCCCTACACCATCGAGGAAGCCTATGAGGTAGCGGATGCGATCACGCGCGGCGATCTCGATGATCTTCGCGAGGAGTTGGGCGATCTCCTGCTGCAGGTGGTCTATCACGCCCGCATGGCGGAAGAACAACACGCATTTTCCTTCGGCGACGTGGTCGAGGCGATCACCAGAAAGCTGATCCGCCGCCATCCGCACGTGTTCGCGGACAAGGACGGCAACATCGCGCCCGCCGGCGTCAAGAGCGCCTGGGAGCGCATCAAGGCCGAGGAAAAGGCCGAGCGCGCCGCGCGGCGGCCGCCGGAGCAGGCCATGCACCAATCGCTGCTGTCCGGTGTCAAGGCCGGGCAGCCGGCGCTGACGCGCGCGATGGAATTGCAGCGCAAGGCGTCGACCGTCGGCTTCGACTGGAACGATCCGCGTGCGGTGCTCAGCAAGATCCGCGAGGAAGCCGACGAGATCGAGGCCGCGCTCGATCGCAACGACAAGCAGGAACTGGCCGAGGAAACCGGCGACCTGCTGTTCGCCCTCGTCAATCTGGCGCGCCACGTCGACGCCGACCCCGAAACCGTCTTGCGCGGCACCAACGCGAAGTTCGAACGGCGGTTTGCCTATATCGAGCGTGCGCTGGCCGCGAAGGGCCGCTCGCTCGATGATGCCACGCTGCAGGAGATGGATGCGCTGTGGAACGAGGCGAAAGGCGCACCGCGCTAAATTACGAGTTCACGCCACGTGCGGCACGGCGTCGAACCGCGACACTACGATATTGCGCTTGGTCTCGTCGACGCGCACCGTCATGTCGAAGCGGCCGTCGTGGAGCTCCTTGTTGAGCACTTCGGCATTGCGGTGCAGCCAGCTGATGCCGGCGCCGTCGGCGGCATCGATCGACAGATCCAGCGTCGTGCGGGTGGCTGCCAGCCGGTCCTCGATCGCCGTCGACAGTTCGTCGATCCCCTCGCCTGACACGGCGGAGACCAGGAAGCATGGCCGCTCCGGCGGCCGGCGGGCCGCGATGTTGCGCAGGTTCTCGCGCTCCTCGGGATCGAATCGGTCGATCTTGTTCCAGACCTCGAGAATGCGCCCGCCCGAGTCCGGATCGATCCCGAGCTGGCGCAGCACGGCGTCGACATCGCGCTCCTGCGCCTCGGCATCTTCATGCGAGATGTCGCGGACGTGCAGGATGATGTCGGCTTCCAGTACCTCTTCCAGCGTGGCGCGAAAGGCGGCGACGAGTTGCGTCGGCAAGTTCGAGATGAATCCGACGGTATCGGACAGCATCGCCTTGCCGCCATGCGGCAGGCTCAGCGCGCGCAAGGTCGGATCGAGCGTCGCAAACAGCATGTCGGCGGCCTGCACCTCCGCGCGCGTGAGGCGGTTGAACAGCGTCGACTTGCCGGCATTGGTGTAGCCGACCAGCGCCACCACGCGGTACGGCACGCGCTGCCGGCCGGCGCGATGCAGCCGCCGCGTCGCCTGCACCTTTTTCAGTTCGTTCTCGAGCCGCGTGATCCGGTCGCCGATCAGCCGGCGGTCGGCCTCGATCTGGGTCTCGCCGGGGCCGCCCATGAAGCCGAAGCCGCCGCGCTGCCGCTCCAGATGGGTCCAGGACCGCACCAGGCGGCTGCGCTGATAGTTCAGATGGGCAAGCTCGACCTGCAGCGCGCCTTCCTTGGTCTTGGCGCGGCGGCCGAAGATTTCCAGGATCAGCCCGGTGCGGTCGAGCACCTTGGTGCTCCAGGCCTTCTCGAGATTGCGTTGCTGGATCGGCGACAGCGCGCAATCCATCACCACCAGTTCGATGTCATGGCCCGCGATCAGGCCGGATATTTCCTCGACCTTACCCTTGCCGAGATAAGTTGCCGGCCGTATCTGTGCGACCGGTGCGATCACGGCGTCGGCGATCACAAGATCGATCGCCCGCCCCAGGCCGGCGGCTTCATCGAGCTTGGCTTCAAAATCACGCACAAAGTCATTCGCCTGCGCGTCGGAATCGCCGCGGCGCATTCGCAAGTAAGGGCCGATGACGATCACCCGCCCGGTTTGCTTACCCTCCGCCGACCGCGTACGATCGGCGCTCCCTTTACGGTCGAGGGGTTCCAATCAGTTCACTCTCAAGCCGGAGCATCCTCGCCGCCTTCGAACAACTGGATCGGGGCCCCCGGCATGATGGTCGAGATCGCATGCTTGTAGACAAGCTGCGAATGACCGTCGCGCCGCAGCAGCAGGCAGAAATTGTCGAACCAGGTGACAATGCCTTGCAGCTTCACTCCGTTGACCAGAAAGATCGTCAGTGGCGTCTTGGTTTTGCGTACGTGATTGAGGAAGGTGTCTTGTAGGTTTTGTGCGCGGTCTGCCGCCATTGTTTTTGTCCCGCCGTCTCGTGCTTTTCTTGTTAAGCCGGTTGTTGCTCTCTGACGGAGCCTGCCCCGACTCGCCGGCTCCCCCTGAGATCCCCCTCTGGTCGGCTCGGCAGTTCGATTAGAAGGCACGCGACGTTTTTAGGCAAGCAAGTTCAGGCACCGCCTGCCCGGAACCCAGTGGCCATTCTCCCTAAGTGTACGGAAATAGATAAATATTCCAAAGCAAGTGCATGGATCGGTGCAATCAAGACAAACTGTGCCGCGCATTTCGGCGCGCGGCAAACAAGCGATTCACGCCAGTCCTCAGCCGACTCCAAGCGCCTTGAGCTTGCGATGGAGCGCCGAACGCTCCATGCCGACGAATTCGGCGGTGCGCGAAATATTACCGGAGAACCGGCTGATCTGCGCGATCAGGTAGTCGCGTTCGAACACTTCCCGGGCCTCGCGCAGCGGCAGCCCCATGATGTGCTCGCCATTGTTGCTGGTCGGCATTGCCGGCACCATCGAACCCACATCCTGAGGTAGCATGTCAGCGGTAATGATGGCTTCCGGACCGCCGCCGGCCAGGATCATGACGCGCTCGACATTGTTGCGGAGCTGGCGGACGTTGCCGGGCCAGACATGCGACTGCAGCACGGCCATCGCATCCTGTCCGATCTGCCGCTTCGGCAGGCCGGTCGCGATGGATATCTGGTCCATGAAATAGTCGATCAGTTCGGGAATGTCCTCCCGCCGCTCCGACAGCGGAGGCACGCGGATCGGCACGACAGACAGGCGGTGGTAGAGATCCTCCCGGAAGCGCCCTTCCGCGATTTCCTCCTCGAGATTGCGCGCCGTCGAGGAGATGATGCGGACATCGACGTGAATCTTGGCGGTGCCGCCCGAGCGCTGGAACGTCTGGTCGACCAGCACACGCAGGATCTTGTTCTGGGTCTCGCGCGGCATATCGGCGATTTCGTCGATGAACAGCGTGCCGCCATGGGCCTCTTCCAGCGCGCCCGGCTTGCGCGCCTGCTCGCCGTTGGACTGCTCGATGCCGAACAGTTCGACTTCCATCCGCTCCGGCGTGATCGCGGCGGCATTGATGACCACGAACGGCCCCTCTGCACGGCCCGATGCATTGTGCAGCGTGCGCGCGACCAGTTCCTTGCCGGCGCCGGACGGGCCGACGATCAGGATGCGGCTGTTGGCCTTCGCCGCCCGGTCGATGGTCTGCCGCAGCTGGTTCATGCAGGCGGAGCGCCCGGTAAGCGTGCTCGCGGTGGGCGCGAGCTGCTTGAGTTCCTTCACTTCGCGCTTGAGGCGCGAGTTCTCCAGCGCCCGCGTCGCGACCAGGATCAGCCGGTCTGCCTTGAACGGCTTTTCGATGAAGTCGTAGGCGCCACGCTTGATCGCAGCCACCGCGGTCTCGATGTTGCCGTGGCCGGAGATCATCACCACGGGGACGTCGGCGTGCTCCTTCTTGATCTGCTCGAGCAATTGCAGGCCGTCGAGCTTGGAACCCTGCAGCCAGATGTCGAGAAACACCAGATGCGGACGGCGTCCGGCGATCTCGGCCAGCGCCGAATCGCTGTCGCGCGCTGTGCGTGAGTTGAAGCCTTCGTCCTCCAGGATGCCCGCAACGAGGTCGCGAATATCGGCTTCGTCGTCGACAATCAGAATGTCACTGGCCATGGGTTACACCTGTCTTGTCAGTTGCCTGTCGCGGCTTCGGCTTTTGCTTGGTCATTGGTCGCGGCTGCCGCCTCGCTGGTTTGCCTGGACGGCGCTTTTGTTGCATTGCCCTGCTGATTTGCTTCCGCAGACGGCTGCTTCGCCTGGCCGGAGACGGCGAAGCGCAGCCGCATCCACGCGCCGCGCTGGCCGGGCCGGAAATCGGAAGCGTCCTTGAGTTCGATGCGGCCGCCATGGTCTTCCAGCACGCGGCCGACGATGGCGAGCCCGAGCCCGGTGCCCTTCTGGCGCGTCGTCACATAGGGCTCCAGCAGCCGTGCGCGGCTGGTCTTGGGAAGGCCGATGCCGTTGTCGATCACGTCGATCAGGATGTCGTCGCCTTCGCGCGCTGCCACGACGTCGATGCGGCCCTTGCCGAGTTCCTCCGGCGGCACCTGTTCGATCGCCTCCGTCGCATTCTTGATGATGTTGGTCAGCGCCTGCGAGATCAGCCGGCGGTCGAACTGCGCGCGCATCGGATCCTGCTTGATGTCGGCCTCGATATCGAGGTCGGGATGACCGACCTTCATGAGGAATACCGCCTGCCGCACGGTATCGGCGACGTCCTCGCCCTCCATGACCGGCTTCGGCATCCGCGCAAAGCGGGAGAATTCATCGACCATCCGTCTGATGTCGTCGACCTGTCGCACGATGGTATCGGTACATTGTTCGAAGATGTTCTTGTCTTCGGTGATGACCTTGCCGAATTTGCGGCGGATACGTTCGGCCGAAAGCTGGATCGGAGTCAGCGGATTCTTGATCTCGTGGGCGATGCGGCGCGCGACGTCGCCCCACGCCGAGGTACGTTGCGCGGAGACGAGTTCGGTGATGTCGTCGAGCGTGATGATGTAGCTGTCGCGCGACTGGCTGGTCTGTTCGGCGCTGACGCGGACCGACAGATTGCGCTCATGGCCGTCGCGCATGATCGTGATCTGGCCCTGCACCAGCCGCTGCGTCCCCTCGCGCGCGGTCTTCATCATGTCGTCGAGCTCGGGCAACACGTCCGAGAGCGGATGATCCAGCGTTTCCGACTCGGCATGGCCGATCAGCTTCTCGGCCGAGCGGTTCAGGATGCCGACGCAGCCTGACGCGTCGACGCCGATGATGCCGGCGCTGGCCGAGGACAGCACCGCCTCGATGAAGCGCCGCCGGCTGTCGATCAGGTCCGAGGCGCTGACCAGTTCGTCCCGCTGGCTGCGCAATTCGGCCGTCATCTTGTTGAAGGTCTCGCCGAGTTGCGCCAGATCGCCTTCGGATTTGTGGACCGGCACCTGGACGTGCAAATCGCCGGTCGAAACGATATTGGCCGCGCTCATCAGGTTGCGGATCGGCGCGACCAGCCAGTTGGCGAAGTTCAGTCCGATCAGCACCGACGCCATCAGGATGGTCAGCGCGATCACGGCAAACATCAGCGCGAAAGCGACCTGGATGCCGAGCCGGCGGGATTCGATCTGGGCGTATTCGGCGACGCTGGCCTCGGTCTGCTTGAGCTGCGTCACCACGCGGGGATCGAGCAGCCGCGCCACATACAGGAACGTGTCGTCGAAGGCTCGCAGCCGGATCACCGCCGCGACGTAATTGGCGTCGGGAAAGACCGCGATCTGCGGTTCGTCCTCGTTGACGTTGCTGAGGAAATCCTGCGGTGGCGTCGTAAAGTCCTGCTTGATGCCGGTCTGCGCGGTCTCCAGGATGTTGCGATCCTTGTCGATCAGCATGGCTCCCGGCAGATTCCGCGAACTGGCGCTCATCGTCAGCAATTCGCGAAACGATCGGCGGTCCTGGTCGAACAGCGGCCTGGAGCGGGCGATGTCGTCGGCCATCCCAAGGATGTCGCCACGGATCAATTGCGCGTGCTCATAGGTGTAGGCCCGTGCGACGATCAGCGAGTTCTGCATCACCTCGCGGGTCGGCCCCGAGAACAGCCGGTCGAGGCCCCGGTCGATGGTCACGTTGGCGACGATCGCGACGAGCACGGCGGGCAAGACGGCGATGATGGAGAACAGGCTGACGATCTGAACATGCAGCCGCGCCGCCGCCCGCCCTCGCCGCCGCGCCTGGATCACCAGCCAGACTTCACGGGCGATAATGGCGACGAGCAGCAGGATGGTCGCCGCATTGATCAACAGGAACGAATAGACAACGTTGCGGGTCGGCTCGATCGGCGTGAGCCCGCTCAGGACCACGAAAGTCAGAAACGCCGACAGCAGCGCGATCGCGACCGCAAACGGCGCCACCCACTTCCGCAGGATCCCTCCTCCGGATTCGGTGAACGACGGATTAAGCGCTGGTGCCGAGGTCGTCTCTGCGGTGGTCATTCCGGCAATCGTGAGCTGAAAGGGCAAACGCCCGCCTGTCGCGGACTGATGCATTCATATCACAATGTTGCCGAATTGCGACAATTCCACGGCGCACACGACCGCCAAAACTATCGTTCTCCACCGAATCAAGCCGCCATCCCAGTCCTGACTAGGCGGCGCAACCCCTAGCCGCCGCTCCGGTAGACCTGGATGTCGAGGTCCCTGATCTTCTTGCGCAGCGTATTGCGGTTCAGGCCAAGCAGGTCCGCCGCCCGGATCTGGTTGCCGCGGGTCGCCGCCAGCGCCGCGGTAAGCAGCGGCACCTCGATCTCCTTGAGGATGCGGTGGTAGAGGCCCGGCGGCGGCACACCGTTCGGAAAGCCGGAGAAGTGCGAGGACAGGTAGGCTTCGACCGCCCCTCCGAGGTTCTCCACCCCCATCGGCGCGTTGCCGCCCGAGGTGACGGCCGGCGGCGCCAGTTCGCCGTCGATCACCGACGCCGTAATGACGTCCTGCGGATAAAGCGCGGCGAGCCGGCGCGCGAGGTTTTCGAGTTCGCGCACGTTGCCGGGCCAGCGGTGCTGCTTGAGACGCTCCAGCGCCAGGGCGTCGAGCTTCTTCGGCGGCAGGCCGTCCTTTTCGGCGAGCGAGAAGAAGTGCCTGATGAGATCGGGCAGGTCCTCGATCCGCTCGCGCAATGGCGGCAGCCGTAGCGGCACCACGTTGAGGCGGAAGAACAGGTCCTCGCGGAATAGCCCCTGCTGGATCAGGATGCGCAGATCCTTGTTGCTGGCCGCCACGATCCGAACGTCGGTCTTGATCGGGGTGCGGCCGCCGACCGTGGTGTATTCGCCCTGCTGCAGCACACGGAGCAGCCGCGTCTGCGCCTCCATCGGCATGTCGCCGATTTCGTCGAGGAACAGCGTGCCGCCTTCGGCCTGTTCGAACCGTCCGGAAGCCCGGGTATTGGCGCCGGTGAACGCGCCGCGCTCATGGCCGAACAATTCGGATTCGATGAGGTCGCGCGGGATCGCAGCCATATTGACCGCAACGAACGGGCCGTTGCGGCGCTTGCCGTAATCGTGCAGCGCGCGCGCCACCAGTTCCTTGCCGGTGCCGGACTCGCCGGAGATCATCACCGTGAGGTCGGTCTGCATCAGCCGCGCCAGCACGCGGTAGATTTCCTGCATCGCCGGCGAGCGGCCGACCAGCGGGATCGAATCGAATTCGGATTCGTCGGCCGCGCTCGCCACCCGTTCCTTCGGCTCGGCCAGCGCGCGGCCGACGATGGTGATGAGTTCCTTCAGGTCGAACGGTTTCGGCAGATATTCATAGGCGCCGCGCTCCGAGGCGCGGATCGCCGTCATGAAGGTGTTCTGCGCGCTCATGACGATGACGGGAAGGTTCGGCCGCATCTTCTTGATGCGCGGCAGGAGGTCGAACGCATTCTCGTCGGGCATCACCACGTCGGTGATGACGAGATCGCCCTCGCCCTGGCTCACCCAGCGCCACAACGTTGTGGCGTTCCCGGTCAGCCGCACCTCATATCCGGCACGCGAAAGGGCCTGGTTCAAAACCGTGCGGATGGCGGTGTCGTCATCGGCAACGAGTATGCTACCTGCGGGCATTGGTGTTCCTCATCTTGCGTCCTGTGAGGCAGGCGACAGCGTACCCGGAACGCCGTCGCGGTTGCTTTGGTCGAACTGTTTGGCGGGATTGAACATCGGCATCAGCACGCGGAATGTCGTCTTCCGCGGCTGCGATTCACATTCGATGATGCCGCCGTGATCGCCGACGATCTTGGCAACCAGCGCAAGGCCGAGGCCGCTGCCGGTCTGTTTCGTCGTCACGAAGGGATCGAACAGGTTCGGCAGCAGGTCTTCCGGCACGCCTGAACCATTGTCCTTGACGCAGAACTCGAGCGGCAGCGACACCCGAGATTTCTTGCCCGGCACCGACAGGCGCACGCCGGGGCGGTAGGCCGTGGTGAGCTGGATTTCCGCATCGCTGCCGAGATCGGCGACCGCCTCGGCGGCGTTCTTGACGAGGTTGAGGAAGACCTGAATGAGCTGGTCCTGATTGGCGAGAACCGGAGGCAGCGACGGATCGTATTCCTCGATGAAGCGGACGTTGCGCGCGAAGCCGGATTGCGCCAGCCGTTTAACGTGGTCGAGCACGGAATGAATGTTGACCGGACCGCGGGCCACCGGGCGGTCGTCGCCGAACACTTCCATGCGGTCGACCAGGGTAACGATGCGGTCGGCCTCGTCGCAGATCAGCCGGGTCAGCATGCGGTCTTCGGAGGAAGCCGCCTGCTCCAGCAGTTGCGCCGCCCCGCGAATGCCGGACAGCGGATTCTTGATTTCGTGCGCCAGCATCGCGGCAAGCGCGATCACCGAGCGTGCCGCACTGCGGTGCGTCAGCTGCCGGTCCATCTTGTCGGCGATCGTGCGCTCCTGCAGCATCACCACGATGTGGCCGGCCCGCTCGGTAACCGGCGCGACGTGCAGGTCGACCTGCCGATCCCCACCGATCCGAGGCGTCCCGAGATCGACCTTGTATTCGTTGACCGGCGAGCCACTCGAACGCACCTGATCGATCAGCGCGAGCAACGGGCTGCCGAATGGCACCAGCTCTTTCAGGGACTGGCGGCGAAGGAACTGCGTCGAAATCTCGAAGAAGGATTCGGCCGCGATATTGGCGTCGACGATACGACCATCCGGCGCGATCAAGAGCACCGGGTTGGGCAGCGCGTTGAGGATGGCTTCGCTGTCGGTGGGCACGGTACGGCGATATTCTGCGACGGACGTCATGCAGCAGCACTCCATGCGAAATCGTCGAAGGCGTCCTGCAGCGATCGATGAACGCGGTGCGGATCCTCCGACGTCAGAATCTTTCGGCGCCAGCCCTTCAGCGTCTCCGCCGGCGCGCAGCTATGCTGGGCTGCGATCTCCAGGGCCCAGCCAAGATGCTTGCGTGCGTGCTTGAGCCCGATGCGTAGCCCGTAATGGCTGCAAACCTCGTCGTAGAGGGCGCGTACATGCGCGAGCTGTTCGGCGAGCGACGGCGCGGTCTCCACCTTCCCGGTCTCGAGCCGGCGTCCGATCTGCCCGGGCAACCAGGGCTGACCCTGCGCGCCGCGCCCGATCATCACGGCGTCCGCACCCGATGCTTCCAGCGCCTGCACCGCCTGGTCGAACGAGGTGATATCGCCATTGACGACGAGCGGCACGGAGACCGCATCCCTGACTGCGCGCACCGCGTTCCAATCGGCCTCGCCCTTGTAGAACTGACAGCGCGTACGACCATGCACGGTGATCATCTGCACGCCGGCGTCTTCCGCGCGACGCGCCAGTTCGGGCGCATTGAGCGAGCGCTCGTCCCAGCCAAGGCGCATTTTCAGCGTCACCGGCACTTTGACTGCGGCGATCGTGGCTTCGATCAGCTTGAGCGCGTGGTCGAGATCGCGCATCAGCGCCGATCCGGACTGCCCGCGCGTGACGTGCCGCGCCGGACAGCCCATGTTGATGTCGATGATGTCGGCGCCGCCGGCTTCCGCCACCCGCGCGCCCTCCGCCATCCAGTGCTCCTCACAACCCGCGAGCTGAACGACGTGCGGACCGACGCCCGCCTTCTCGCTGCGCAGAACCGACATTGGCCTGCCATGCACAAGTTCATCGCTGGCGGTCATCTCGGAGACCACCAGCCCCGCGCCAAGGTTGGCGGCAAGAAGTCGAAAGGGGGCGTCAGTAACGCCGGACATCGGCGCCAGGAGAACCCGGTTGGCGATAGCAATATCGCCTACTTTCAACGGCTTAGAGTGCGAACTTTCCGGGCCGGTCACGGGGTTCTCATGTTTGGGGCGGCGGCTTCATTGCAACCGTCGACGCCTATTGTGAGCACAAATCTTGGGCAGTCAAGCTTCTTGCCTACACTTTAGACAGAACTATCATTTGCGCAAGTGCACTGCAACAAAAACTGCTTTTCCCACAGCGCATGGGAAACGCTCTGTTTTTCCGTATCCGGCATGGTAAGGGCTGTGCGCAGCGCAACCGCCGCCCTCCTCAACCCTGATACCCTTGTATTTGAGTCCTGATGCCCAGACCTGAGCGCACCGCAGCCATCCTCGTTGCCGCCGGACGCGGGCTTCGCGCCGGCGCGGGAGGGCCGAAGCAGTATCGTGAAATCGGCGGGCAGACGGTGATCTTCCGCGCCATGCAGGCATTCTGCCGTCATCCGGATGTGTTCGCGGTGCAGCCGGTGGTCAATCCCGATGATGCCGCCATGTTCAATCAAGCCGCCGCGGGACTGCGCCATGAACCGCCCGCCAACGGCGGAGCTACCCGCCAGGCATCGGTGCATGCCGGCCTGGAGGCGCTGGCGGCGCAGAGGCCCGACATCGTTCTGATTCACGACGCCGCCCGGCCCTTCGTAACGCCGGGCGTGATTTCGCGCGCCATCGACGCGGCCGGCCGAACGGGCGCCGCCATTCCGACCGTTCCGGTCACCGACACGATCAAGCAGGTCTGTGATGCTGGTAACGTCGAGGCGACGCCCGAACGTGCAAGGCTGCGAATCGCGCAAACGCCGCAGGCGTTTCGCTTCGATGTCATTCTCGATGCCCATCGCCGCGCCGCGCGCGAGGGCCGCAGCGATTTCACTGATGATGCGGCGCTCGCGGAGTGGGCGGGATTGACGGTGGCGACCTTTGAAGGCGATCCTGTAAACATGAAGTTGACGACACCAGAAGATTTCAGCCGCGAGGAAGCCCGCCTCGCCGCCCAGCTCGGCGACATCAGGACCGGCACCGGTTACGACGTGCACGCCTTCGGCGACGGCGATCATCTGATGCTCTGCGGCGTGCGCGTGCCGCACACCCGCGGCTTTCTCGCCCATTCCGACGGCGATGTCGGCCTGCATGCCCTGGTCGACGCCATCCTCGGCGCGCTGGCGGATGGCGATATCGGCTCGCACTTTCCACCGACCGATCCGCAATGGAAGGGCGCCGCGTCAGATAAATTCCTGAAATATGCCGTCGATCGCGTCACCGCGCGCGGCGGCCGAATAGCCAATCTCGAAGTCACGATGATTTGCGAGCGTCCGAAGATCGGCCCGTTGCGCGATGTCATGCGCGCCCGCATTGCCGAGATCACCGGGCTCAACATCTCCCGCGTTGCGGTGAAGGCAACGACCAGCGAACGGCTGGGCTTCACCGGCCGCGAGGAAGGCATCGCCGCGACCGCGAGCGCCACCATCCGCCTGCCCTGGAACGACAAAGGTTGGGGCGAGTGAAATGAGCAGCAGCGATGCGCGCGCCCTCTCCCGCTCGCTGCTCGATCTGTGCCGGATGCGCAAGTTGACGATCGCGACGGCGGAATCCTGCACGGGAGGCCTCGTCGCCGGCGCGCTCACCGACATTCCCGGCTCGTCCGACGTGATCGACCGCGGCTTCGTCACCTATTCCAACGACGCCAAGCGCGCGATGCTCGGCGTCAAGGCCTCGACGCTCACGACCTTCGGCGCGGTCAGCAAGGAAACCGCCACCGCCATGGCGGTGGGCGCGCTCGAAAAGGCCGGCGTCGACCTCGCAGTATCCATTACCGGCATCGCGGGCCCGGGCGGCGCGACGCCTGGCAAACCGGTAGGCCTTGTCCATTTCGCGGTCGCATCGCGCGACGGCAAGATCCTGCACCGCGAATTCCGCTTCGGCGCGATCGGCCGCACCAGCGTGCGCCAGCGCTCCGTCGTCGAGGCCCTGCGCATGTTGATGGAACTGGCGCGCGGCCCGCAACCGCCGGCCAAGCCGCGGCGCGAGACGATGAGCCGACTGCGCCCGAGGGTAGCGCGAACGCCCCGGCGCAGCGCCGTCAAGCGGCGCCGGCCGACGCGGACGTGAAGCGTCAGGTTCGCGCCGCCAACGCCTTGGCGCGCGTTTCGCTCAGCGAAGCTGCCGGCGTCAACGCTTCCGGGCTGATCGTCAGCTCGATGATGGCCGGCAATCCGCTGGCCACGGCGTCGTCGAATGCTCGCGCAAAATCTTCGGTCCGTTCGACGCGGGCGCCGAAGCCACCGCAGGCGCGCGCCAGCGCCGCGAAGTCGGGATTGGCGAGATCGGTGCCCGAGACACGGCCGGGATACTCCCGCTCCTGATGCATCCGGATCGTGCCGTACATGCCGTTGTTGCAGACGATCACGATCAGCGGCAGCCGGTTCTCGACCGCCGTCATGAACTCCAGCCCGGTCATCTGGAAGCAGCCGTCCCCGGCAAAGCAGATGACGGTTCGTTCCGGATGCTGCAGCTTGGCGGCGACCGCCGCAGGCAGGCCATAGCCCATCGAACCCGAGGTCGGCGCGAGTTCGGTACGATATTGCCGGTAGCGCCAGAAACGATGCACCCAGACGGCATAATTGCCGGCGCCGTTGCAGATGATGGTGTCGTGGGGCAGCCGGTCGCTCAAACCGCGCACCACCTGCGAGAGCTGCACGTCGCCGGGTGACCTGGTCGGCTCGGTGAAGGCGAGGTAGTCGGCATGCGCCGTCTTGACGTAGTCGGCGCGCGAGGTGTGTTTCGGCTCCAGCCGCTTGATCGCGGCCGCGAAGGCCGCGCTGCTCGCGACCACACCCAGCGTCGGAGAATAGACGCGGCCGATCTCTTCCGGATCGGGATAGACGTGAACCAGCGGCTGCTTCGGCTTCGGAATATCGAACATCGTGTAGCCGGCCGTGGTGGCCTCCCCCAGCCGCGCGCCAAGCGCGATCACGAGGTCGCTGCTGCGGATCCGCTCGGCGATTCTGGCGTCGAGGCCGATGCCGATATGGCCGCCATAGCAGGGATGCAGATTGTCGAAATAATCCTGGCAGCGGAACGAAACGCCGACCGGCACCTCGTGCGCCGACGCAAACGCCTCGAGATCGCGGCGGGCCTGCTCGCTCCATCCACCGCCGCCGACGATCAGGAACGGCTTCTTCGCCTCCGACAGCAGCGCATGGAATTTCTGCAAGCCACCATCATCGGGCGCAATGGGCAGCGCATGATAGGGCGGCGCGTCCGGCACGTCGGCGGTGTCGGTGAGCATATCCTCGGGCAGCGCCAGCACGACCGGACCGGGACGGCCCGAAGTTGCAGTAAAAAAGGCGCGCGAGATGAATTCGGGAATCCGCCGCGCGTCGTCGATCTGGGCGACCCATTTCGCCATCGGCCCGAACATCTGGCGATAGTCGATTTCCTGGAACGCCTCGCGTTCCATCATGTCGCGTCCGACCTGGCCGAGCAGCAGGATCAGCGGCGTCGAGTCCTGGAATGCGACATGGACGCCGGAAGACGCGTTGGTGGCGCCGGGGCCGCGGGTGGCGAACACGATGCCGGGCTGCCCCGTCAGCTTGCCATAGGCCTCCGCCATCATGGCGGCGCCGCCCTCCTGCCGGGCGTTGATGAACCGCACGCGCTGGCTCTGGTACATGCCGTCGAGCGCCGCCAGGAAGCTTTCGCCGGGGACGCCGAACACGGTGTCGGCCCCATGCAGGGCCAACTGCTCGATCAGGATGTGACCACCAGTTCGAACTTTTGCGTCCATTGCCTCACTCCCTCAGCTTGCGGGATTACGAAATTGGGACCGGCTTAATCAATGGCGTCGGCGCCAGCAACCGGTTTCCTGCGAAACCTGATATGCGGCCGGTCAGGTCTCTTGGTCCTTCGGCCCGACCCGCGCCTCCACGCCGGTCACGGCCTCGTAGGCCTTGATGACGGCGGTACAGGACTCGCCGTCGTGCCCGAGCAGCGCCGCCTGCCGGTAGGTCTGGTGCACGGCCTCGGCCATGAAACCTGGCAAACCTGCCTCCTCCAGCCAGTGCGCGTAGTAGCGGACGTCCTTGCGGGCGTTCGCCAGCGACATCAGCGGCGTGAAGTCGCCGTCCAGCGTGGCCTGGCCGTAGAGGTCGAGCATGCCGCTCTTGCCGCCGGCGGCGGAGATGATGCGGATCAACTGGGAGAGGTCGAGCCCCTCCTTTGCGGCAAGCGCGAAGCCCTCGCACCATGCCGCCACATTGGCAAAGGCGATGTAGTTGTGAATCAGCTTGAGGCGGATGGCGTGGCCGAGCGGGCCGATATGGAAGACGTTTTCGGCATAGAGGTTGAAATAGGGCTCGAGGTCGTCGAGGAGATCGGGCTCGCCGCCGAACAGCACGTTGACCTTGCCGGCGTCAGCATGCTTCGGCGTCCGCGTCATCGGCGCTTCGGCATAGCGTCCGCCGGCCGCGCGCACCATGCGGTCGAGCTTTGCGACCATTTGCGGGCTGCCGGTGGTGTGGTCGACGATGACGAGGTTCGGCATCGGACCGGCGAGCAGCCCGTCGCCGCCGATCAGCAAGGCCTCGACATCCTCGGCCTCGTTGACGCAGATCATGATGATGCGGCAGGTGTCGCGGATTTCCCGAACATTCTTTGCGGCGGTCGCGCCAGACGATTTGGCGGCCGCCACGGCAGCCGGGTTGAGATCATAAGCGGTGACAGCCACGCCCTTGGCGACGAGGTTTTTCACCAGCCCGCGTCCCATTCCGCCAAGGCCGATAAAGCCAACGCGTTCGAATGTCGTCATCTCGGCCTTCCCATTAGGTTTGACGGTCTCGTTGGAATTTCCGGCATGCGCCTGCAACGGTATCGCTCGGCGCCAACCCTTCTGCTCCGCTACCACGCGCGCAAGCTGTCTGACAACCTGATTAGCTCGTTGCAACTTCTACTGTATTTCGATATGGCTGGACACCGGCATGGATCGTAATGGTGGGGTCCGTCCGGCGATGCCATCTGGACAGGACCATCCGGTGAAGTTCAAATCCCTCGAGCGCAGCCCCTCATTGCCGCAGGAAATCGTCGCCAGCCTGACCAACGCCCTGCATGCGGGCGAGCTTCGGCCGGGCGACCGCCTGCCCTCCGAACAGGCCCTGGCGAGCGAATTCGGCGTGGCGCGCACGGTTGTGCGCGAAGCCATCTCGCAACTTAAATACGATGGCGTCGTCCAGAGCCGGGTCGGGGTCGGCGCCTTTATCACGCCGCCGCAAGAGCGGACGGCGTTCCGGATCAGCCCGGCCTGCTTCAAGAAGCGCAAGGAGCTGTTGAAGCTGCTGCGGCTGCGCAACGGCGTCGTGATCGAGGTCGCGGCCGACGCGGCGCTGGCGCGCTCCAAGCGCGACATCACCCGCATGGAAGCCATCCTCGCCGAGATGCGCGAGGCAATCAGCGACCGCGAGCACGGCGCCGAGCGGCACTTCGAGGCCGAACGCCAGCTCATCCAGATCATCGCCAAGATGGCCGACAACGAGCATGCGCTGAATTTCATCGTGATGATCGACGGGCAGATCGCGGAAAAACTCCGTTCGGTTGCGGTCAAGAACACCAGGGCGACCGAGCTCGCCGCGGGTGCGATCGAGGAGCAGGTGCGTCTCGTCGACGCCATCAAGCGCGGCGATCCCGCGGCTGCGCGGGAACGCGCCCGCAAACATTACGACAACGCCGCCCAGCGCCTCGCCGATCGCGCCGACCTCGCGGACGTCTAACTCGCCGGCCCCGCCCCGCCCTTGCCGTAGACGGCGTCCGCCCGCTTCTCGAAGGCGGCGGCAAAGCGCTGGAAGGCGGTGTCGAACATCGTCCCCATCAGCATCGCGAGCATCCGGCTCCTGAACTCATAGGACAGGAAAAAGCCGACGTCGCAGTCGGTCTCGGATTTCGGCTCGAAGGTCCAGCGGTTTTCCAGGTTGCTGAAGGGACCGCGCAGATATTCGACCATGATTTTCAGGTTAGGCCGGTCGAGCGTCACGCGGCTGGTGAAGGATTCCCGCACCAGCTTGAACGACACCGTCATGTCGGCGACGATGACCTCGGTGCCGTCTTCCTTCGTCGTACGCTGTCTTATCCGCAGCGACTGGCACAGCGGAACGAAATCGGGATAGCGCTCGACATCGGCGACCAGATCGAACATCTGCGACGCCGTATGATGCACCCGGCGCTTGCTGGAAAAGCGCGGCATCAGTGCATACTCGCCCGGTTCCGCCTGGACGCAATCTGCCTCAAATAGTCGTCGGCCTGCGCCCGCTCGGTGAAGCAGACGAGTTGCTGATCGGCGCGCAATCCGCTGAAATAATCGAGCAGCTTCGGCCGCTGCGCCTGGCGATAGGTCCAGACGTAGCGGAAAAACTCGAAATCGATCTTCTCGGGACAGCCTTCGGCCATTTCGGGGCGGACCTCGCCGTAGGTAGTGAAGATCCGCTTCGTGATGCCGAGCATGCAGGTCCTGCGCGGCAGGTCGAACCAGATCACGGTGTCGCTCGACTGACGGCGCAATTCGCCCGCGCCGTGCCGCATGAAGTTGCCGTCCATGACCCATTGCGGCTGACGCGCGACCTCGGCCACGCGATGTCCGAACTCGGCATTGTCGGAGGCGACCCAGCCCGGTTTCCAGTACAGCGCGTCCAGCGAGACGAACGGGAGGCCCGCAATCCCGGACAGCCGTCTGGCAAATGTCGATTTGCCGGACCCCGACGATCCCATGACGAGCACGCGTTGCATTGGCTCAATCCGAGGCTAGCGGCCCCGCGCGATGCGCGCCGCCTGCAGCTTGGCAAAATCCTCGCCCGCATGGTGCGACGAGCGCGTCAGCGGGCTCGCCGATACCATCAGAAAGCCCTTGGTGTAGGCGACCTTCTCGTAGCCCGCGAACTCGTCGGGGGTCACGTAGCGCATCACCGCGTGGTGCTTGCGGGTCGGCTGCAGATACTGCCCGACGGTCAGGAAATCGACATCCGCCGAGCGCAGGTCGTCCATCACCTGCAGCACCTCGTGGCGCTCCTCGCCGAGCCCGACCATGATGCCAGACTTGGTGAAGATCGTCGGATCGATCTCCTTGACCCGCTGCAGGAGCCGGATCGAATGGAAGTAGCGCGCGCCCGGGCGCACGGTGAGATACCGCGCCGGCACGGTCTCCAGATTGTGGTTGAAGACGTCGGGCTTGGCCGCCGCCACCACCTCCAGCGCGCCTTCCTTGCGCAGGAAGTCCGGGGTCAGGATCTCGATCGTCGTGGTCGGGCAGCGTGCGCGAATGGCGCGGATAGTCTGCGCAAAGTGCTCCGCGCCGCCATCGGCGAGGTCGTCGCGATCGACCGAGGTCACGACGACATGGGTCAGCCCGAGCTTGAAGGTCGCCTCCGCGACATGCTCCGGCTCGCTCATATCAAGCGCGCCGGGCATGCCGGTCTTGACGTTGCAGAACGCGCAGGCCCGCGTGCAGGTGTCCCCCATGATCATGAAGGTGGCGTGCTTCTTGTCCCAGCACTCGCCGATATTCGGGCAGCCGGCCTCCTCGCACACCGTGACGAGGCCGTTCTCCTTGACGATCTTTCGCGTATCAGCGTAGCCGCGGGTGTTCGGCGCGCGCACCCGGATCCAGCCCGGCTTCGGCGGCGACAACGCATCGGGCCGGTTCACCTTTTCGGGGTGACGCGGGCGTACCTGGTTCAAGGAGACGGTATCGACAAGGACGACCATGTTGAGTCCGGAAATTGCGAGAATACCTAGCTAATCCGTGTCGCCGGTAGCTGCAACAGGCCGCGCGCCCCTGGCTCGCGAAACCCCGCAGATCGTGCAACATAATGACGAATTTCACCTCATCCGCGAACGATTCTCACCTGAAATGGTTCAAAACCCCAAGCCTGCCGACGGCACCATCCCCCGACTCGGCAAGCCGCTGAAACGCTCGTTTTTCGACCGCAGCGTGCACGAGGTCGCGCCCGACCTGATCGGGGCGACGCTGCTGGTCGGCGGCGTCGGCGGCATCATCACCGAGGTCGAGGCCTATCACCATACCGAACCGGCCGCGCATTCGTTCAACGGCCCGACCCCGCGCAACCGCGTGATGTTCGGCCCGGCCGGCTTTGCCTATGTGTACCGCTCCTACGGCATCCACTGGTGCGTGAACTTCGTCTGCGAGCGGGCAGGCTCGGCCAGCGCCGTGCTGATCCGCGCGCTGGAGCCGACCCACGGCCTTGCCGCCATGCGCCGCCGCCGTGGCCTGCAGGAAGCCCGCGCGCTGTGCTCCGGCCCAGGCAAGCTCTGCGAAGCACTCGGCATCACGATCAAGCACAATGAGTTGCCGCTCGATCAGCCGCCGTTTGCGCTGCATGCGCGTGTGGGCAAGGTGGAGACGATCGCCGGCGTTCGGATTGGAATTACGAAGGCGGCCGATCTGCCGTGGCGCTATGGGCTGAAGGGGTCGAAGTTTTGGAGCAAGCCGTTTTGACAGGGAGCAACCTCTCTCAGCCGTTATTGCGAGCGCCATTGGCACCCCGCATGCGGAACGGATGGATTGCTTCGCTGCGCTCGCAGTGACGCCGATTTCTGAACATGCGATACGCCTTATATCGCTTCGCGCACAACGCTTGCTGTAGTGCGCGTCAAGTGCGTGGCGGGCCACATTCGCTGCGAACGATCGCGCCGGCTTCGTTGAAGTTGAGGCGCGCCTGCACCAGTCCCTCCGCCACGGCGTATGACACCACGACCGTACGGTCGTCCATCTGCAGGCCCTCGAGCTCGCCGGCGGGCTTTTCGACAAAACGCTGCCGCCAATATTCGGTGAGCGCCGCGCGGCCGATTACCGTGGCTTGCCCGTTGCAGCCACACTCCAGCGAGGCATCCGGGGCATACAAATCAACAATCGAAAGGTCGTTGGCGCGGTAGGCATCAAGCCAGTCAACCGCCGCGGCCATCGGGTCAAAGGAACTCATCGTCCTGCCTACCTGCCAAAAAGGAAGGCGGATTAGGGCGCGCTCCATGAACGCCGGCTGAATGTGACGCTCGAAAATGCTCCGTTCGGCGTCCCACCGTATTTCTACGGACAATATCGTGATCGGGCGCGCATTCGCGCGACCCGTTGGATCGCAATGACAGGGATGGGGCGGCGGCTGCGGGCTACGACGCCATCTTCAGGCGCTCCAGCGCTTCCTGGAGCTTTGCCTTGCGCGCCACGGCCGCTTCGCGCTTTTCCTTTTCTTCCTCGACGATCTCTTCGGGCGCGTTCGCCACGAACTTCTCGTTGCCGAGCTTGGCGTCGACGCGCCTGATATCGGCGTCGGCCTTGACGATCTCCTTGTCGAGGCGGGCCTTCTCGGCGGAGAGGTCGATCACGCCCTTGAGCGGCAGTGCGACGACTTCGCCGCGCACCAGTAGCTGCACCGCGCCCTCCGGCGCGCGGTCGGCGAAATCGATCGCGGTGAGGCGCGCGAGGCGCTTGACGAAGTCGGCCCAGCGCTGGGCGCGCTCCTTGGTCTCGGCCGACGCACCGGACAGCACCACCGGGATCAGGGTGGCCGGCGGGATGTTCATTTCCGACCGTACCGAGCGGATCGCGGTGACGAGATCGACCACCCAGCCGATCTCGGCCTCGGCGGCGGGATCGCTGAAATCGCCGGCGTCGAGCACCGCCAGCGCCGGCGCGATCAGGACATCGCCAGGCCCCGCGGTCGTCATCGCCGCGATCTGCTCGACCGTGACGGCCCTCGCCTTGCGCGGCCATTCGGCGAGCACCAGGAGGCTCTCGCGCGCCGCCGTCACCGCCCAGAGTTCCTCTGTGATGAAGGGCATGAAGGGATGCAGCAGCTTGAGGATCTCGTCGCGCGCCCAGGCGATCATGGCGCGGGTCTCGGCTTTCGCCGCGCCCTCCTCGCCCATCAGCACGGGCTTTGCGAGCTCGAGATACCAGTCGCAATAGACGTTCCAGACGAAACGGTAGATCGCATTCGACGCATCGTTGAAGCGATAGCCTTCGATCGCCTCGGTGACCTCGCGGGTGGCGCGCGATGTCTCGTGCGCGATCCAGCGGTTCAGCGTCTCCTTTGCCGCCGTCGGATCGAAACCCGCCGGCTGCGCGCAACCGTTCATCTCGGCAAAGCGGCAGGCGTTCCAGAGTTTCGTCGCAAAATTGCGGTTGGTCTCGACGAGCTGCGGCGACAGTTTGATGTCGTGACTGTGCGCCGCGCCGCGCGCCAGCGCAAAGCGCAGCGCGTCCGCGCCGTATTCGTCGATCACGCCAAGGGGATCGATGACGTTGCCTTTCGACTTCGACATCTTGGCGCCCTTCTCGTCGCGAACCAGGCGGTGGATGTAGACGGTCGAGAACGGCGCGTCCTTCATGAAGTGGAGGCCCATCATCATCATGCGGGCGACCCAGAAGAAGATGATGTCCCAGCCGGTGACGAGGACGTTGGTCGGGTAATAGCGCTTCACTTCCGCCGTCTCGTCCGGCCAGCCGAGCGTCGAGAACGGCCAGAGTGCCGAGGAGAACCAGGTGTCCAGCACGTCCTCGTCGCGCGTGATGAAACCCTCGCGCCTGGCGGGGTTCTCCGCCATCTCGCGGCCCTGCTCTTCCGTGATGACTTCCTGCTCGACGTAGTAGCCGAGCGCGTTGCCGACGGCCTCCTCCTCGGTCTCGGCGACGAACACCTTGCCGTCAGGCCCGTACCAGGCCGGGATCTGGTGGCCCCACCAGAGCTGCCGCGAGATGCACCATGGCTGGATGTTCTCCATCCACTCGAAGTAGGTCTTTTCCCAGTTCTTCGGCACGAAGCTCGTCGCGCCCGAGCGCACCGCCGCGATCGCCGGCTGCGCCATGGTTTTTGCGTCGACATACCACTGGTCGGTCAGATAGGGCTCGATCACCGTGTTGGAGCGGTCGCCGTGCGGCACCATGTGGATGTTCGGCTCGATCTTCTCGAGGAAGCCGAACTCCTCCAGCCGCGTCACGATCTTCTTGCGCGCGGCGAAACGGTCGGCGCCATGCAGCTCTTCCGCCAGCATCAGCGCGCCTTCGGGCAATCCACGCAGATAGTCCTCGTTGTCGACGAGCGCCATTGAGCCCTCGCGATCCAACACGTTGATCTGCGGCAGGCTGTGGCGCTTGCCGACCTCGAAGTCGTTGAAGTCGTGCGCCGGCGTGATCTTGACCGCGCCCGAGCCCTTTTCGGGATCGGCATAGTCGTCGCCGATGATCGGGATGCGGCGGCCGACCAGCGGCAGGATGACATGCTGGCCGATCAGATGCCCGATCCGCTCGTTCTCCGGATGCACGGCGACCGCGGTATCGCCCAGCATGGTCTCGGGCCGCGTGGTCGCGACCACGATGAAGGTCGTGGGATCTTCCGGGTCGAAGGACTTGCCCGAGATCGGATAGCGCAGATACCACAGGCTGCCCTTGACCTCGACCTGCTGCACTTCGAGATCGGAGATCGCGGTAAGCAGCCTGGTGTCCCAGTTCACCAGCCGCTTGTCCTTGTAGATCAGCCCCTCGCGGTGCAGTTCGACGAAAACTTTCACGACCGCGCGCGACAGCCCCTCGTCCATCGTGAAGCGTTCGCGCGACCAGTCGCAGGACGCGCCGAGGCGCTTCAACTGATTGACGATGGCGCCGCCGCTCTCCGCTTTCCACTGCCAGACGCGCTCGAGGAATTTGGCGCGGCCGAGATCGCGGCGGCCCGGCTCCTGCCGCTCCATCAATTGCCGCTCCACCACCATCTGGGTGGCGATGCCGGCATGGTCGGTGCCCGGCTGCCACAGCACGTCACGGCCGCGCATGCGCTCGAAGCGGCACAGCACGTCCTGCAGCGTGTTGTTGAGCGCGTGGCCCATATGCAGCGAGCCCGTGACGTTCGGCGGCGGGATCACGATGGTGAACGGCTCGGCATCCCGCCGTCCGGGACGGCCGGCCTTGAACGCGCCGCTTCCCTCCCAGAGCAGGGACATGCGGCTTTCGATATCGGCGGGCTGATAGTTTTTCTCGATCATGGCACTGCAATTGGAGATGTCGGGGTGATCTCGGATCGAGCCGTCACCGGTCCATTCCGAGAATACGCATCAAAATCAACTCTTTGATTAGGCGTGATCTTATCGGAAAACCGGTGTCCACTTTTCCGGATCATGCTGTAGCGCCCGGTTCTGACGTCATCGGCGCCGGGCCGCCCCTAGAAAGCCGCCGCCGGGGCTCAAGTCAACCTGGACAACCCGGCACAGGGCAACGGGAAGCGGCGGTAACGCCGGTTTGAATGTCCGAAAGGGCCGTCGCGGCAGATGCACACGGCGGTCTTGAGACTAGCGCCCGCGCGAGACCCGCTCGATCTCGGCCTTGACGATCCGCTCCACGAGGCCCGGCAGGTTGTCGTCCAGCCAGTTCTTCAGCATCGGCCGCAGCATCTCCTTGACCAAATCCTCCAGCGTCCGCGCGTTGTTGCTGAGCACAGTGTTGGCCAATGAGTTGAACGCTGATTCCACGGCTGAGACAGTCGTACGCGAGAGGATCGGTTGCGGCGGCGGATCGTAGGACGGCTCGGGAGATGGTGGTCTTTTGGCTTCGCTGAATTCGATGTCGTCCGCCGGCTCGATCTTGCTGAACGACGCCGCAGGTGGCGGCGGCGCCGGATCGGGCAACGCCATCTCGTCGGTCAGTTCGAACACGTCGGGCTGCGGCGCCGGCCTGATCTCGGCCTCGGGCGTCGCCGCGTCGAGGCTCGCCAGCATCGCGTCAATGTCGTCCTGGTTGTTGCTGGCAGGCGCTGCGGCTGCGGGCGGCGGCGGAGCCGGCGCCGGCTTTGGCGCGGATACCGGCTTCGGCGGCGGAGCGATCGCCGACGGCGGAATGTCCTTCATCACGGGCTTGGCCGGTGCGGCAGCGGCCACTGCGGCTTCCGGCTTGGCGGCGGCAGGCTTGGCCTCGTCGTCGGCGATGATGCGACGGATCGACGCCAAAATCTCCTCCATAGAGGGTTCTTGGACCTTCGCAGGTTGCGTCATCGCCGACTCCACATCGAAACCATTTTATACCAAAGCCACGAAGGAATTGCCGGTTCCGGATATGCAGGCCGGGATTTTCACCACGCAAGCCTGACTTGTCCCCAGTTCAAGCCCGCCCGCACCATCATGCGGAAGGCCTGCTCCCCTCAAGATGACCCGCCGCGCGCCCAGCGTACGGACGCGATGCGAATCGCCCAGCTCGCCCCGGAAACGGTACGTCATGGCTGCAAATGATTGCAAGCAAAGCGCCCGGCGCATCAGGCGCCGGGCGATGAAATTCATTCCGTGTTGCGCGCGGGAATCGCGTCGATATCAGCGGCCGCCTTCGGGGGTGCGAACGCCGGCCCAGCTGTCGCGTACCTGATGATAATGCACGCTCGGGTCATAGATCGTCGTCGGCAGGTTGAGCACCTGCGGCTGCAGCCGCCCGACCGTGTTCAGCACGGAGTACGATGCCACCACGCGGTCATGCTGCGCGGTGACGAGCGCGACCCGCGCGTTCACCAGCGCCTGCTGGGCATTCAGCACGTCGAGCGTGGTGCGCTGTCCGGCCTTGGCTTCCTCGCGCACGCCGTTGAGCGCGATTTCCGACGCCTGCACCTGCGACTGGGCGGACTGGACCTGCGCCTTGCCGGCGACGAGTTGCCCCCATGCGGTGACGACGTTGGCGCGGGTCTGGTCCCGCGTCTGATCGAGCACCAGCCGTTGCTGCGCCGCCGTTTCCTTGGACTGGCGGATCAGCGAGTATTCGGCGCCGCCCTGGTAGATCGGCACGTTGAGCTGCGCCGTCGCCGAGGCGCCGAACGAGCGGTACAGCGTCTGGGTCGACTCGTAGGACTGCTGCACTGCGGCCTGCAGCGTGACGGTCGGCAGCAGCGCGCCCTCGGCGACCTTGACCTGGAGAAAGCTGACGTCGATGCCGAACATCGCCGCGGTGACGTTCGGATTCTGCGTCAGGCCCAGTTCGACGGCGGCCGGCAACGTCGACGGCAGGAAGCGATCGACCGGGGAGCCCGGCGCAAGATTTTCCGGCTCGTTGCCGATGATGCGACGGAAGTTCGAGCGCGTCGTCGTCAGATTGGCTTCGGCGGTCAGGAGCTGCGTCTTGCCGGCAGCGAGTTGCGCCTCGGACTGCGCGACGTCGGTGCGGGTGACTTCGCCGACATTGAAGCGGTCGCGCGTCTGCTTCAGCGTCTGCTCGAGCACGCGAACGTTGCTCTTCTGCACCTCGACGATCGCCGAGTCGCGCAAGTAATCCATGTAGACCGTGGCGGCACTGAGCAGCACGGCCGATTCGAGCGCGCGCAGCGCCTCGCGCGAGCCGGAAACCTGGCTCTCCGCCGCCCTGGTCCGATTCGCAGTCTGCTGGCCGTTGAACAGCGTTTGCGTGACGGTGGCGCCGACGCTGCGCGGCGGGTTGGCGCCGGCAATGTTGGTCCTCACGAGGCGGTTCAAGTCGCCGCCCTGCGTGCTCAGCGTATCCGTGTATTGGTAGCCCGCGCTGGCCGTGACCGCGACCTTCGGCCGGTAGCCCGACAGCGCCTGCGGCACGTTCTCATCGGTCACGCGCACCTGCGCGCGCTGAGCATTGAGCTGCGGATTGTTTTGATAGGCGCGCACCAGCGCTGCCTCGATCGTATCGGCCAAGGCGGGCATTGGGCCCATACAAGCTAACAGAAGGACCGAGGCCGCCGCCCCGGTAAACACCTTCACCCCACGCATCCCAAGCAATCCAATCATTTTTGTGCCAGCCCGTGATCACGATGGCACATGATCAATTAGCCGTACATCGCTTCACTCGAAGTGAGTCCCGGCTCACCTTATTCCCCACGCAGGCTGGACGGAACCACCCCTCGAGCAAACCCCGTCGAAACTCTTTACGTGGGGCAATCGGGCCACACTTCTGATTTCGAAGAGGATTTACCCGACCCTGCACGGCAAATATTGGGCGTCGAGACGGCGAAATGCTAGAAAACAAAGGCTGGAACGAGTTCCATGCCCGGCAGTACCGGGGCGGCCGCGTCGAACAGCGTGCGGTGACCGAAATCGCCGTGGGAACTGGTTACGAGGGTGGCCCGGGCCGGCCGCGAGGTCGCAAAAACGCCCACCAACCGGCCGCCATTGCGCAATTGTCCATAGAGTTGCTCCGGCACGATCTCGGTGGCGCCGTTCAGCACGATCACATCGTACGGCGCGCCGGCCGAATACCCCTCGGCCGCCGCCGCGGTCTTGACCGCGACATTTCCACAGCCGTTGCGGGCGAGAATGGCCTGCGCCTTCGCGGCCAGCGCCGAATCGGCCTCCGTCGCGGTGACCTCGGGGGCCAGTTGCGCGACGATGGCGGCGGCATAACCGGTCGCACAGCCGACCACGAGGACGCGGTCGCTCGTCTTGATCTCGGCGGCCTGCAGCATCTTCGCCAGCACCGCCGGTTGGATCAGATAGCGCTTGGCAGCGCCGGCTTCGCTGACGTCGAGATCGAGGTCGAGATAGGCCAGCGCCTGCCGGGTTTCGGGAACGAAGGCCTCGCGCGGCACTGCCAGCATGGCATCGAGAATGCGGATATCGGTCACGTCGCTCGGACGCACCTGACCATCGACCATATTCTGGCGCGCGGTCGCAAAACCGGACATTGGCTAAGACCCCGAAAGCATGCGGCGTGGCCGCCGAAACAGCGGAAAGTTGCGCCATCTTTGGTACAAGCGGGCGCAAAACGCAACACGCGGGGCGCGCGCGCCTTGGCATCGACGCCGGTCACGGGGAAATCGCGCGACCGCCTACTCGATGGTGACGGCGAGCCGCGCCATCAGCCGGGCAACCTCGTCGAGACGTTCCGTATCATGCGCTTCAATGGCTTGCGCGAGCCGCAACAGGCATTCGTCGTCGCTCATGGTGGGATTCGCGCTGTCGTTCGCGGCAGCGCCCGGAACGATCGAGGGCACTGTGCGGATCAGGTCGGTCACAATGGCTGGCATCGAATCAGCTCCCGTGAAATCCGGCGTGGCGGAGCCTTTTGGCCGATTGAGTCGAATTGGCGGCCACCCCATGCCTTCTGTGGATGACGCAATGGAGCGGGTCTGGTTCCCTGCCGCGGCGCCATAGGTCACAAAATAAGGACAAGCCGTTGCCGGGCGGCGGCTTTCCGGCCCCCTTAAAGCAAAACGACAGCCGGTGATTTGGTCCTTTGCAAGCCCGAAAGGCTTTGTTATACGCTCCCCGCTCGCGAACCCTTGGTTCGCCTATTCCTCGGTAGCTCAGCGGTAGAGCATTCGACTGTTAATCGAATGGTCGCTGGTTCGAATCCAGCCCGGGGAGCCAGCGCCTTGCCGCGCTGGCGCCGCTGCCCGCGCCTCGCAGACCTCTCACGACCTGGATCGACGCGCTTACCGGTCGAACAGCGCGGCGCAGGCCGGGCTCAGGCTGGCCTTCTGCCGGCGCATGCATGCGGTGATGGCGCGGACGTTCGGGATCTCGCCGGCGCAGAGCCGGTAGACGTCGGGCGTGCAGGCTTTGCGCTGTTCGGGCGTGCCGGGCTGCGCGGACGCCGAACCGCTCGCGATCAGCGTCAGGAAGAGACCGAGCATCGGCACAAGGCAGAAGCGATCGAGATGATCGGCACGTCGGGCAGAGATTGCATTCATGGCCGCGTTTCCTTCTGATCATGCCGCCTTGACAAGGCAGGCGGCATGGAGCCGGATACGCGAACTAAATTTTGGATAATGTGGTTTTTCTCACACGGCGTCCTGCCCGAGCGGTACTAGGGTGACGCAGAGAACTTCAACACTTCAGTAACCAAATAGGCCGCGGCGGCCGGATCGTTAAAATTCGAGCGATCCGCTCAATCCGGCAACAAAGTACATTTGCAATCATCGCCTCTGGAACCCCGGAGAGTGCGATGAGCGAAGTTGAATACGACCTGTTGCTGGAAGCCGTCCAGACGGCCATTGCGCCAGCCCCGGAGGATGATTTCGTGGTCCAGACCCAGCGCTCCTATCCGTCGCCGCGCGCGGCCAACGACAACCGCTCCCCCTGGCCGCTGGTCCCGTTTCCCGAGGGCTGGTACGCCGCCTGCTGACATCAAGGCCAGCCTGCTACGGCCTCTCGTATGATCGTCCAAGTCATTGATTATATGGATGGAGGCCACGACCAGAATTGAACTGGTGTACACGGTTTTGCAGACCGTTGCGTAACCACTCCGCCACGTGGCCCCATGAGCGCCGTTTAATACAGAGTGACAGTCACTTAGGCAACCTCCCTCGCCTGACGGCCCGCCGATTTCTGAAACTGCCAAACCGCGCAATTCCTGAAACTGCCGTGCACGGTCCGTTCTATTTGGAGAGGGTTTCGCCCATCACCGGCCGGGCGCTCATCAGGCCGCGTCAAACCGTCGAAGCACTCCTCCGTTATCCTCTGACGCCCATAGCGAACATCGGGCGAGACAGGGCTCCGCCTCGTGTCGCTGTGGGTTTCGTTCGGGCTGGATGAAGAGAGCTTCCGGCGCAAGAGCCTGCCCTAGATTCGCCAGACGATCGTTGGGCGAATCTTGACCTTCATGCATCCTGCGCGGCCTCTTCCCGCCCGGTAACGCGCGCCACCCAGAACACACCTAGCGTGGAGCCAATCCAAAACGTCAGGAGTATCGACGCCAGAACGCGCAGGCTTTTCATGCGGCCCCCTTGGTCTGGTTGGAGTTCTAAGCTGTCACCCGGTCCAGCAGTCGCCGCGCGCGCCGGATCACGCCGACCGCCACCCGCCTGGGCGCATAGCGCTCATAGCGCCGCACTACGATCGGCACATTGTCCAACTGGCTGACGCGAAAGATGCTTTCCCCATCGTCGGACATCTCGGCCCATTTGGTGCCGAGGCTGATCGAGAAGTCACCATCCGGGAGCGACACCTCGCAGCATCCACTGCGTACCGGTCCCCAGTAGCTAACTCCGCCCGCCGAACCTTTTGGGTAGATTCGCGCGACCAGCGGCACCGCGCCATGCTTGGCAATGCCGCGCGCCAGCTGCGCTTCAGGAATGCTCACCGTCACGCGCCGATGCGGTACGTTCACAAGGTCGAGAGGTATCTGCGCGCGCAGCAGTTCGAACAGGTCGCGCCAGACCGCTTTCGCTTCGTCCGGCACGTTCTGGATCCGCCAAATCACGGCAAGCGACGGGAAGAAGCTCTCGACCTCGGCCTTGGCCGCGTCGATCGCCTCGCCCCAGCCGGCCATGTCCAGGACCGGATCATTGAAGCAGCGCAACGATTCGTCCGGCGGCAGGGTGACGACCGGCGACATCGAAAATTGCAGCACCTCGTCTCGCGCAAAGCGGACCAGGTTCGGCAGATCATGAATGTTGGATTTCATGACACACATCGATATGCCGACGTTCGCCTTCGGCGATGGCGAAGCCTTCATCACTTCCTTGATACGGCGAATGTTGGCGCGCACCACATCGAACTTCGCGCCGAGCCGCACGCGCTCATAGGCCTCACCCGTGCCGTCGACGGAAACATTGATGGTCATTGTCTTGAAGCGCCGCAACCCCTCAAGGATGGATTCGGAGACGATCGTCGCATTGGTCGAGGTAGAAAAATCGAGATAGGGGTTTTTTCTGACGTCGAAGTTTGCCAGGAAGCGCCGCCAGATCGGCAGCAGAAATGGCTCGCCACCGCCCGCGACGATCCGCACCAGATACGGCGCCAGGCGCTCGATCTCCTCGGCCGCGTCCGCCCGATTGATCTCGGCCTCACGCGTGGATTCCTGGTAGCAATGGGTGCAACGAATGTTGCAGCGATGCGAGGGAATGTAGGAAATGATGGTCGGCTTCGCCTCGAGCACGGTCGCACCCTCGGCGATCTCGGTCTTCAGCACCACGAGATTTCGTCCGTGCGGCGTCTCGGTGTCGCCGTCCGCGTCGTTATCGTACTCGAATCCCAGCGCCATGCCCTGTTTGACCGCATAGCACTTTGCGCAGCCGGCTGCCTTGAGATCACCTTTTGCCATCCCGGCGCGGAGCTTCTGGTAGGGCTCGCTGTTCCAGATCTCCTCGATCGATTGCTCCTTCACGTTACCGACAGGGCTATTCAGATTGTCATAGGCGCCCCAATAGCAGCATGGCGCGACCGCGCCGGTCGAATCGATGATCATCTGCTGCCAGGGAATATGGCAACGCGGAACTATGGGTTGCATAATAGCCATAGAACAGCCTTCTGGTGTCAACACTTTTTATTATATGCAATATCACCATGACACAACTTTCGGCATGCATTGCGACGAGCATATGGGTCAAACCTCCTGTGGACAAAGCGGAGGTCGTCGATTGAGCGCGCCTCGGCTAATGAGGACGATCCGAAGCTCAAATGAAAGAGCTAACTTTTTTACGCTCTTCGTGCGCGACCGTACAGCGATCGTGTCGCGCTCTGCATGCGCAGTTCGCCCTCCGGACGAGGGAAGTTTGAGCGCGTATGTTGCCGGCATTGTTTGAAGCCGTAGTGGGCGCCACGTCATTTGCTTGGTTCCACGAATCCTGTGCGCCGCCGCCAGCGCAACGCCCTGACCGGCAAGCCGAGACGGCCGGAATCGTAGGTGATGAATCCGAACAGGAACGCCGCGGCCGGATCGGACCGGGCTTCGGACGTATGCGACGCACCAATCTCCGCCTATGACCGCGACGATGAACGGCACGGCAAGCAGTCGTACCGGCGACAGCCGGAACGTCAGACGTCGGGGTTGGTGCTTGCGGCAATCTTCTTCTTGAGCGCCTCACAGACGCTGCGGACCTCGGCGGTCATCAGCGAGCAATCCTCGATCTGCTGGAAGTAGCGCTTGCCTTCCTCACGATAGTTCGCCGCCAATCCTCTGATCTCGCCGACCATGGCGTGAACGTTGGCAACCATCGCCTCACATTTCCTGGCGGCATCGGTCAATTCGGAACCGAGCGCTTCGATTTCCTTCACCGCAGCATCGTACTCGCGGACGACAGCCTCAGCCGAGAGCTTGCCGACCTGATTGACGCCTTCCTTGTGCTCGACGTAATCCGGCATCGGGCTATTCGCCAGCGGCAGCTGGTGCGGATGGGACTGACCCGCGACAGGCACTCGCCGTGCGTTGTAGATGAGGTTGCCGATCTCCCCTTCGATATCATCGGCGTCGAGCAATGGAGAGTTGGTGAGAACTTCTGCAGTTAAACTCATTTACTTTGCTCCAAATTGTTACGCAACAATTGAGGGTTTTAGCATCGTCAAGAGCGATGTCATCATTGTCCACAGCACGTTATGCATTGTTGCGGGCACAGGAACCGCCTCAAAGTGTTCCAGAACGCGACAGACGACGCGCCACCCTGAACAATTTCAGGTGATCTGATTCATTTGACACAGCTTTTGTTTGAATGCCGGAATCAGCCGCGCTTGCGGCGGCGCCAATCGCGCTTCCTGGGCTTCGGCGCCAGCTCGGGCATGTCCGCCTGCACTTCTCGATAGCGCGCCAGCATGCGCTCGAAGCTGCCGTTGAGCGCTTCCGCAATCTCGGGACGCTTTTCGAGGCGGGCAAGCAGCAGGCCGGCAGCCTCGATCGTGGAAAGACCGTCGCGGCGCGGCTCCTTGCGCAACTCGCCGTAGCGCGAAGGACGCTTCGGACCCAGGATCACGCGCTGGCACTTCAGCATCCACGCATTACGCCACCACAGCGCCTTGGCCTGGCTCCAGGTACCGTCGAGCAGCACAACGCCCTCGATGTCGCCGAGGATGGCGCGCTGGTGCGGCTCGATCCCGCCCTTGCGGTCGATCGCGACGATCTCGGCATCGGTATCGAGATCGCTCACCTTGGCGGAGCCGAGATACAGCACGGCCCAGCGCGAGGGATCGTCGACCTTGCGTCCCAGCGCCTTGGAGAGACTTGGCCAGGACAGGCCGACCTTGACGACGGCATTCCTGAAATGCATCGCCGTCAGCCGCGCGGTGCCGAGCGCCTTGTCCTGCTCCTGCGGGTGCACCAGGATCAGCAGCGAGATCTTGCTTTCGATCGGAGTGACACTGTCGCAGATACAGAGCGGCAGCGGCTTGCCGCAATGCGCACACTCCGCAACGGCCTCCAGAGCGGCCCCGGCCGGCGGATTGGATGGTTCTGACATTTGCCCGCTATACGCCCAGTCGCCGGCGATTCCAACTACTCGGCGGGCGCGGCGACCGCGGCCGGTCGATGGCGCTGCCGCAGCCGGTCGATCAACAAATAGATCACCGGGGTCGTGTAGAGGGTCAGGATCTGCGACACGAACAGGCCGCCGATGATGGTGATGCCGAGCGGCCGCCGCAGCTCGGTGCCCGGACCGGTGGCGATCACCAGCGGGATGCCGGCGAACAAGGCCGCCATCGTCGTCATCAGGATCGGACGGAAGCGGGCGCGGCACGCCTCGAAGATCGCATCCGCCGACGACAGTCCGTGGTTGCGTTCGGCGTCGAGCGCGAAATCGACCATCATGATGCCGTTCTTCTTGACGATGCCGATCAAGAGAATGATGCCGACGAAGGCAATCACGGTCAGCGGCGTGTTGGTCACCTGCAGCGCCAGCAATGCCCCCAGCCCCGCCGACGGCAGGGTCGAGATGATCGTGATGGGATGCGCCAGACTCTCATAGAGCACGCCGAGCACGATATACATCGCGACCAGCGCGCCGAGGATCAGAAGCGGCTGCCGGCCGCTGGTCTTGTTGAAGTCGCCGGCGTTGCCGTCGAAGCTGGCGCGAATGCCGTCGGGCATGTGCAGTTCCTCGACCGCACGCTGGATGTTCGACGTCGCGACTTCCAGCGGCACGTCGGGCAGAAGGTTGAACGAGATCGTGCTCGAGGGGAAGGATTGCGCGTGATAGACCGCAAGCGGCGACAGGTCGCGCTGGTAGCGCACCACGGCCGACAGCGGCACCTGGGCGTCGTTGGCCCCGGCCACGAAGATGCGCTCGAGGTTGGACGGATCGCTCTGGAATTTCGGATCGATCTCCAGCACGATCATGTACTGGTTGCGCTGGGTGTAGATGATCGATATCTGCCGCTGCGCGAAGGCATTGTTGAGGGCGTTGTCGATATCCTGGACGCGCACGCCGAGGCTCGAAGCGGTCTTGCGGTCGATCGCCAGCGACAATTGCAGCCCTCCGGGCTCGCGGTCGCTGGAGATGTCAGTGATACCTTCGACCGTCTCCATGCGCTTGGCGACCAGCGGCGCCCATTTCTGCAGCAGATCGAGGTTGGCGCTCTGCAGCGTATATTGATAATCGGAGTCGCTCTGCCGGCCGCCGGCGCGAATGTCCTGCGCCGCGAACATGAACAGGCGGATGCCGGCCACCCGGTACAGATTGCGGCGCAGCCGGTCGATCACCTGCGCGGTCGACATGCCGGCCCGCTCCTCCGGCGGCTTCAGGCTGATGAACATGGTGCCGCGGTTGGCGACGCCGCTGCCCGGACCGGCGCTGCCGCCGAGCGATGATCCGACGCCGGCCACCGCCGGATCGGCCATCACGATATCGGCAAGCTGCTGCTGCAGTCCCAGCATCGCCTGGAACGAGGTGTCGGGGGAAGCCCGCGTCGCGCCGATCACGAAGCCGCTGTCATCGGTCGGAAAATATCCCTTCGGCGTCTTGATGTAGAGCACCACCGTCAGCGCGATGGTGGCAAAGAACACGAGCAGGGTCAGGAACGGGAAACCGAGTACCGCTCGCAACGTCCAGGCATAGAAGGCGACGATGCGCGACAGCGAGCCTTCGACGAGACGGTCGAGCCAGGTCGCGCGGTCCGAGGTCGCCTGCTTGATGTAGTGCGCGCAGATCATCGGCGTGATCGTCAGCGACACCACGGTCGACACCAGGATGGCGAAGGTCAGCGTCAGCGAGAACTCGCGCAACAGCCGGCCGACGATGCCGTCCATGAAGATCAGCGGCGTAAAAGCCGCGATCAGGGACAGGCTGATCGACAACACGGTGAAGCCGATTTGCCTGGCCCCCTCCAGCGCCGCCGGATACGGCGCCATGCCCTGTTCGAGGTTGCGGTACATGTTCTCGATCATGACGATGGCGTCGTCGACCACGAAGCCGACCGAGATCGCGAGCGCCATCAGCGACAGATTGTCGATGGAAAATCCGGCGAGCCACATCCCGGCGCAGGTGCCCGCCAGCGCCAGCGGCACGGAAACGCCGGCGGCAATGGTTGGTATCAGCCGGCGCAGGAAGGCGAACACCACCACCATCACCAGGAATGCCGTCGCCAGCAGCGTGAACTGCATGTCGCGCACGCTGGCGCGGATGGTGCCGGTGCGGTCGACCAGGGTCGAAATTTCCACCCCGCCGGGCAGCCACTGCTTCAGCTCGGGAATCAGCGCCCTCACCCGGTCGACGGTCTCGATGACGTTGGCATCTCCCTGCTTGGTAATCTGGATCAGGACTGCCGGCTGCTTGTTGAACCAGGCGATCGAGCGGGTGTTGCGGACGGAATCCTCGACGTCGGCGACGTCGGCAAGGCGGACGAAATTACCGGCCGAGCTCTTGATGATGATGTCGCGGAACTCGGCCGCGGTACGCATCTGCTTGTTGGTCGAGATCGTCTCGCTCTGACGGCCGCCGTTGAAGATGCCGACAGGCCCGAGCGGATTGGCGTTGATGATCGCAAGGCGCACGTCGTCGGTCGCGATCCCCGCGTTCGACAGCGCCACCGGGTTGAGCGCGATCCGCACCGCCGGCTGATCGGCACCGGTAACGTTGACCTCGCCGACACCAGGCACCTGAGATATGCGCTGTGCGATCACGGTGTCTGCGACGTCGTACATCGCGCTCGTCGTGCGCGTCTTCGACGTCAGCGCCAGCACGAACACCGGCGCGGCCGCGGGATTGGCCTTGCGGAAGCGCGGGAGCGACGGCAGGTCGCTCGGCAGGTCGGCGAGCGAGGCGTTGATCGCCGCCTGCACGTCGCGCGCCGCGCGGTCGATGTCGCGGCCGATCGAGAACTGCAACTGGATGTTGGTGGAGCCGAGCGTACTGCCCGAGTTGATCTGGTCGATGCCCGCGATCTGGCCAAGCCGGCGCTCCAGCGGCGCGGCGACGGTGGACGCCATCACGGAGGGGTCCGCGCCCGGGCGAGTCGCCGTGACCCGGATCATCGGGAAATCGACATTGGGTACCGAGGAGACCGGCAGGAAGACATAGGCGACGATGCCTACCAGGAAGAGCCCGATCGCCAGCAGTGTCGTGCCAACGGGACGGCGGATGAAGGGCTCCGAGATCGATGCCATCTATTGCATCCCCTCGGTGGCTCCGGCGACCGTGGGCCCGGGCGGGCCAGGGTCCGGCACCGCCGTCTCGATTTTCCGGTTGATCCGGTCGAGCGCCAGATAGATCACCGGCGTCGTGTAGAGCGTCAGCAACTGGCTGAGCAGCAAGCCGCCGATGATGGAGATGCCGAGCGGGAAGCGGAGCTCGGCGCCGGTGCCGCTCTCGACCGCCAGCGGCAGCGCGCCGAACAATGCGGCCAGCGTCGTCATCATGATGGGGCGGAATCGCAGCAGGCAGGCCTGCACGATGGCATCCGATGGCGACATCCCCTGGTGCCGCTCCGCCTCCAGCGCGAAATCGATCATCATGATCGCGTTCTTCTTGACGATGCCCATCAACAGGATGATGCCGATCAGGCCGATCACCGACAGGTCCTGCCCGAACAGCATCAGCGCGAGGATGGCGCCGACGCCGGCGGACGGCAGTGTCGAGAGAATGGTGATCGGGTGGATGTAGCTCTCGTAGAGCACGCCGAGCACGATATAGATCGTGACGATCGCCGCCAGAATGAGCCATGGCTGGCCGGCAAGCGATTTGGCGAACTCCGCCGCGTCGCCCGAATAGACCCCGACCACGCTGCCGGGCATGCCGATCCTGTTCTCGATCTTCTTGACCGCATCGACCGCCTCGCCGAGCGCCTCGCCGGGCGCGAGATTGAAGCTGAGCGAGACCGCCGGAAACTGCGCCAGGTGCGAAATCGCCAGCGGCGCGGTGGTGCGGGTCAGCGTCGCCACCGCCGACAGCGGCACCTGGGCGTTCGGCGCGCCGGCCGTGGCACTCGCGCCGCCAGGCAGATAGAGCTTGGACAGGATCGACGGATCGCGTTGGTACATCGGCATCGCCTCCAGCACCACGCGGTACTGGTTGGCTTGGCCGTAGATGGTCGAGATCTGTCGCTGAGCGAAGGCGTCGTTGAGGGTGTCGTTGACCGCCTGCAGGCTGACGCCGAGCTGGCCGGCGCGCTGACGGTCGATGTTGAGCGCGGCGCGCAGGCCGCCTTCCTGCGCTTCCGACGAAACGTCTCGGAACAGGGGATCGCCGCGCATTTCGGCAACCAGCTTCTGCGCCCATAGCGAGACCTGTGCTGCATCGGTGCCGGTCAGCGTGTACTGGTACAGCGAGCGGCTCGACTGGGTGGAGATCTGGACGTCCTGCACCGGCTGGAAGTAGATCGTCATGCCGGGGATCTTTGCGGTGCGCTGCTTTAGCCGGTCGACCACGACGGAAATGTCGTCATGCCGTTCGCCGCGCGGCCGCAAGGTCATCACCAGGCGCCCGACATTGGTGGTCGGATTGACCGAGCCCGCGCCGATCACCGAGGTGACGCCGATCACGTCGGGATCGGTCTGGATCGCCGCGGCCGCGGTTGCCTGACGGCTCTGCATCTCGGCAAAGGAGACGTCGGCGCCGGCCTCGGTCACCGCCGTGATCGAGGCGGTATCCTGCAGCGGAAGAAAACCCTTCGGCGCGATCACATACATCAGGAGCGTCGCGGCAACCGTGGCGAACGTAACCGCAAGCGTCGCGCGCTGGCGCTGCAGCACCCAGAGCAGCGTGCGGTGATAGAACGCCACCATGCGGTCGATGAAGCGGCTGACCGCGGCAAGCCCCGGAACCGTCATCTCCTCGCCGACATGCTTGAGCAGCCGCGAGCACATCATCGGCGTCAGCGTCAGCGACACGATCGCCGAGGTCACGACCGCGATCGTCAGCGTCAGCGCGAATTCGCGGAACATGCGCCCGACGAGGCCCGACATGAACAGAAGCGGGATGAAGACCGCGATCAGCGACACCGTCAGCGAGATCACGGTGAAACCGATTTCGCTGGCGCCCTTCAGCGACGCCTCCATCACGGATTCGCCGTTTTCCATGTGACGGACGATGTTCTCGATCATCACGATGGCATCGTCGACCACGAAGCCGGTGCCGATCGTCAGCGCCATCAGCGACAGATTGTCGAGGCTGAACCCGGCAAAATACATGATGCCGAAGCTCGTGATCAGCGACAGCGGCAGCGCCACCCCCGCGATCAGGGTCGCGCGCAGCGACCGCAGGAACAGCAGCACCACCAGCGTCACCAGCACCACGGAAAGGATCAGCGTGAACTGGACGTCGCGCACCGAGGCGCGGATGGTCACGGTGCGGTCCGAGACCACGGTCAGGTTGACCCCGGCCGGGATCGTGCGCTGCAGCTTGGGAATTTCGGCGCGGATCTGCCGGACGACCTCGATGACGTTGGCGCCGGGCTGGCGCTGGATATCGATGATCACGGCCGGCGTGCCCTGATACCAGCCGCCGGTCCGGTCGTTCTCGAGCCCGTCGACGATAACAGCAACGTCGCCGATGGTGACGGGCGAGCCGTTGCGGTAGGCGATGATGATCGGCTTGTAGGCGTCCGCCGCCGCGATCTGGTCGTTGGCGGCGATGGTGTAGGCCTGCTGCGCGCCGTCGAGCGATCCCTTCGGTCCCGACACGTTGGCGCCTGCGATGGCGTTACGCAGATCCTCCATCGAAATGCCGTAGGCCGCGAGCCGCGCCAGGTCGGCCTGCACCCGCACCGCCGGCTTCAGGCCGCCGAGGATGGCGACGCGTCCGACGCCGGAAATCTGGCTGAGCCGTTGCCCCAGGATCGTGTCGGCGATGTCGCTCATCGCGCGCAGCGAAATCGTTTCCGACGTCAGCGCCAGCGTCATGACCGGCGCGTCGGCCGGATTGACCTTGGCGTAGGTCGGCGGGTACGGCAGGTTTTTCGGCAGAATGCCGGCGGCGGCGTTGATCGCGGCCTGCACGTCCTGCGTGGCGCCGTCGATGTCGCGGTTAAGGTCGAACTGCAGCGAAATCTGGCTGACGCCGAACGAAGAGGTCGACTGCATCGACGACAGCGAGGGAATCTGCCCGAGCTGGCGCTCCAGCGGCGCCGTGATCAGGGACGCCACCACGTCGGGGCTGGCTCCCGGCAACTGGGTCGTCACCTGCACCGTCGGGAAGTCGACCTGCGGCAGCGCGGATACCGGCAGCGCCCAATAGCCGAGCGCACCGCCGATCATCAACGCGATCCCGAGCAGCGAGGTCGCGATCGGCCGGCGGATGAACGGTTCGGAGACGCTCATGGCTGCGTCCTCAACTGCAACTCTATTTCAGACGTGCGGCGCATCGATCACGGCTGCGACTTCGTCGCGCCGCCCTTGGCCTGGCCGTCCTTCGCTTGGTCCTTATCCTGGCCTGCCTTGGACTCGCCCTTCGCATCTGGACTGCGGGTGCGCTTGCGCGGCGCGAGGTCGGCGGTCGGCGCGCGGTCATCGGTGCCGATCAGCACCTTGGCGCCATCGGAAAGATTGACGAAGCCCGTGGTCACGACGCGATCGGAAGTCGAGAGCCCGCTCGCGATCACCGCGTCGTTCTCGTTCTGCTGCGTCACCACGACCGGCTTTGCGGTCACGACATTGTCGGGGCCGATCACATAGCTGAACGTGCCGACGGGGCCGCGCTGCACGGCCGAGGTCGGCACCACGATCGCCTTCTCCAGCGTTTCGACCTTCAGCCGCACATTGACGAACTGCCCGGGCCAGAGCTGGAATTTGGCGTTCGGGAATTCGGCCTTCAGCTTCAGCGTACCGGTGGTCGGATCGACCTGGTTGTCGATGCCCTTGAGCGCTCCCGTGTCGATCACGGTCACGCCGTCATTGCCGAACACGTCGACCGCAAGCGGGCCCTTGGCGGCAGCGGCGGCGTTGACGCGCACGATCTGCTGCTGCGGCAGGCTGAACTGCACCGCGATCGGCTGCAACTGCGTCAGGATGACGAGGCCGGTGGCATCGGCCGCGCGGATGATGTTGCCCTGGTCGACCTGGCGCAGGCCGGTCCGGCCTGTCAGCGGCGCGATGATCCTGGTGTAGCCGAGCATCGCCTTGGCATTGTCGATCGCGGCCTGGTCGGCCTGAATCAGCGCTTCCTGCTGGGCGACCACCGCGCGCTGCGTATCGGCCTGCTGCTTGGAGCCGGCGTTCGACGTGGCAAGCTGCTGATAACGCGCCAGGTCGAGCTTCTGGTTGGCGAGGAGCGCCTCATCCTGCGCCTTCTTGGCGACCGCCTGGTCATATTGCGCCTGGTAGATCACCGGATCGATCTCGGCCAACACATCGCCCTGCCTGACGTCCTGCCCTTCGACGAAATTCACCTTGATCAGCTTGCCTTCCACCTGCGACCGCACGGTCACCGTGTTGAGCGCGCGGACCGAACCGACGGCGTCGAGATAGACCGGCACATCCTGAACGCGCGGCATCGCCGCCAGCACCGGCACCGGCAGATCGGGACGCGCGTTGGGGTTGCCACGGCCGGCCTGCTTCTGCTGAAACGCGTTCCAGCCGAGATAGCCGAGCCCGCCGAGGATCAACAGCGTGATCGTCAGCGACACCATGCGTCGACCAATGCCGCGCGCGACGCGCCTGCCGGCCGTCTTGGCGTCGTCCTGTTCCGGCTTAAAGAGCATCAACCGGCCTTTCCATCCTGGGCTCCCAGCCGCCCCCCAGCGCCTGATAGAGGCTGACGATCGCCAGGAACCGGGCCAGTTGGGCCTGCGTCAGCAAATCCTCAGCCTGGAACAACGTCGTCTGCGTATTTAGCACAGTTACGATATCGGCGGTTCCGGCCCGCAACTGCTGTTCGGCAAGCTGGAAAGCCCGTCGCGATGCCCCCACCACCTCGCGCTGCAACCGCAATCTTTCTGTCGTCTGGCGGATCGAGTACAGGGCGTTGTCGACGTCGGCAAAGGCCTGCACCACGGTCTTGCGGTAGACCTGCAGCAATTCATCCTGCCGCGCCTTGGTGAGTTCGAAATTGCCGAGGATCCTGCCGCCGTCGAAGATCGGCTGGGTCAGGCTGCCGACCATGCTGAAGAAGGCGGCGTGCGGCTGAAACAGCGAGGTCAGCGCCGCGCTCTGATAGCCGCCCTGCCCGGTCAATTGAATGCTCGGAAAAAACTGCGCGCGGGCGTTGCCGACATTGGCGGTCGCCGAGGCGAGCTGGGCTTCCTGGCGCCTGATATCGGGACGCTGCGTCAGCAATTCCGACGGCAGGCCGGGCGTGACGCGCGGCGAAGCGATCTGGTCGAGCGACCCGCCGGTGACGCGCACGGCTTCCGGCGGCCGCGACACCAGGGTCGCCAGCGCGTTGATGTTCTGGTCGAGCGTCTGCCGCAGCGGCGGCACCTGCGCACGCTGGTTGGCCAGCACGCTTTCCTGCTGGGCGACGTCGAGATCGTTGCCGGTGCCAGCCCTGAAGCGGTCCTTGATGGCGTTGAGAATGCGTTCGGCGCTGGCGATGTTGCGCTGTGCGACGCGAATCCGGTCCTGCGCTGCGAGGACCTGGAAATAGGCGTTGGCCACCGTCGTCAGCGTGGTCAGGGCTACGACGTCGCGGTCGAAGCGGTTGGCATTCGCGGTCTCTTCCGCGGCCTGCGCGGCATCGCGGTTCTTGCCCCAGAAGTCCAGCTCATAGCTGGCGCTGAACGACGCCGAGTAGTTGACCACCTCGCGCCCGCCATTGGTGAGACCGCTGGAGCTCGATCCGGAGGTTCGGGAATAGGTCTCAGACCCGTTGCCGTTGAGCGCCGGCAACAGCGTAGCTCCCGTGATCCGCGCCTGCGCATCGGCCTGCCTGAACCGCGCGGTGGCCGCCGCGATGTCGAGGTTGACGGTCTGCGCCTCCTCCATCAGGCCCGTCAGCTCACGCGAACGGAAACCGCGCCACCAGTCGAGCGTCGGCGGCGCATCCGCGGCCTTCGACTGCTTCGCCGCCTTGTAGCCTTCGGGAATTTCGAGTGCGGGATCGGGAAGGTCCCTGGTCAGGATGCAGCCCGCGGAACTCACGAGACAGCCGAACACCGCAACGAACCGCGCCAGCCGCTTGCCGGCCGTCATCAAGGCGGGTCCCGTTCCGATCACCGCCATTGCAACTGGCTGGGTCACACCCGTACTCCGCCGGGATAAGCCCGGCCCGGCGCATGACGGGCGCTCCTGCTGTTGGCCTGCAATACGATCACGGGTGATGCTTCCATTGGAACCGAAGCAGATACTACCCTTGCACCTCAGGCGCTAACAGCCCCGCGCAGGTCCTCCAGGATCGCCCGCGCTGACGCGCAAAATGGCTGGGAAAGTGGTCCCTTGGCCTTGTTTTACAGGGGTTGACGCTCTTCCGGGCTACCGCGCGATGGTCGAAATCTTACGAAGATTTCATGGGGCTTTTCCCCTGTTCTGACACGCCGAATCAGCCCCTCGCGCAGGCCGCCGTCTGAGGCCGATTTGAAACCCGGTGGTAGGGACGGGAATCAGCGGCAGTGCCGCGGCCTGGACCTCGTCGAAACATTACGCGGTTGAAACCGGTCGGCCATCGCTTCAGCTATCGCGTGATGAGCCGGCTTGGCGACCACGAAGGTCAACGATTATACTGCGCCCGCGTTGTCCGCCCATGCCAAAGACTGAAGCAGGGCTGATTGGCCATGCGAAGTCCGGGCAAACCGACGTTCGATGGATTGCCCATGTCCGAGTTGATTTCGGTCACGTCGGAAACCGTAGACGCAATGTTTCCGGAATTGCCCCGGCTGGTCCGGCTGGCGCTGGGCTTCGGTTCACGGCTGCAGCATGGCACGCTCGACGTGATCCTGGCCGACGGCCGCACCGTGCGGCTCGGCGGCAACGGGCCCGGCCCCGCCGCCGTGATGAATATCTGCGATTACGGCTTTGCCTCGCGCCTCCTGCACGGCGGCGACATCGGCATTGCGGAAGCCTATCTGCGCGGCGAATGGGACACGCCTGACCTCACGCAATTCCTCTATCTGTTCTGCGTCAACCAGGACTGGATGCAGAAGATGCTGATCGGCACACCGCTGACGCGCACGCTGCAGTTCGTCAGGCACTGGCTCAACCGCAACACGCGGCGGCAGGCGCGCCGCAACATCCATGCGCATTACGACATCGGCAACGCCTTCTATTCGGCGTGGCTCGATCCCGGCATGACCTATTCCTCGGCGCTGTTCGAGGACGGCACCTCCGACCTGACCGCAGCCCAGCACAACAAATATCGCCGGCTCGCCGAGGCCATCGACCTGCGGCCGGGCCAGAAGCTCCTGGAAATCGGCTGCGGCTGGGGTGGCTTCGCAGAATATGCCGCCAGGACGTTGGGCGCCAAGGTGGTCGGGCTCACCATCAGCAAGGAGCAGCGCGATTTCGCGCAGGCGCGCATCTTCAACGCCGGGCTGAGCGACAGGGTCGAGATCAGGCTGCAGGACTATCGCGACGAGCGCGACCGCTACGACCGGATCGTTTCGATCGAAATGATCGAGGCGGTCGGCGAGCAATTCTGGCCGAACTATTTTTCACAGTTGCGCGACCGCCTGCTGCCCGGGGGGCTCGCAGGGATACAGGCGATCACCATCCAGGACAGCCTGTTCCAGACCTATCGTCGCGAAGTCGACTTCATCCAGTGCTATGTGTTTCCGGGCGGCATGCTGCCTTCGCCCGAGATTCTGAAAACGCTCGGCGACAGGTTCGGCGTTCCCGTCATCCGCGAACGCATTTTCGGGCAAGATTATGCCAAGACGCTTGCGATCTGGCGAAGCAATTTCCGCGCGGCCTGGCCGAACCTGATGCCCTCGGGTTTCGACGACCGCTTCCGGCGACTGTGGGAATATTATCTGGCGTATTGCGAGGCCGGATTCCTGTCGGGAAACATCGACGTCCGCCAAGTGGTGTTTGCAAAACCGTCCTGACTGCCCTGCCCCAGCGCTTACTTGTGCTGCCAGCTTCGGTCCTTTAGGCTCGCCCAGGGATTAGGCAAGCAACGGCAATTTCAAAGACATGGCCTTCAACAAAGACGTCGTCGAAGCGATCGGCAACACGCCCCTCATCAAGCTGAGGCACGCATCCGAAGCCACCGGCTGCACCATCCTCGGCAAGGCCGAGTTCATGAATCCCGGCCAGTCGGTGAAGGACCGCGCGGGCAAATGGATGATCCTGGAGGCCGAGAAGCGCGGCGACCTCAAGCCGGGCGGGCTCGTGGTGGAATCGACCGCCGGCAATACCGGCATCGGACTTGCCGTGGTCGCCAGTGCCCGCGGCTACCGCACGCTGATCCTGATCCCGGAAACGCAGAGCCAGGAAAAGAAGGACATGCTGCGGCTGTGCGGTGCCGAACTCGTCGAGGTGCCGGCGCTGCCCTACGCCAATCCCAACAACTACCAGCATGTCGGCCGGCGGCTCGCCGCGCAGCTTCGCAAGAACGAGCCGAACGGCGTACTGTTCGCCGACCAGTGGAACAATCTCGACAACGCCAAGGCGCACTACGAGTCCACGGGACCGGAGATCTGGCAGCAGACCGGCGGCAGGATCGACGGCTTCATCTGCTCGGTCGGTACCGGCGGCACGCTGGCCGGCACCAGCCGTTATCTGAAGGAAAAACACCCGGGCATCGTCAATGCCTGCGCCGATCCGCACGGCTTCGCGATGTACGAGCTGTTCAAGTACGGCAAGGCCAAATCGACGCCGGGCGACTCGATCACCGAAGGCATCGGGCTCGGCCGCGTTACGCCCGTCGTCGAGACCGCTAAGGTCGACGATGCTTTCCTGATTTCGGACGAAGAAGCCGTAACTGTCATCTACGACCTGCTCGAACACGAGGGCCTGTGCCTCGGTGGCTCGACCGGCGTCAACGTGGCGGGTGCGATCCAGCTCGCCAAACAGCTCGGGCCCGGCAAGACCATCGTCACCATCCTCGCCGACTCCGGCAACCGCTACCAATCAAAGCTGTTCAATCCGGCATTCATGCGCTCGAAGAACCTGCCGGTGCCCGCCTGGCTGGAGAAGCGCACCAACTTCGACGTGCCGTTCGAGAAGGTTTAAGCGCGAATGGCGAATAGGGAGTAGCGAATGGCTGCCTTCCCACTCGCTATTCGCCACGCCCCATTCGCTTCTCGATCAATGCCGCAATATCTGGCTCAAGAACAACTTCGTCCGCGCGTGCTGCGGGTTGGCGAAGAAATTGTCCGGGGTGTTCGACTCGATCACCTGGCCGGCATCCATGAACACGACGCGGTTGGCGACCTCGCGGGCAAATCCCATTTCGTGGGTGACGACCAGCATGGTCATGCCTTCCCTGGCGAGATCGACCATGGTGTCGAGCACCTCCTTGACCATTTCGGGGTCGAGCGCCGAGGTCGGCTCGTCGAACAGCATGACCTTCGGGTTCATCGTCAGCGCGCGGGCGATGGCGACGCGCTGCTGCTGACCGCCTGACATCTGGCCCGGATATTTGCTGGCCTGATGCGGGATCTTGACCCGCTCGAGGAATTTCATCGCGGTCGCCTCGGCATCCTTCTTCGGGATGTTGCGCACCCAGATCGGCGCCAGCGTGCAGTTCTCCAGCACGGTCAAATGCGGAAACAGGTTGAAGCTCTGGAACACCATGCCGACCTCGCGGCGAACCTCGTCGACCCGCTTCAGGTTCGGCCCGAGCTCGATGCCGTCGACGATGATGTGGCCTTCCTGGAATTCCTCCAGTGCGTTGATGCAGCGGATCAGCGTCGACTTGCCCGAGCCCGAGGGACCGCAGATCACGATGCGCTCGCCCTTGCCGACGTCGAGGTTGATGTCGCGCAGCACGTGAAAGTCGCCGTACCATTTGTTGAGCGCGTTGATGCCGACGATCGAATTTGCGGTCATGGTGCTGTACTCAGTTGCGACGATGCGCGTTCAGCCGGTTCTCGACGAACAGGGAATAGCGCGACATGCCAAAGCAGAACACGAAATAGATAATCCCGGTGAAGGCAAAACCGGTGAACAGCGTCGTCGGCGTCGACCAGACCGGGTCGCTGAAGGATGCGCGAAGCTGTCCCAGCAGATCGAACAGCGCGACGATAGAGACCAGCGAGGTGTCCTTGAACAGGGCGATGAAGCTGTTGACGAGGCCCGGGATGACATGGCGCAGCGCCTGCGGCATCACGATCAGCGCCGTGGTCTTGGCCCAGGACAGGCCGAGCGCGCTCGCCGCCTCCGCCTGCCCGCGCGGGACCGCCGCCAGGCCGCCGCGGACCACCTCGGCCTGATAGGCGCCGGCGAACAGCGCGATGCCGATTAGCGCGCGCATCAGCCCGTCGATGGTGAAGCCGGTCGGCACGAACAGCGGCAGCATATAGGTCGCGAAGAACAGCACGGTGATCAAGGGAACGCCGCGCCAGAACTCGATGAAGGCGATCGAGAAAATCCGGATCAGCGGGATGGTCGAGCGGCGACCGAGCGCGAGCGCGATACCGACCGGCATCGAGGCGACGATACCGACGACGGAGACGACCAACGTCACCAGCAGGCCGCCCCACAGCCGCGTGTCCACCTCCGGCAGCCCGCCGCGATCGAGACCCATGATCGCAATGACGGCGGCAATCCCAACAAAGACCGCAAGGCTCGTGGTGATGGTGCGCGCGCTGCCGGTCAGCCAGAACAGCAGCGCCGATACGATCACCGCGGTCGCCGCGAGGTCGGCCCAGACCGGAGATCCAGAGTTCTGGATCGTCCCGCGCAGCCAGGTCAGCGGAAGAAGGATCCAGCTCATCGCCGTACTGATCAGCACCAGCAGCTTGCCGATCGCCCACAGCAATGGGCCGACCACGGCCGTCGCCTCGCCGGAGGTCGCCAGCTTCCTGCCGCCCTCGGCGATGCTGTCGTTGAAGCCCGAAAGCAGCGCGGCCGTCCAGCTCACGCCGAAACCGCTGAGCCCGCCGCCGCGCAGCAGGAAGAAGGCTACGACCGGCAATGCCGCGAAGAACAACAGGGCGTTCAGCCCCTTGGCCGGCAACCTTGGAATCAGCAACGGGACCAGCAGGATAGTGGCGAGAACGAACGTCAGGTTGACGCGCCAGCGCTCCGGTTCCGGATAGAAGCCATAGATGAACTGGGAGAACTTGGCCTGAATGAACGGCCAGCAGGCGCCGACCACGTCTCCGGGATTTTTCGGCAGACACGCGGTGCGGTCCGTGCCGGTCCAGACCGCGTCGATCAGCATGAACCTCAACGCGGGAACGACAATCACATAGATCAGCAAGAGGCTGACGATCGTGATCAGGATGTTGGTCGGCGAATTGAACAGGCGCGTGCGCAGAAAGCCGATGAAGCCGGTCGTCTTCACCGGCGCCGGCCGCTCCGGCACGAGTTCCTGACGAACGAAACTGGATGCGGTCGTATCGCTCATCCGCCCATGCTCCGGCTGATTCGCCACCCATAGAAGCTCATGATCGCGCTGGTCACGAGCGAGATCAGGAGATAGACGCCCATGGTGATGCCGATGATTTCAATCGCCTGCCCGGTCTGGCTCAGCGTGGTGCCGGCGAACACCGAAACCAGGTCCGGATAGCCGATCGCGACCGCCAGCGAGGAGTTCTTGGTCAGGTTGAGATACTGGTTGGTCAGCGGCGGCAGGATCACGCGCATCGCCTGCGGGATCACGATCAGCCGCAGCACCGAGCCGCGCTGCAGGCCGAGCGAGGACCCCGCCTCCATCTGGCCCTTGTGCACGGACATGATGCCGGCGCGCACGATCTCGGCGATGAAGGCCGCGGTGTAGGTCGAGAGCGCCAAGGTCAGCGCGACGAATTCCGGAATGAGGCGCGAGCCGCCGGCGAAGTTGAAGCCCCGGAGCACCGGCATCTCGAACGTCACGGGCTTGCCGAAGATCAGCACGCTGATCAGCGGCAGGCCGATGATCATGCCGAGCGCATAGGGCCAGACCTTGATCACCCTGCCGCTTTGATAGAGCTGGCGGCGCGAATAGCGCCACAACACGAGCGCGGCGGCGATCGCCACCAAAAGGGCGACGACGAACGGTTCGAAGCCGGCCTGGCCGATCGGCCTCGGCACGACGAGGCCGCGATTGCTCAGGAAGACGGCGTCGAAGATCGAAACGCTCTGGCGCGGGTTCGGCAATGCCGCCAGCACGGCCAGATACCAGAACAGGATCTGGAACAGGACCGGCAGGTTGCGGATCAGTTCGACATAGGCGCCCGAGATGCGCGCCAGCAGCCAGTTCGGCGACAGCCGGCCGAGCGCGACGAGAAAGCCGATGATGGTGGCGAAGAAGATGCCGATCACGGAGACCAGCAGCGTGTTGAGCAGGCCGACCAGGAAGACCCGCGTATAGGGATCTGAACCGGAATAGGAGATCAGGCTCTGGCTGACGTCGAAGCCGGCATTGTTGGCAAGAAAGCCAAAGCCCGCGGTGATCCGCTGCGCCTGCAGGTTGGCGCGGGCATTGGCGACGATCTCGTATGAGATCCAGGCGAGCGCTGCGACGAACAGCAGCTGGAGCACAAAGCCGCTCCAGCCGGCCCGGCCGCCCAAGGCTCGCTGCAGCTTGGGCAGTAGCTGCGACGGTGGTTTTCGGGGTTCGATGGCCATCGCCGCAGCCCCTCCAGCCGGCGCCTAGCGGATCGGCGGCGAGTACTGGATACCGCCCTTGTTCCACAAATTGTTGAGGCCGCGGGCAATGCCGAGCTTGGAGCCAGAACCGACGTTGCGCTCGAAGGACTCGCCGTAATTGCCGACCGCCTTCACGATCCGCACCAGCCAGTCCTTGGTCAGGCCGAGCTGTTCGCCCAGATTGCCGTCGGTGCCGACGGCGCGCTTGACCTCGGGCTTGTCGGATTTGACCATCTCGTCGGCGTTCTTCTGGGTCATGCCGAGTTCCTCGGCGCCGACCATCCCGTAGAGCGTCCACTTGACGATGTCGAACCACTGGTCGTCGCCATGGCGGACCATCGGTCCGAGCGGCTCCTTCGAGATCACTTCGGGCAGCACGACGTGGTCGGCGGGATTGGCGAGCTTGAGACGCTCGGCATAGAGCTGGGAGACGTCCGAGGTGAACACGTCGCAGCGGCCGGATTCATAGGCCTTGACGGTCTCGTCCGCGGTCGCGAACGCAATCACCTCGTACTTCATGTTGTTGCCCTTGAAGTAGTCGGCGAGGTTCTGTTCGGTGGTGGTGCCGGTCTGCACGCAGACCGATGCGCTGTTCAGTTCCAGCGCGGAGTTCACCTTCAGCGACTTCTTCACCAGAAAGCCCTGGCCGTCATAATAGGTGACGCCGGTGAAGTTGGCACCGAGCGAGGTGTCGCGCGACAGCGTCCAGGTGGTGTTGCGGGACAGTACGTCGATCTCGCCCGACTGCAGCGCGGTGAAGCGGTCCTTGGCCGACAGCGGCACGAACTTGATCTTGGTGGCGTCGTTGAAGATCGCCGCCGCGACCGCCCGGCAGATGTCGACGTCGAGCCCGGTCCAGTTGCCCTTGTCGTCGGGCGAGGAGAAGCCCGGCAGACCCTGACTGACCCCGCAGGACAGCATCCCGCGCTCCTTCACTGTTTTGAGGGTTTGCGCTGAAGCGGCCTGGGCCGACAGAGCGGCGGCGGCAACAGCAAGGGTAACAACCAGAGATACGCGTTTCATTGGTAAGGCCTTTCGAGGGGGCGTCCGGAAGATCGATTTTTAGGCAACGCCTGACGTTGTGGGGCCAAGCCGCTGATCCCTCGCTGAAAAGCGTCATCCTGACCGTGCATTTGGCGTGCCATTTCGGTCAGGTTGTGGATCCGGTATCGCAGCAGGCCCCTCAACTTGCAGCGACTGATAGACACCGCGTATCTCAGAACGACTAGCGAGCCGGGTCAAGGGGTTGACTGCCGACTTCTGTCTCTTGTTATTAACTGACCGGCCCGATCCGCCGCCTGACCGTGTTTTCGCCATCAAGTTGCGGCTGCGGCAAAACGTCTTGGATAATGCAAACGCATGAGCTTTTCGAACGACGGTCCGTCGAACCCGCAAAAACCCGAAACCAGGCTGGTCACCGCCGGCCGTGACACCAAGGGACAAAGGGGCTTTGTCAACCCGGCGGTCTTCCACGGCTCGACCGTGCTCTATCCGACCGCCGAGGATCTGCACGCCCACCGGGCCGAATTCTCCTACGGCCGCCACGGCAGCCCGACCACACGGGCGTTGCAGGACGTCCTGATGTCGCTGGAAGGCCCGCAATGCGCCGGCGTCGGGCTTGCGCCGTCGGGCCTGGCCGCCATCACCACCACCCTGCTCTCGGTGCTGAAGGCCGGCGACCATTTGCTGGTAACCGACAACGTCTACCGGCCCTCGCGCAATTTCTGCAACGGAATGCTGGCACGCTACGGCGTCGAAGTCAGTTATTTCGATCCGCTGATCGGCGCCGGCATCGAAAAGCTGTTCAAGCCCAATACGAAAGCGGTGCTGGTCGAGGCGCCCGGCTCGCAGTCGTTCGAAATGACCGACATTCCCGCGATCGCTGACGTCGCGCACGCGAAGGGCGCGCTCGTCATCGACGACAACACCTGGGCGACGCCGCTGTTTCACCGCTCGCTCGATCAAGGCGTCGACATCAGCATGCAGGCTGCCACCAAATATATCGGCGGCCATTCCGACATCATGTTCGGCACGATCTCGGCGAATGCGAAAGCCTGGCCACAGCTCACGGAAGGTATCCGCCTGCTCGGCGTCTGCGCCGGTCCGGACGATGTCTTCCTGGCGCTGCGCGGCACCCGCACGCTCGCGGTGCGGTTGGCGCAGCATTATCGCTCCGGGGTGGACATGGCGCGCTGGCTCGCGAGCCGCCCGGAAGTCTTGCAGGTCCTGCATCCGGCGCTCGAAAGCCATCCCGGCCACGCGATCTGGAAACGCGACTTCACCGGGGCTTCCGGCCTGTTCAGCATCGTGCTGAAGCCGGTGCCGCAGAAGGCGGTCGACGCCCTGCTCGATACGGTCAAGCTGTTCGGCATGGGCTTTTCCTGGGGCGGCTTCGAAAGCCTCGTTATTCCGTTCGACTGCAACGAGTATCGCACCGCGACCAAATGGTCGCCCGGCGGGCCGACGCTGCGGCTTCACATCGGCATGGAGAATGTCGACGACCTCAAGGCCGACCTCGACCGGGGATTCGCGGCACTAGCGGCCGCGACCTGATTGGGCGGGCGGCTCACGCCGCCCGGTGTCGGAACGTCCGGCCCTGAAGCCCCGCCTTGCGCACGGCGCGGACGTCCGACGCTACAGGCAACCTCCACAGGTAGCGCATCGGCATCGCCACCTCCGGGATTTTGCGGACAAAGCTCCTTTTGAACGTAACCAGTCGTTCACCATGACGGTGAATCTCGCCGTCCGATCAACCAAAAATTTCACGCATCAAGCCCCCTTATACCATTGCTGCGTAGTCATTTCTTTCGGGGATGGCTGCGTTGGAATGGGACTCCCTGCGTAAGCGTAAGAGTAGATCGTAAGCGTATGAACATCGCACGTATCGTCGTACTGATCATCGCGTTGGGTGCGGGCGGCGTCGCCGCCTATCTCGCCCGGGGCACGGACGAAAAATCCCGCCCCGCGACCGAACCGGTCGCACAACTGCCGACCGTGGAAATTCTCGTTGCAAAGTCCGACATCGGGCTTGGCCAGCAGGTCAAGGCCGAGGACGTGCAGTGGCAGGCATGGCCCGCTTCGGGTTCCACCGGCAACCTGATCACGCGCGCGAGCAGGGCCGAGGCCATCAACGATGTTGCCGGCTCGATCGCGCGCGTCCCGTTCTATGCGGGCGAGCCGATCCGCGAGCAGAAGCTGGTGAAGGCCAACGGCTCCGGCTTCATGGCCGCCATCCTGCCGACCGGCGCACGGGCGCTCTCGACCGAGATATCGCCTGAAACCGGCGCCGGCGGTTTCATCCTGCCCAACGACCGGGTCGACGTCATTCTCTCCAAGCGCGAGAAGAATCCGGACGGCAAGGGACCCGACGTCGTCCAGTCCGAAATCATCCTCTCCAATATCCGCGTTCTCGCGATCGATCAGGCGCCGAAGGAAAAGGAGGGCAGCAACTCCCTCGTCGGCCGCACGGCCACGCTCGAACTGAAGTCCGACCAGGCCGAGACGCTGGCGCGCGCGCGCCAGAGCGGCTCGCTATCGCTCGCGCTGCGCAGCATCACCGATGCCAACGCGCCCGAAGGACTGACCGAAGAACAGGTCAAGAAACGAACCGAGAGCGTCAACGTGGTTCGCTACGGCATCGCCAATCAAACGACGGCACAGAAGTGACCGAAAGGACATAGGAAATGAAGTCTGGGGAAATCAAGCCGGCAACGCGGAGCGCGGTGGGGCGCACCCTCTTGTTGTCGGCCGTCGCTGCGCTGGCATTCGGCCCGCTATTGCCGGTTGTCGCCGCCGAGTCCGACAAGGATCCGGTGACGACGTCGGCCATCGGTTCGGCCAAGATGCGCTTCCTGTCGCTCGGCATCGGCAAGTCGATGGTCGTCGACCTGCCCCGCGACGTGAAGGACGTGCTGGTTGCCGATCCGAAGATCGCCAACGCCGTCATTCGCTCCCCGCAGCGCGCCTATATCATCGGCGGTGCGGTCGGTCAGACCAATGTGGTGTTCTTCGACGGTGACGGCCAGCAGATCGCTTCCTACGACATCGCGGTCAAGCGCGACCTCAACGGCGTACGCGTCGCGCTGAAGCAGGCGATGCCCGGAATCCAGATCGAGGGCGTCGGCGACAGCGTGCTGCTGACCGGCTCGGTATCGAGCCCGGTCGAGGCCCAGCAGGCCGGTGAGATCGCCGCACGACTGGTCGGCGGAACCGACAAGGTCGTCAACTCCATCGTCGTTCGGGGCCGCGACCAGGTGATGCTGAAAGTCACGGTCGCAGAAGTCCGACGCGATGTCATCAAGCAGATGGGCATCGATCTCAGCGCCAGCCTGAATGTTGGCAACACGTCGGTGGTCTTCAACAACAACAATCCGTTCACCGCCAACAGCGCCCCCCTCGTCCCCGGCAACGCCCTGATCGGGCAATTCGGCTCCGCGCCGTCGGTCAAGGCGACGCTTCGCGCGATGGAAACCGCCGGTGTCGTCAAGACGCTTGCCGAACCCAATCTGACGGCGATATCAGGCGAGTCCGCGACGTTCATCTCGGGCGGCGAATTTCCGATCCCGACCGGCGTGACCTGCCAAACGACGACGGCCGGCGCCATCGGCCAGTGCGTCCAGACCGTCAGCTTCAAGAAGTTCGGCATCTCGCTCAACTTCACGCCGGTCGTGCTGTCCGAGGGACGGATCAGCCTGCGGGTGATGACGGAAGTTTCGGAAGTCTCGACCGAGAACTCGCTGACCGGCGGCGCGGGTGGAACGACCATCCCCTCGATCAAGACCCGCCGCGCCGAGACGACGCTGGAAATTCCCTCCGGTGGCTCGATGGCGATGGCCGGCCTGATCCAGGAGCAGAGCAAGCAGGCGATCAACGGCATGCCCGGCCTCGACCAGATACCGATTTTCGGCCAGTTGTTCCGCAGCCAGGACTTCGTCAACAACCAGACCGAACTGGTGGTGCTGGTGACGCCTTATATCGTGCGCGCGGTCGCGCAGAAGGAATTGTCGCGGCCCGATGACGGATTTGCGCCGGCATCCGATTCCCAGTCCGCACTGCTCGGCCGCATCAACCGCATCTATGGCGTCGCCGCCCACGTCGATCCCGTCGCCGGCGCCCAGGGCAATTTCGGCTTCATCATTGATTGAAACGCAGCACTGTTCACCGCGTGGGGACGAGGACAGAACGATGACATCAGCAACACCGCTCCATCGCATCAAGGCCGCGGGGCTAGTTGGCGCCCTGCTCGGCCTGTCGGCGGCACTCGGCGCCTGCACGTGGCAGTCCGCGGAAGTCGTGACCACGGCAAGCGTGCCGGATGACTACCGCCAGCGTCATCCGATCGCCGTCACCGAAGCCGACCGCTCGATCGTCGTGTTCGTCGGCCGCAGCCGCGGCGGCCTCTCCGGACCGCAGCGCACCGACGTCATGGGCCTCGCGAACATCTGGATGCGCGAAGGGACCGGCGCCATCATCGCCGAAGTCCCGATCGACACCGCGAACGCGCGCGCGGCGGCGGCCTCATACCAGGAGATCCGCTCGGTGCTGATGGCCGGCGGCGTGCCGTCGCGCGCCATCTCGCTGCGCCATTACCACCCCGACGATCCGCGCACGCTGCCGACGATCCGGCTGAGCTATCCGAAGATCTCGGCGGTTGCCGGGCCGTGCGGACTGTGGCCGCAAGATCTCGGGCCGAACATCGACAACGTCGCCTACAACGAAAACCGCTCCTACCACAATTTCGGCTGCGCCACCCAGCGCAACCTTGCGGCGATGATCGACAATCCCGCCGATCTCGAACAACCGCGCAGCGAAAGCCCGGTCTATACGGCGCGACGCAGCGTCGCCTTTGAGAAATACCGCAAGGGCACCCCGACCACGACAACCTATCCCGAAGCCGACAAGGCCAAACTGAGCGATACAGGCAAATGATCAGCCGCGTCTTTCAAAACTCCGACGATCAAGTGGACGACACGCCGGCCCAGCCCGAGGAATACATCTCGCCGGCGCCGCGCGTCTCGGTGCAGGCCTTCTGCGGCGGCGTCGCGGTCGCAACCGCCGTGCGGGCGGCGAGCGAAGACCGCCGTCTCGGCAAGGCTCACCTCACCGTTCACATGGGCGGCATTGTCGCGGCCATCGACACCTATCACAAGGCGCCTACGCCGAACGTCATTCTGATCGAGAGCGAACCCGGCACGGATATTCTCGCGGGGCTCGATGAACTCGCAACCGTCTGCGACGCGGGCACCCGCGTCGTCGTGATCGGCAACGCCAACGACGTCACGCCCTATCGCGAGCTGGTGCGGCGCGGCGTCAGCGACTACATCACCGCGCCGGTCGAACCGATCGACGTGGTGCGCGCGATCTGCGGCCTCTACGCCGCATCGGAAGAAGTGGCCGTCGGCCGCATCGTCGCCGTCGTCGGCGCCAAGGGCGGCGTCGGCGCCTCCACCGTCGCCCACAACGTCGCCTGGGCGATCGCGCGCGACCTCGCGCTCGACTCGGTCGTGATCGATCTCGATCTCGCCTTCGGCACCGCCGGCCTCGACTACAACCAGGATCCGGTTCAGGGCATCGCCAACGCCGTCTTTCAGCAGGAGCGCCCGGACTCCGCGTTCATGGAGCGCCTGCTGGCGAAGTGCTCCGACCGCCTCAACCTGCTGGCGGCGCCGGCGACGCTGGACCAGGTCTACGATTTCGGCGCCGACGCGTTCGATGCGATCTTCGATACGATGCGGATGACGACGCCCTGCATCGTGCTCGACGTTCCCCATCAATGGTCGGCATGGACCAAGCGCACGCTGGTCGGCGCGGACGACATCCTGATCGTCGCCGAGCCCGATCTCGCCAATATGCGTAACGCCAAGAACATGCTGAACGTGCTGAAGGCGGCGCGGCCCAACGACCGTCCGCCGCTGTACTGCCTCAACCAGGTCGGCATGCACAAGCGCCCCGAGATCTCCGTGCGGGAATTCGCCAAGGCGATCGAGAGCCAGCCGATCGCGGCGATTCCGTTCGATTCGAAGATGTTCGGCATGGCCGCCAATAACGGCCAGATGCTCGCGCAGGTTTCGGCCAGGCACCGTGCAACGCAGATGTTCCTGCAGATCGCGCAGCGGATGACGGGACACGCCGTGACCAAGCGGTCGCGCACCTCGTTCCTGACCCCGATCCTCAGGAAGCTGCAGGGCGCGACGGCCCGCCGCAGGGCTTGAAGCGACAAATCTGCCGGGCATCAGCCACGCTGGCGCCCGGCCGAGCCCTCGCTTGTTCATGCTGCGAATAAAGCGCCCAGGCACCGACGCGAGACGCGCTCGTGACTCTACGCCCTAGTCGGAACGCCCGGCCGCGGCGATCGGCATCTTGTCGGCGTCGGCCCGGGCGTTCTCCCTGTCCTTCCGCGCCAGCATCCGCTTCAATTGCGCCACGTTGGCCGCCGCCTCGGCCGGCGGCAGGTCGGCCCTGGCGATCTTTTCGGCCTCGGCAAGGTTGCCCTGCAAGCCGACCACCAGCGCCAGATTGGCGCGGACGCGCGGGTCGCTCCCGCCACGGCTGTAGGCGCGGCGCAGCGTCTCCTCGGCCTTCGGCAGCTCCTTCGAGAGCACGTAGGACAGCCCGAGATTGGACAGCACCGACGGCTGGCCGGGCACGATCTTCAGCGCGCTTCCGTAATATTGCCGCGCCTCCTCGTAGCGGCCGAGCTGGTCGAGCGTCGCACCCTGCGCCGAGAGCAGCCGCCAGTCGGGATCGTCGGGAGTGTGGGCGCGGCCGAGCACGTCGAAGGCCTGCTGGAAATTGCCGTTATCGGCCAGCGCGCGGCCATAGGCGGCCAGCAGGAGCCTGTTGCCGGGATGGGCGATGGAGGCCTGTTCGAGCACCGCGACGGCTTGCGCCCGCTGCCCGCTCGCGCGCAGCGCCTTGCCGTATTTCAGCGCAGCCTCGGCGTCCTTCGGGTCGCTGCGATAGCGTTCCTGGTAGGCTTCAACGTCGCGGCGCGGATCGCTGGTGCGGCTGACCTCGGCCTTTTCGTCGATCGAGCCGGTGATATCTGATAGTCCCGAGCTCGTGCAGCTGCCCAGCCCCAGCGCCAGCATCAAGACGGACGCGCACGCGAGAAACCGCAAGTTGCGGGACGGATGGGACAACTGCTGGAACATGTAGCGGGACTCACGGCGGTAGCTGTCCAGCAGTGTTCCCAGCTTAACCCTAAATTCAGGTTAAACCGTCCCGATTTCACGGTAATAGGCGACCTTTACCGCGCGCAACCTGCCCGGGATTGCCGGCGCAAGGCAGCTAATCGAGGAATTGCGCGCCGAGTTCGCAGCCGATCCGCCATGCCAGGCGGCACTGACGCGGCCGTCCCTCGGTGAAGATCACCGTGAACTCCGGCGGGATCTCGGGATATTCGGCGATGATCTTCACGCCGCCATCCGACATATCCGTAATCATGCAGTCGCGCGGCAATCCGCTCGCAAACTGTATTTTCGCAAAGTTTCTGCACGCACGTCTTATGCTTGTGCGGCGGTTCGCTGCCAACATGTCGGTCCCTGTCCCTGCTCGATGGGATTCACTCGAAGGTGGATCAGCTTTACCGAACATTCGTTGGAATTGGCCTAGCGCGACCGCTCGCAATGCAACTGATGGATTCCAATTCCGTTTACCAAACGTGGCGGCCTACCAAGCGTCAAACGCGGCGGACCCGCCTCAAATGCACTCCGCGCAGGCAATTTTCGGCAAATTAAAGGGTTGATCCACCCTCGTTAGGCGATAGCCTGACCCCTCGACTCGAATTGGTGGATGCGCATGGGAAGTCTGGTTCTTCTCGACCTTATGGGCGGCGTCGCACTGCTGCTATGGGGCCTGCACATGGTCCACAGCGGAATATTGCGCGCGTTCGGGGCGGACCTCCGCCTGCTGCTGGCCAGGGCCCTGAGCAACCGCTTCAGCGCCTTCGGCGCCGGGCTTGGCCTGACCGCGCTGCTCCAGAGCAGCACCGCCACCGCGCTGATCACGAGTTCGTTTACCTCGGAAGGACTCGTCAGCCTGGTTCCGGCGCTTGCCATCATGCTCGGCGCCAATGTCGGCACCACGCTGATCGTGCAGATCCTGTCCTTCAACATCTCGGCGGTCGCGCCGGTGCTGTTCATCATCGGCCTTGTCTCTTTCCGAGCGGGTCCCCGCTCGCGCATCAAGGACATCGGCCGCGTCTTTATCGGGCTCGGGCTGATGCTGCTGGCGCTGCATATCCTGCTCAACACGCTGGCGCCGGCGGAGAACGCACCTGGCGTACGCGTGTTCATGAATGCAATGACCGGCGATCCCGTGCTCTGCATCCTGTTCGCCGCGATCGTGACCTGGCTGGTGCATTCAAGCGTCGCCAGCGTGCTGCTGGTGATGTCGCTGGCCTATGCGCATTTCATCACGCCCTATGCGGCGTTGGCGCTCGTGCTCGGCGCCAATCTCGGCAGCGCCATCAATCCGCTAGTCGAGGGCGCGCGCCGCGATAACCCCGCCAGCTATCGCCTGCCGCTCGGTAACCTCCTCAACCGCCTGGCCGGCATCCTGGTGGTGACGCCGTTCCTGCAACCGATCGCGGACCTCCTGACCGCCTGGCAGCCGGATGCCGCCAAGGCGACCGCCCTGTTCCACATCGCCTTCAACGTCGTGACCGCACTGGTCTTCATCGGCCTGCTCGACGGCATGGCGCGGCTGCTGAAGAAGTTGCTGCCCGAGCGCGTCAAAGAGGCGGATGCGCTGGGGCCGCGCTATCTCGACGAGAGCGCACTGGAGACGCCCTCGCTTGCGCTGGCCGATGCCGCCCGCGAGACGCTGCACATGGGCGATCACGTCGAGATCATGCTACGCAAGGTGATGGCGGCGATGATGACCAACGACCGGGCGCTGGTCGACGAGGTCTCGCAGATGGACAACCGCGTCGACAATCTCGACGAGGCGATCAAGCTCTATGTCACGAAGCTGACGCGCGGCAGTCTCGACGAGCGCGAGGGCCAGCGTGCCATGGAGATCGTCTCCTTCGCGATCAACCTCGAGCATATCGGCGACATCATCGACAAGAATCTGAGCGAGCTTGCCACCAAGAAGATCAAGCGCCGGTTCCAGTTCTCGCCCGAGGGCGCCGAGGAACTGTCGGCATTCCACAAGCGCACGATGGACTCGCTGCGGATCGCGTTCGGCATCTTCATGTCCGGCGACGCCAACGAGGCGCGCAAGCTCCTGGCCGAAAAGACCGCATTGCGCAGCGCCGAGATCGCCGCCACCGAGCGGCACCTCGATCGCCTGCGCGAAGGCCGGCCCGAAACCATCGAGACCACCTCGCTGCATCTCGACGTGCTGCGCGATCTCCGGCGCATCCACTCGCACATCTGCTCGGTAGCCTATCCGGTGCTGGACGCCGCGGGCGAGCTCGCCGCCTATCGGCGGGCAGAGACCGAACTGCCGGCGTTGCCGACGCCGGTGCCGGGACATCCCTGATCAGCGGTCCAGCGTCTTCGAGCCGCTGCCGCGGTTCTTCACGATCAGCATGATGTTTCTGATGTAGATGATGGTGGCCAGCGACTGGCCGAGGATGATCACCGGCTCGCGCTTGGCGACGCCGTAGATCAGCGTCATCACCCCGCCGCCCATCGAGAAGAACCAGAACGCCATCGGCACCACGCTCTGTCCGACGCGTTCGCTGGTGATCCACTGCACCAGGAAGCGCGCGGTGAAGAACAATTGCGCGATCAGCCCGAACGCCAGCCAGAAATCGAATTTGGCGACGAAGACGTCGTAGAGGTAGTCGCCGAGCGCCTGCCCGTATTGAATCAGCATCAGGAAACCTCGGTCGCAACGGGGGTCGGCTTCTTGCGGCGGATCAGCCACCACACGCCGGCGAGATCCATGATCCCGATCCACAGCCGGTCGAAGAAGCCGTAGTTGGACACGCCCGAATGGCGCGGACGGTCGATCACGTCGACATAGGCTATCTCAAAGCCTTCTCGGCGCATCAGCGCCGGCAGGAAACGATGCAGCCCGTCGAAATACGGCATCGACAGGAAGGCCTCACGGGGAAACGCCTTCAGCCCGCATCCGGTGTCGCGGGTGCCGTCTTTCAGGATCGCCTTGCGCACGCCATTGGCGATCTTCGACTGCAGCTTCTTGAAGCCGGTATCCTTGCGCCCGACCCGCTGGCCCGCCGCGAGGCCGACGCGGCCTTCGCCCTTTTCCACCGCGGCGATCAGATCGGCCAGGAACACCGGATTGTTCTGGCCGTCGCCGTCGAGCGTCGCGACGATGGCGCCGCGCGCCGCGCGCACGCCGCTGCGCACCGCCGCCGACTGCCCGGACGAGGCGGCATGTTTCAGCTGCCGGAGCCGGCTGTGCTGCTTCATCAGGTCGGCCAGTCGATCGGCGGTCGCGTCCGTCGAGCCGTCATTGACGTAGATGATCTCGTAGTTCCAGCGGCCGTCGAGCGCGCCGACGATCTCCGCAATCAGCGGGGCGACATTTTCCGCCTCGTTACGCACCGGCACAACGATGGAAACGGCGACCGCATCTCTGTCGGCAGAAGTCAAATCGGCACTCGTCTGGTTGGTTTGGAAGGGCTCGGAACCGGGCCTATCGGGCCGTCTGGGCGGCGTCCGCTTTTATGGGGCGAAAGCGCCGCGGGCAACCCTTTTGAGGCGCCCCGAGGAGGGGCCGACGAGGGGCACAATGCTGCCGTCTTGCTGGATTGCAAACCCCAGCCGGCGGGCTGCGAACCAGTAGCGCACGAACATCGCGCCGATGATGCCGATCAGCGCGCCGGCGACCACGTCGCTTGGATGATGGGCGAGCAGCACAAGACGGGTCGCCACGATGACCACGGCATAGACAGCCATCGCGAACCGGGTCCCCGGCCAGACCGAAGACACCGCGAAAGCGAGCGCAAAGGCGGTCGTGGCATGTCCGGACGGGAAACTGTAGTAGGCCGGACTTCCCGCAAAATGCGAGAAGTGGAAGGCATTGGCCTCGCCGCCGACAAACGGCCGGCCACGGCCGACACAATATTTCAGCACCTCGGTCACCAGGTTGGAAACGGCGACGGCCAGGAAGAGGAATTGCAGCCGCGTCCCGAGGCCAAGCAGCAGCGATCGCTGGATGCCGCGCAAGGCCGGTGCTGCGAGCGCGAGCACAATCAACAGGACGCCGAGCGCGGACAGTACATATTCGTCCTTGCCGAAATCGGTGAGGATGCGAACCCACCACAGCGAGGGCGTGCCGCGTTTCGGCATCTGGTTGATTTCCCAGGCATCGATCGCATACATCAGCACGATGATCGCAGCGCTTAGACCCGTCGTCAGCCACAATACGTGCCGGGCCGCCCGGCGCGCGGCCTCGGCCCGCCGCGAATGCGACGGCGGGCGCACGAGCTGCGCCAGCGACAGCCAGCTCAGCGTCGCCAGGCGCGCGACATAGTTCCGGGAGTCGGCGACAACGGGCTTCGCACCCATCCTATTCCGTTCCCTCCGAGCGGAAGATCGCGATCGAGATCGCCCTGCCCTGCGAGATGTTGTAGCCCTCGATCCGTTTCGCCACGTTGTAGCGCAGCCCAATCGCCTCGGCGCGCTGCACGAAGGCGCGTTCGGTGCGCGACTCGATCAGCGCGAAGCGGCAACTGCCCTGCCCCAGGAAATCGGCCGCGCCCGATCCATCTGTCAGCAGCGTGCCGGTGCCGGCCATGAAGACGAGGCTCGGTTCGTGGAAGCCGGCCGCGGCCGCCTTCGGCCCGACGCAGACCACGTTGCGCAGCGCGCGCGCGATCTCGGCGCTGGGAAACATCGCGGTCAGCGACGGCATCACGATGCCGTAGATTCCGATAGCGAGAAACATCGCGGCGACCACGGCATTGAGCAGCGAGCGCTCGGCGCGGCGGTCCTCGAACATCCACCAGGCGATCAGGCCAAAGATCATGGACGCTGCCAGGAACGGCCACGCCGGGAATGCCGGGTAATGCGTCAGCTTGATCGCGCCCGCCACCGCAATCACGGCGGCGCCCGCGGGTACGACAAACCACCATGCCGCGCCGCGCATCAGCCAGGACCGCGACAGCACGCGGCGCTCGAGCGCGCCGGCGGTGAGGATCGCAATCGCCGGATAGAGCGGCAGCACGTAATGCGGCAGCTTGGTCAAAACAGCCTCGAACACGATCCATGACGGGACCAGCCACGCCAGGAGGTACTGCGCACCGGGCTCACGCCGCGCGCGCCACACCGCCGGCGCCGCCATCCCGGCCAGCGCCGCGCCCGGCCAGAAGGTGATCCAGAACAGCAGGAGATAAAGGCCGGGCGGCGCGCCATGGGATTCCTGCGCGCCGATCTTGCTCAGCATGTCGCCGCCGAGCGAATTGGAGAAGAACGCCTCGCCGGCGCGCCAGAAGATCGCCACGAACCATGGCAGCACCAGCACCAGCGTCCACATCAGGCCCCATAGCGGGCGCAGCCGCCACAGCCATGCCGCCGAGCGGTCGAGGATCGCGAGCGCCACGATCGTCAGTCCGACGAACATCAGGATCAGCGGACCCTTGAGCAGGATGCCGCCGGCCAGCGCCGTCCAGAAGATCGCAGGCGCCGTCCAAGACGGACGCTCCGTGTCCTCGCCCCGCTGCCAGGCGAGATAGACCCGCGCCATCGCCCCCATCGCGGCGACGACGGTCAGCAGCAGCATTGCGTCGGTCTTGGCGAGCCGCGCCTCGACGCCGAGCAGGACGGATGCGCACATCATTAGCGCCGCCAGCGCCGCCGCCTGCCGCGTGACGAAGGCCAGCGCCGCCCAGTAGGTCAGGAGAACCGCGCCGATCGCACCGATCAATGAGGGGATACGGTAGAGCCAGATGCGCAGCTGCGCGCGCGGCAGGCCGAGCGATGACGCCGTTTCGACGACGGCCGCCTGCAGCCAATAAATCCCGACCGGCTTCTTGTAGCGGACATCGTCCTGGAAGCGGATATCGACGAAATCGCCGCTCTCCACCATCTGCTTGGTCGCCTGCGCGAAGCGTGCCTCGTCGCGGTCGATCGCCGGAATGTTGAAGAAACCGGGCAGGAACAGCACCAGCCCGCAGAGCACCAGGAATACGACCGCGCGGAAGTGGTTCGCGGTCGCAAAGTCGAACACGGCCGCGACCCTGCGCCCGGAATGCGCAGGTTTTACAGGCTGTTGGCCCGCTCCGAAGCGTGGCTGGCGCAAGGTTTCGACCATGCTGCTCGCATACGCTGAAACCGCACTGCAAACAACACCGCAAAATCCCTAAGTCGTGGGCAACAGGGGGTTTTTCCTCACTGTACCCGGATCACCACGGTATCGGCCGCCCCGGTCGCGTCGATCACCGTCAGCCGGGCAAAGCCCGGTCCCGGCGGATCGACCAGGCGCTGGCGGCGGCTGTCGATCTCGCCGACCGAGGTCCCGTTCAGCATGACGGTCAGCGGCAGCACGCCGCCGGCGACCTTGATGGGCATCGGCGCGCCCTGCCCGCCCGCCGAACGGTCGATGTCGATGCGCGAGCCGTTGAGCGGAAACTGGATGCGCGGCATCTGATCGCTGCCGGTGCGGATCAGTTCCCCGACCGGGCGGAAGCGGCGCAGCGGCAGCGGCAGTTTGGCGTTGCTGGCCATCAGCGCGCCCTTCGGCGCCCGCGGCAGCGCCGCCGGAATCTTGCCGGTGCGCGCAAAGGCATCGAACAGGATCGGCGCGGCGGCGGTGCGGCCGACGAGGCCCGGTACCGGCGCGCCGTCGGGACGGCCGACCCACACGCCGATGGTAATGCGGCCGTCGAAACCGACCGACCACGCGTCGCGATAGCCGTAGCTGGTGCCGGTCTTGAACGCGATTTTGTTGTGCACGCCGTTTTCCGGCGGCGGCGTACCAAGCAGCACATTGCCGACCTGCCAGGCGGCGACCTGGTCCATCAGCCGCAGCGGCTCGCGATCGTCGTTGGCGAGCAGGATCTCGCGCAGCGGTTTGGCCGCGCCGAGCCGCGCCAGCCCGGCATAGAGTTGCGCCAGATCCTGCAGGGTGATGCCGACGCCACCCAGGCCCATCGCAAGGCCGGGCGCCTCGTCCTTCGGCAGCACGAGGTTGCCGCCGGCCTGCTTCAGCCGCGACGACAGCCGGCTCGCGCCGACGCGGTCGAGCAAGGCAATCGCCGGCACGTTCAGCGAGAGCTGCAGCGCCTTGCGCACCGGCACCGTGCCCTGGAACGTCATGTCGAAATTTTCAGGCGCGTAGGAGCCGAACCGGATCGGACGGTCGTCGATCAGGCTTTCCGGATGGACGAAGCCGTCCTCGAAGGCGAGACCGTAGATGAACGGTTTCAGTGTCGACCCCGGCGAGCGTACCGCGCGAGTCATGTCGACCTGTCCGGCACGGCGTTCGTCGAAATAGTCTGACGAGCCGACGCGGGCCAGCACGTCGCCGCTCTCATTGTCGACCGCGATGATCGCGACCGAAATGTCCGGCCCCTGCGCCAGCGCACGGTCGCGCGCCAGCGCCTCCAGCGTTTTCTGCAAGCTCGAATCCAGCGTCAGCCTGATCAGCGGCGTGTCCTTCACCGTCGCCATCGCCGCATCGGAGGAATGCGGCGCCAGGATCGGCATCGGCTTGCGAACCCGCGGCACCGCCACAGCCTTGGCCTGGCTCGCGTCCTCCTTCGACACGACGCCATCCTCGACCATGCGCGCCAGCACGCGGTCGCGCGCGGCGTGCGCTGCTTCCGGATGACGGTCGAGCCGGCGGCGCTCCGGCGATTGCGGCAGCGCGACCAGAAGTGCTGCTTCCGCGAGCGAAAGCCGCTTCGGCTCCTTGCCGAAATAGCCAAGGGAAGCGGCGCGGATGCCCTCGAGATTGCCGCCGAACGGCGCCAGCGCCAGATAGAGATCGAGGATTTCGTCCTTGCTCAGTTGCCGCTCGATCTGAACCGCGCGCACCATCTGGCGCAACTTTGCAGAGACCGAGCGCTCGCGCCGCGGCTCCAGCAGCCGCGCCAATTGCATTGTGATGGTCGAGCCGCCGGAAACGATATGGCCGCTGGTGGTGAACTGCAGCGCCGCGCGCCCGAGCGCCAGCGGATCGACGCCGCCGTGCGACCAGAAGCGGCGGTCCTCGTAGGCCAGCAGCAGCTTGAGATAGGTCGGATCGACCGACGTCTTCGCATCGACCGGCAGCCGCCACCGGCCGTCGGCCATCGCGTAGGCGCGCAAGAGCTTGCCGTTGCGGTCGACGACGGTGGCGGAGACATTTCGCGCCTGCTCCAGCGGCAGCGGCCCGAGCGAGAACACCCAGCCGCCGAAGGCGGTGGTCATCACGATGAGGATGAAGGCCAATGCAACGGCGGCGCGGAAAAAGCGGCGCCGACCAATAGCACCGCCGCCGCCATGGCCGGTATGGTTGCCCTTCTCGCTCATTTCGCCGCACGCACCTCAACCGAGCCGGTGCCGGTGCGGCCGTAGCGCGAGGGGTTGTACATGTCCTCGACATAGGCTTGCGGCAGAACGTATTTGCCGGGCGAGACCGCGCGCACGATATAGGCCACCGTGAACACCGACTGGTCGTCGCTGGCCCGATCGATCGCCGCCGTGAAGCGGTCGTCGCGGAACTCGGTATTCTCAGGCTCCTCGCCGTCCTCGATCCAGTCGAGCGTGCCCGAGTCACCCGACGACACCAGGCGCGGGTTGTCGATCTCGAGGCCGGCCGGCAGATAGTCCGACACCATGATGTGCCCGTATTCCGGCTTGGCCTCGGTGATCTTCAACACCACCGCGAAACGATCGTTCTGCCTGGCCTTGCTGACGTCGGCCGGCTTGCCGTCGAGCGTGAAATAGTTGCGCTCGATCTTGAAGCCGTTGGACGCCGCGGGCTCTGGGGTAACGGGGGAGCCCGAGACCGAGACCACCGCCTGCACCGGCGCGTCGCCGGTGTTGGTGATCTTGACCGGCTTGCCGGCCACCGCCTCGGCCTTGTAGCTGCGATAGACCGCGGCCTTCACCGACGAACCGTCGATGTCGAGCGACAACGTCTCCTTCGACAGCGCCCGCGCGGCCAGCACCATCCACGCATTCTCCTGCGTCGAAGTGTAAGGCGTCAGTCCCCGCGCCGCTTCGACCCGCGCGACCGCCTGCGTCAACGTCGCGCGCGGGGCATTGCCTTCGCTGGCAAGCGAGACCAGCGCCGCCGCATCGCGCAGCTGCGAGCCGTAATCGGTACGGCCGAACTCGAACACGGGCTTTGGCGCCAGCGCTTCCACCGCCGCCGAATAGACCCGCTCTGCCCGTGTCCGGTCTCCGACCAGCGCCAGCGCCGCCGCAAGCTGCGACTTCGCAATCGGCGTCGCCAAATTATTCAGCTTGGTATCGGCGAGATAGCGGAGGTCGCCGATCGGCGCCGCGCCGTTGCGGGCGAGTACGTAGAGGCCGTAGGCCAGATCGCGGCCACCGTCCTTTTCCGGCTCGTTGGCGTTGACCACCGAGTTCCTGATGCGGTCGAGCGCGTTCTTGAACAGCACGTCCGGCACCGCAAAGCCCTTCTCGCGGGCCCGGGTCAGGAAGTCGGTCACGTAGGCGTCGAGCCAGGCGTCTTCGCCGCCGGCCGACCACAGGCCGAACGAGCCGTTCGAGCCCTGCCGCGCCAGCAGGCGTTCGATAGCGTCCCTGATGCGCTGGTCGACGGCGGTATCCATCGCCAGATGCGCGCCGGCCGCGAGGTCGTTGACATAGAGCAGCGGCATCGCCCGGCTGGCGATCTGCTCGGAGCAGCCGTGCGGATAGCGATCCAGCGCCTTGAGAATGGTCGCCGCATCCAGCGCGGTCGAGAGGCCGATCGAGAGCGACACGCTGCCGGTACCCGCGACGAGGTCGGAGAACATGTCCGGGCTCAGCGTCAGGCTCTCGCCCTTCGCCAATGTCCGGATCGAACGCCGCGCCAGCACCTGCGTCGCCGCCTTGACGTCAAGCGCGTAATGCCGCGCCAGCGTCAGCCCGTTCGGGCCCTTGATGTCGACGTCGAGATTGGCGGTGCCGGCGCCGCCGGCATCGAGCGCCAGCGACATCGAGGTCCGCTGCTTCGCGGCGAGCTTCACCGTGGTGGTCGGATTGCCCGTCACCTTCACCGGACCCGAGGTCTTCACGCTGATGCTGTAGTCACCGGGCGCGCCTTCGACATTGTCGAGATCGAAACTCATCGTGCCCTTGTCGCCGTTGAGCAGGAAGCGCGGCAGCGTTGCCGTCAGCACCACGGGATCGCGCACGGTGACGTCGATCGTGGCGCGGCCGAGCCTGGTCGCGGTCCACGCCACCGCCATGACGCGCGCGGTGCCGGCGAACTCCGGAATGTCGAAGCTGATTTCGGCAGTGCCGTCGGCGCCGACCGTGACGATGCCGGAATAGAGCGCCAGCGGCTTTTGCGTGGGCGGCGAGCCCTGCAGCTCGGCGCCGGCAGAGTCACCGCCGGTGCGGATCTGGCCGCGGGTGCCCTGCATGCCGTCGATCAACTGGCCGTAGAGGTCGCGGATTTCGGCGGTGAGGCGGCGCTGGCCGAGATAGTAATCGTCCGGCGCCGGCGGCTTGTAGTTCGTCAGGTTGAGAATGCCGACATCGACCGCAGCAACCACGATCTTGGCGTCCTCGCCGGGGTTGAGCCCGCCGAGCTTGACCGGGATCTTCAGGCTGGTGCCGGGCCGCACCAGGGGCTGTGGCGACAGCGCGACCTGCAGCGTGCGGGTCTTCTTGTCGATGCCGAACCATTTCAGGCCGATCGCCCGGCCGGGCATCCGCAGCGCCGCAGCATCCAGCGGACGGCGCAGCGTCGCCAGCACATAGGCGCCGGTGCCCCAGTCCTTGCCGACGGCAAGCCTGACCTGCTGGGTGCCTTCCTTGACGTCGATGGTCTGCGTCGTCAGCAGGCGGTCGCCGAGCACGTTGACGGTCAGCTTGCCGGCGGTCCGCGCGTTGACCGACACCACCATGGTGTCGCCGGAAGCATATTCCGGCTTGTCGATCGAGGTCTCCAGCAGGTCAGGCGTGTCGGCGCTGCCGTCGGAGTACCAGCCGACGTCGAACTGCACCGAGGTGATCGGGCCATCGGCATCTGATGATTTGACGTCGAGGCGATAGCGGCCGGGCTCCGGCGACACCGACACACGGGCCGCCTTGTCAGCGGTCAGCGCCAGCTCGCCGTCGGCGACACGCCTGGTCGATTTGACCGGCTCATATTCCCAGGACGAGTTCTGGCGGTACCACTGATAGCGCGACTCCATCTTCAGGAGTTCGTAGCGCAGGCCATCCCGCGCCAGTTGCTTGCCCTCCGGGCTGACGAAGATGACGTCGAACTCGGCCTTGTCGCCCTCGGCGACGCTCTTGTCGCCGAACAGGGGCTTGATGCCGATCAGCGCCGCCGCCGGCGCCACCGGCAGCACCAGCTTGCGCTCGACCGCGCGGCCGCCGGTCTCCACCATGCGGATGAAGATCTGCGCTTCCTGCGGGCGGGTGGAGGTCGGCGCCTTGGCCAGCGAGACCGGGAAGGTCGCAACGCCATTGGCGTCGGCTTCCGGCAGGTTTTCGATCGGGGTGCGCTCGTTGGAGGCGGTCTCCTCGTCGGCGACGCCGAACTGGTAGCCGGGATAGCCCGGCCGGCCCGAGGCCGCCGGGGCCACCAGCATGTCGCCTTCGAGCTGCAGGCCCGACGCCGGCGCGCCATAGAGGAACTTGCCGGCGACCTTGAGCTCGACCGGCCCCTCGGCCTTGATCATCTTGTCCTTGGCCGAGATATCGAACTCGATCCTTTCAGGGATGTAGTCCTCGACCATGAAGGTGGTCTCGCCGACCGACGAGCCCTTCGGATCGGTGAAGGCGCGCACCCGCCAGGTCCCGGTCGGCACCGCCGAATTCAGCGCCACGGCCATCGAGCGGCCGCCGGCGCCCTGGTCGGGCAGCACGGCGCGGCGGAATTCGACGCCGTCCGGCCGCTCGATCACCAGCGTCAGCGGCCCGCCGGCCATCGCATTGCCCTGCCCGTCGCGCAGCAGCGCGGTCAGATAGACCGTCTCGTTGGAACGGTAGACGCCGCGCTCGGCATAGACGAAGGCGTCGGCGCCCGCAGGCACCACCCGCCCCGAGACGCCGCGGTCCGTGAGGTCGAAGGCGTTGGTCTTCAGGCTGAGGAAGGCGTAGTCGGCCTTCTCGCTCATGACCGTCAAAAGCGCCGGCGACAGGCCGCCCTCGCCGCGCGCCAGCCCGGCCTCGAACAGCACGTGGCCGGCATCGTCGGTCTTGCGGGTGGCGAGGATCTCGTTGTTGCGCGCAACCAGCCGCACCTCGGCCTTTGATACGGCTTCGGTCGAGGCCAGCGAATTGACGAAGACGTGGATGCCGTCATTGCCGGAAAACGCCGTCAGGCCCATGTCGGAGACGATGAACCATTGCGTCGCCAGCGAGCCGTCATCGTCGCCGCCGCTGCCGGGCCCCTTGGCCGTCGCCGTCATCACGTAGACACCGGGCTGCAGGTCGCCGAGCGCCTGGTCGACCGGGAATGCCGTCACCACGTCCTGGTTCAGCGTCGAGGCGGTGGCGAGCTCGCCGGACCAGACCTTGACGCCGCGCTCGTTGCCGAGATCGGAAAGCTGGTAGCTGGAGAGCGTCTTCTGGAAGTCGCTGTCCACCACCGTGTTGATCAGGTTGCGGTCGCCGATCCGGAACACGTTGACATTCACCGCCGGCGTATTGACGCTGACCAGCGGAATGCCGCGCTGGCCGGTACGCGGCAGCACATAGGCGCGGCCGGTGAAGCGCACGAACGGCTTGCGGTCGCGGACATAGATATTGAATTCGGCCGATTTCGGCAGTGTCTCCTTCACCGTGGACGGCAGGCCGGCGCGCAGGTTGATGTTGTAGCGCTCGCCATGCTTCAGCCCGTCGACGCAGAGCTGCTTGCCCTCGCTGGTCAGCGCCGGCTTGTCGGTGCCGGCCTGCGCCACGAACGGCGCGAAATCGACCCGTTTGGCCAGTTCTTCGGAGAACTGGAAGCAGGCGCGCGGCGAAGCGCCGTCGGAATCGACGCTGTAATCGAGCAGGCGGAAGCCGTGCTGATCGCGCATCTTCTCGTACTGGCCGCGTACTTCAGCGACTTCGCGCATGTCGAGCGACATCCGCAAAGCATCCAGCGCCGGTCGCCATAGCTTGCGCTCGGACATCGCGCGACCCAGCACGGCGAGCGCGTCGGCCTCCTCGGCCTGGTTGCCGGCGCGCTGATAGGCGATGTAGGCGGCGGTCGCCGCGCGCTCGTACAGGAAAGTCTGTTCGCTGGAACTGGCGGCACGGATCTGGAAGATCGTCTTGGCGAGCTTGAGCCAGTTGGCGCTGTCTTCCGGCGTGGTGGCGGCGATCTGGCCGAGGACCTGCAGGCCCGTGCGGAAATCGGAACGCCGGAAGGCGGCATCGGCGTCGTTCTTCAGCGTCGCGGAGGATTTTGCCACCGGCCCCGCCTCGCTCTTGATCTGGGCCGCCAGCTTGACGGCCGAATCGGCCAGTTCGTCGCGCTTGAACGCCTTGTCCGCGGCCGCTGCCGCCGTCAGGCCAAGCGCCAGCGTGGCGCAAATCACGGTGGCGCGAACCAAACCGATCATGATGGGCTCCTTGCCGCGGACATCAGCCGCGTAACGACCAAAAAAGGCGCGAAAAGGTGACGGACTGATGGCAGTAACGCGAAGGCTTGCGAAAAGGTCGCATGCATGGGTCAGGCAGTCCAAACGATCGCTCCCGCCCTGACCGGCGCAGCGCCGGCGGGCAGGCATGTGTCAGAGGCAGGCACTCAAGGTTATGGCCCGCCGTGGCTTTGTCGCAAGCTTGAGGAAATCGGTTCGACCCTCTTGGCGGGAAAGCGGATTTTTCATATTGGCCGTGCTAGGAAAGAACGGTTTATAAGGCGGAGCCTCGCGCGGCCACCGCCCGGACGGTCCCATAGCTCAACTGGATAGAGTAACGGATTTCTACTCCGTGGGTTGCAGGTTCGAATCCTGCTGGGATCGCCACCGCACACACTATCCCGTGCTGTCCGACACGGTCATTTTGCGAGAGACCCATAGCTCTCTGTGGCGGAGAACGGCCGATGCGGCAATAACACCAAGTCTAAATCGGGCCGCGCACGCTCGAAGGCTTGGCTTTGTTCCATCCGAGCAGCCGCGCAATGATCTGCTTCTTGTGCCCCAAGATTGGCCCTTCGATCAGATGCCAGGACATGAAAGCGCAGAGCGATGCGAGGATCGTTGAAATGATCCAGTTGATCCACCAGACGCGAGCCTCGGGAAACAACGACACCAGGGTCTGCTGGACGACGCAACCATAGAGATAAATGCCGTACGACAAGTCGACTCTTTTCATGAAGCCAAACTTGGGCGGATGAAGCGTTCCCAAATAAACCGTGACATAGGTGATTGGGATGATCGCCAGATAGTTTTTCCCCGCACCCTGAAAGAACAGGAGTGACAGCACAACGCTCGCAACGAAAAGCGGAAAGCTGGATGGGATCTTATCGCGATAGACATAGAAGCATGTGCCGGTCATGAAACAGAGAGCGAGCAGATGACCGGGTGGCCTCGCGTGCGAATTTGGTCCTAGCCCGTCTTATTCATGATTGCCGGGCGGGCTGGTGGAACATTTCGGGTCGG
>NZ_DAINNI010000007.1:0-105138 GCF_036735945.1 Bradyrhizobium sp. | reverse complement strand
GCGCAGAGCGCAAGCTGACCGGCAAGGAGGAGGCCCTGCTGGTGGCGACGGCATGCGCCAAGCCGCCCGCTGGCCGCAAACGCTGGACGCTGACGCTGCTGGCCGACACGATGGTCAAACTCACCGATCACGACAGCCTGTCGGGCGAAACCGTGCGCCGCCGGCTGGCCGAGAACGATCTCAAGCCGTGGCGCAGGGACATGTGGTGCATTCCCCATGTCGATGGCGAATACGTCGCCCGCATGGAGGACGTGCTCGATCTCTACGCCGAAACGCCGGATCCCGACCGGCCGCTGGTCTGCTTCGACGAGACCCCCGTCCAACTGATCGGCGAGGTGCGCCAGCCGATCCCGGCCCGACCGGGACAGCGCGAGCGCTACGATTACGAGTATCGCCGCAACGGCACCGTCAATCTCTTCGTCACCTTCGACCCGCATCGGGGCTGGCGCAACGTCAAGGTTACCGACCGTCGCGCCGCCGTGGACTACGCGCACTGCATGCGGGAACTCGTCGACGTCCATTATCCCGACGCCGCCTGCATCCGTGTCGTGCAGGACAATTTGTCGATCCACAAGCCTGGGGCGCTGTATGAGGCCTTCGCGCCCGCCGAGGCCCGGCGCATCCTGCGCCGCCTCGAATTCCACTTCACCCCGAAGCACGCCAGTTGGCTCAATATGGTCGAGTGCGAGATCAGCGTGCTGCAGCGCCAGTGTCTCGGCCGCCGCATCGACGATCCCAAATGGCTCCGCAACGAGATCGCAGCGTGGCAACGGCAGCGAAATCAAGCGCGAGACCGCATCAAATGGATGTTCACAACCGACAAAGCCCGCGCCAAACTCGGCCGCGCCTATCCAGTTGGCGCCAAAGAGTCAAAATCACGGTGATGAACCACTAGGTTACATTTCCAGGCAGGAAAAGTTCGACCTGCACATGCGTCACCGGAACCAACATCATGCTTGTATCGCGTGTTGCAGCCGAGCGCGAACTGCAACAATCACCGCGGGGCGGCGTCCAGGGTGTTATTGGCTAGCAAGTGACTTCCGGAACAACCTGATCCCGGATGGAATTCAGCTCTCCGCGCAGCCTCAATATTTATCCACGGCCACTCACTTGCTGAAGCCAGCCATATATATCCGGACCTTCGAGACCAGTAGCTCAGCCTGTTCGGCCATCGATGGCCGAGAGCCCTCTATCGTCCAATCCTCCCAAGCTTACTACGCATAAAGTTTGATGTTCTGGCACTGCACTCCATCGGATTATTTGCCCGTCCATACAGGTTTGCGCTTTTCGCCGAAAGCCTTGAGTCCTTCCTTGGCGTCTTCCGTCATCGCCAGCAATGCGATCTGGCTCTCGGTGTAGGCGATGCTTTCGTCGAACGACATCGAGGCGATCGCCCGCATCGCATATTTGCCGCGGCGGATAGCGGTCGGCGACTTGTCGACGATACGGCTGACCAGCCAGTCGACCTTGGCGTCGAGCTCGGCGGCCGGCACCACGTAATTCAGCAGGCCCGCCTCCTTGGCGGTCCTTGCGTCGAACGGCTCGCCGGTCAGCGACCATTCGCTGACGAGCCGCCTCGGCGCGATCGATTGCAGCAGGCTCAACACCTGCATCGGGAACACGCCGACCTTCACCTCGGGCAGGCCGAAGATGACGTGATCGGCGGCGACCGCCATGTCGGTCATGCACAGCAGGCCCATGCCACCCGCCATGCAGACGCCGCCTACTCGCGCGATCGCCGGTTTGGTGGCGTTCTGCGCCAGCCGCAACAGGTCGGCGTAGTCGACGTTCGGCCTGGAAAAATCCATCGCAAAGGCGGCGCCGCTGTTCTGCAGATCCGCGCCGGCGCAGAACGCCTTGTCGCCGGCGCCCGTCAGCACGATGACGCGGACATCCTTGTCGTCATGCGCCTCGCGATAGCCGCGCGCGATGCCGGCCACGACGTCGGCGTTGATGGCATTGCGCTTGTCGGGCCGGTTGATGGTGATCCAGAACGCCTGCCCGCGCTTTTCGCGTATCACGCTGCTCGTGTCGGTCATTGTTCCTCTCCTGCTCGCCCTTGATTTCCGAGCATTTGCGGCAGGACGGCCGAGAACTGCAAGCAGGAATTACGCGACGGCCTTCTTCGCCCAGACCTTGTTGTCATGGAACGCAGCGCCACCGCAGGGGGCAACCTGTTCGGCGCCTGTCAGCATGTTGATGCCGCGGCCGCCGATATGTGCCTTGTTGGGATGAATGGACTCGGCAATCAGGACGCCTCGCCGCACGCCGTCGAACAATTTTGCGGTCAGCGTGGTTTCGCCGCGCATATTGCCGAGCGTCACGGCATCGCCGTCGGAGATCGAAAGGGCTGCGGCGTCCTGCGGATGCATCATCACCGTTGGCGCGCCTTCGCGCGCCTGCGATCCCGGCGTTTCGTTGAAACTGGTGTTGAGGTAGCTGCGCGATGGCGACGTTGCGAGGCGGAACGGATGGGCCTCATCCGCCTCCTCGATAATGGTCCAGTGGTCCGGCAGCGACGGCATCTGGTCCCAGGCCCCCAGGCCGGGGGTACCGACGGGAGGGTGCGCCCAATCGGCCTTGAAGTGGAATTTCCTGTCGGCGTGCGCAAAGCCGTCGAGGTAATGCGAGGTGCGAAAATCCGGCTGGATGTCGCGCCAGAGGTCGGCTTCCAGCGTTTCGATATCGCCGTGGCCGCTCTTCTTCAATGTCGCGTCAATCAGTTCGCGCGGCGTCATCTCAAATGCGGGATGCACGGCATTGAGGCGTCGGCCGAGGCCCTGCAGGACTTCATGGTTGGAGCGGCATTCGCCCGGAGGGTCGATCAGCTTGGGCCCAACCGAAATATGCTGGTGGCCACCGCCATAGTAGACGTCATCGTGCTCCATGAACATGGTCGCCGGCAGCACGATATCGGCCATGACAGCCGTCTCGGTCATGAACTGCTCATGCACCACCATGAACAGGTCTTCGCGGGCAAAGCCCGTTCGCACCAGCGCCTGTTCGGGCGCGACCGTCATCGGGTTGGTATTCTGGATCAGCATCGCCTTGACGGGCGGTCCGCCCTTCAGGGCCTCAGCGTCGCCGGTCAGGATACGCCCGATCTGCGACTGATCGAGCCAGCGCGTCGTGCGATCGATGGCGTCGTGCCCCTCGATGATGGATTCGTCGAACTTCCAGATCGACATATTGTTGAAGAAGGCCCCACCACCTTCGTATTGCCAGGCTCCGGTCACCGCCGGGATGCACAGCGCCGCATGCATCTGCGCCGCGCCGTTTCGGCTGCGGGTAAAGCCGTAACCGAGGCGGAAGAACGAGCGTTTGGTCTGGCCGACCAGGCGCGCGAACGCCTCGATCTCCTCGACCGGTACGCCCGAAATCCTCGAGGCCCATTCCGGTGTACGGGTTGCCAGATGCGCCTCGAGTTCGTCGGGGCAATCGGTGTAGCGATCCATATAGGCGCGATCCGCGTATCCCTCGCGGAACAGCACATGCATGACGCCGCAAGCAAAGGCGCCATCGGTGCCAGGCCGGAGCAGTATCTTGATATCCGCCTGCTTCATCGTGTCGTTGTTGTAGATATCGATGACCGCGATTTTCGCGCCGCGCTCTTTGCGCGCGCGCGAGGCATGCGTCATCACGTTGACCTGGGTATTCACCGGATTGGTGCCCCAGATCACGACGAGATCGGAGACGCCCATCTCGCGAGGGTCGACGCCGGCGACCTTGCCGGTTCCGATGGCAAACCCGATGCGCGCGATCGTCGCGCAGATGGTGCCGTAATAGCGCGAATACTTCTTCACGTGCGACAGGCGATTGATGCCGTCGCGCATGACGAGCCCCATCGTACCGGCGTAGTAGTAGGGCCAGACGGATTGCGCGCCGAATTCGCGCTCGGCCTGATCGAAGCGCGCGGCGATTTCATCGAGCGCGTCGTCCCAGGATATCCGCGAAAACCGGCCGGATCCTTTCGGTCCGGTGCGGCGCATCGGATGGAGCAGCCGGTCGGGATGATGAATGCGCTCGGCGTAGCGCGCGACCTTGGCGCAGACGACGCCCGCCGTGTAGGTCTGCACCTTGGAACCACGGACGCGGCCGATCGAACGGCCGTCGATGACCTCGACATCGAGCGCGCAGGCCGACGGACAATCGTGCGGACAGGTGGAATGGCGGATATCGACCTTGGCGTGCTGGTTCATGGATATTAGGTACCATCAAATGCTGTAATCGCCGAGAGGCATTGTCCGGCCATGCACCTGCAAAAACGGCCGCTGGCCATGCATCAGGCGCCCAAATAGGCGCCGCCATTGGTGTGGATCGCCTGCCCGTTGATATAGCGCGCGCCCGGCCCACACAGAAAACGCACCGCTGCAGCAACGTCCTCCGGCAGGCCCCGGTTGCCGGTGATGGTATTATGGGTGAGATGGTGCGCGGGCTCCGGCTTGTCCTTTGGCCGCGGCGTGCCGATCAGGCCTGGAACCACGCAGTTGACGGTAATGCCGTCGTCAGCCAGATCGTGGGCCAGCGCGCGGGTGAAGCCGATGATACCGGCCTTGGCCGTCACCACATGGGCGCGGTTCTTGGCGCCGGTATGCGCGCTGAGGCCACCGATGTTGACGATGGTACCTGCGCCTGACTTTCGCAGCGCCGGCAGGCAGGCCTTCACGCAGTGGAACGTGCCATCGAGGGTCACGTCGAGGATTTCGCGCCACTCGGCATAGTCCATATCGGCGAATGATTTTTCGCGTCGCAATGCGGCGTTGTTGACGAGGATATCGATGCGGCTGAAACGCTTCACGGCGGCGTCGGCCATCGCCTGCACCCCGGCGACATCGGCGACGTCGCCGATATGAACGATCGCCCTGCCGCCTCCGGCCTCGATCTCACGGGCAACGGCTTCAGCCTCGGCACGATTGCTTCGCGCGTTCACCACCACAGAGGCTCCGCCTTCAGCCAGTGTCAGCGCAATCGCCCGGCCGATGTTGCGCCCCGCGCCGGTGACGACGGCTACCTTGCCGGAGAATTCCCTGGTCATGAGTTGCTATCCGCGCAATGAAGAGAGATCGATTCGTCCCTCATACAGTTTCGTCATCAGCTGCAGCGCAGCATCGCTTCGCGCCGCGCTCCAGCCGCCATGTTCGGCATTGAGCCTGAACTTGTCGATCACATCCTGTCGCGTCAACGGCTCTTGCGCGCCGCCGCGCAGATATGGCTGTCGCTCCTCGACAACGCTGCCATCGCGGAGGGTGGCGCGGACGTGGCCGGTGTAATTGTTCGGATAGGGATTATCCGGATCGATGACGTATTTCACCCTGGCCGCAAGCGCCAGCACGCGCTCGTCGCGAACGGCGCTTTCCGTGAATGCGCCGAGCCCGACGCCGCCATGCACGAAGCCTGTGGCCAGCAGATAGGGGACGGCGAATTTGGCGGCATAGCCGTTCGGCGGACGCCGCTTGTCGGCGAGCGGCTCCCACAGCCGGTGCACCGTTCCCTCCGCCACCTCACAGACGATCTCGACGACATCTTCTGCCTTGATGCCGCGCGCGGCGAGCCGGCGCGCGCAATCGATATAGGGCTGCGCCATGGTCCCGCACGGATAGGGCTTGAACGCCAGCGTGTCAGTTACCCAGCGCGTGCCGAAATCGCCGGTCAGAGCTTCAAAGTCGCCGTCGGCGGTGTGCGCGAAGCCATGGAACAGGCCGTGGACACCCTCGAACACCGTCCGGGGTCCGACGAACCCTCCCCGCGCCAACAGCGCCGCGCGAAGGCCCGACTGCGCCGCCCAGCCGGCATGGAGCCGCTTGGTCCAGGCACCCTCCGCGAGATATTCGATGATGCCGCCCGCCATGCTGCCGGCGACACCGAGCGCGTCAACGATCTGCTTCGCGTTCAGGCCGAGCGCTGCACCGACCCCGGCCGCCGCGCCCACCGCGCCGAAGATCGCGGTCGGATGAAAGCCGGCCTTGTGAACGGCCTTCGGCACCACGAGACTGAGACGGCACAGCACTTCGCTGCCGACTGCGATACCCGTCAGCGCCATGCGGCCATCGGGATTATGCCGCTCGCAGGCAGCTAGCACCGCCGGCACGATCACGGCACCGGCATGCACCGGGCCGCCCTCGAAGGTGTCGTCGAAATCCTCGCCATGGGCCGCGGTGCCGTTGACGAAGGCCGCGCCCGCCGCAGTCAGCGTGCGCTGGTGGCCGATCGCCGTGCACGGGCCATCATCGTCGCAGCCGGCCAGTGCGCTTGCGATGTAGTCCCCGTTGCGCGCGGTGACGCACAGGCCGACCACGTCGATCAGCAGATCCTCGCACTTGCGCGTCGTCACAGCCGGCAATGCGCCGGCCTTGAGTGCGACGATCTTTGCGGCAAGCGTTTCGGCGACCGAGGTCTCAGGAAGCCCAGAAGCCATAGCGGTCAAACGCGGAAGATTTTGGTGTAGCGCGCCTTGATGGCCTCGCTTTCCTTCTCGACCGCCGCGGCATCATCCTTCATCGTCTTGATGTCCTTGAGCGGCGTGCGGCCGGCCTTTTCGACCGCTTGCGAATGCACCGAGCGGAGGCCGCCGACGTCGATGATGAGTTGCTGCGCTTCCCGGCCGAGGCTGAACGACTGGAACAGCCGTGCTGCATTGGGGTTCGGTGCATCCTTGAAAATGCCATTCGGACCGATGATCAGCGGCGACCCCTCGGCGGCATAAACCGGCTCGACCGGCCGCCCGGCCTCCTTCATCTGGAAGATGTTGTATTCGTTGCCGTCGGCCATCACCGCGCGCTCGCCGAGATCGAGCTTCTTCGGCGGATCAGCCGATGACTGCACCTGCATGATGTTCTGCTTGGCGAGCTTTTCGAAATAGCCCCAGCCGAGGTCGCGCTGCATCTGATACGTCGCCGTCATGATGGTGCCGCTGTAGCCCGGGTGCGCCTTGACGATCTTGCCCTTCCATTTCGGATCGAGCAGATCGTTAAAACTCTTCGGAGCGTCATCCGCTTTCACGAGGTTGGTGTTGTAGGCGATGATGCTGAGCCAGACGCGAAAGCTGGCAAACTGGCCGTCTGGATCCTTGTGCTCGGCCGGATAATATTTCGCGACGTCCTCCGGCACGTACGGCGCCAGAATGCCGTCGCGCTTCCAGACGATGAAATGCGCGGCATCCGATGAGTTCACGACGTCGACGGCATGGATGTTGCTGGAATATTCCTGGCCGATGCGCTGGAACACGCGCTCCGCGCCGGTGCGCTCGACCCGCACCGCGATGCCCGGATATTTCGCCTCGAAAGCTTTGGCCAGTTTCTCCGCGACCGGCAGATCGGTCGAGGTGTAGTAGATGACCTTGCCTTCCTTCTTCGCCGCCTCGATCAAGGCCGGCGTCACCGCTTCCGGCGGCGGGGCAGCGGCGATGACTCGCGTGGAAAATGCTGCGCTTGCGAAAACGGCGCCGGCGCCCTGAAGTACGTTGCGTCGCGAGATCGAGTTCTTCATTGGCGCTCCCAATCGTCGTTTGTCGAGCCTTCTTCGGGCTCGCTCCTGCTCGGTCCGTTACACCCGAGATTATCTTTTATTCCAATATCGCGCAGCCAGTCTTTCGTCGACAGCGTGTTCTTATTGCAGCTAAACTTGCGGAAATAAATAAAACAAGCGTCGGGGATGGAAGAAATGACGGGCCCAAAGATCATAAGGATCATATTGGCTCTTGCTGCAGCGCTGCTCGCGACATCGCTGACTGGTGCGCAGGCGCAGGACTATCCCTCCCGGCCGGTGAAGGTGATCGTTCCGTTCGGCGCCGGCGGGCCCGCCGACGTCACCGCGCGCCAGATCGGCAGCATCCTGCAGGAAAGCTTCGGCCAGCCCTTCGTGATCGAAAACCGCACCGGCGCGGGCGGGGTGATCGGCACGCAGGAAGTCGCGAAGTCGCCGCCCGATGGCTATACGCTGCTGATGATGTCGAACACCCAGACCGCGAATGAATCGCTGGTCCCGCAACGCAAATATGAACTGATGCGCGACCTCGCGCCGATCGCGCCGATCAACTACTCCGACCTCGTGATCGTCGTTCACCCTTCCGTCCAGGCCAAGACCCTGCAGGAATTCATTGCGCTAGCCAAATCGCAGCCGGGCAAATTGAACTACGCCTCGTCGGGCCAGGGCACGCCGTATCACATGGCGGGCGAACTGTTCAAAGCCATGGCCGGCATCGATGTGTTGCATGTGCCCTATCGCAACAGCGGCGAGGCTCGCAGCGGCGTGATTGGTGGTCAGGTCCAGATGATGATCGACGCCCTTCCAGCGATGGCTCCCAACATCGCCGAAAATCAGGTGCGCGCGCTGGCGACGACCGGCAAGTCGCGTTCAACGGTACTGCCTAACGTACCGACGGTGAACGAGGCCGGCGTTCCCGGCTATGAGGCCACCATCTGGCTCGGCTTGATGGCGCCTGCGGGCACGCCAAAGCCGATCATCGACAAGATCAACGCCGCCGTGAACGATATCGTGAAGCGGTCGGACATCGTCAAACTGTGGTCCCAACAAGGCGTCGTTCCGATGTCGATGAACGCAGAAGAATTCGACAAATTCCTGCGCGGCGATATTGTGAAATGGGCGGAAGTGGTCAAGAAATTCGACAAGCAGCCGCAATAAGAAGCCACGAGAGAGGGTTCATCCTCGATGCCGAGCGTTCGATTTCGCCTCAACGGCGTCGAGCAGGACGTTGAGGCCGACCCCGACCGGTCATTGCTGGACATTCTGCGCGGGAAGTTCGGCATGACCGGGGCGCATTTCGGCTGCGGCGCCGGCGAGTGCGGCGCCTGCAATGTGATGGTCGGCGACCGCGCGGTCTCCGCCTGCGATACGCCGCTATGGTCGGTGGCCGACAAGGACGTCACCACCATCGAGGGGCTGGGAACGAGCGAGCAACCGCATCCGCTGCAGCGCGCCTTCATCACGGAGCAGGCGCTGCAATGCGGCTATTGCGTCCCCGGCATCCTGATGAGCGCGGCGGCATTGCTGAAACGCAATCCGTCGCCGACCAAACAGGAGGTGAAGGAAGCGCTCGACCGCAACCTCTGCCGCTGCGGTTCGCAGAACCGAATGGTGCGCGCGGTGCTCCGCGCCGCGGAAGAGGTGGCGGCAGGATGAGCCAGCAGGTGCCCGCCTCCTCCCCGCCCTCACTTCCGGTGAACCTTGCGGCGAACCCGAGACTGTCGGCCTGGATGAAATTCTCCAGCAATGGACAGGTGGCGATCTCGCCCGGAAAGGTCGAGATCGGGCAAGGCATCGTGACGGCGCTGGCGCAGATCGCCGCGGATGAACTCGATATCGACCTGTCTCGCGTGCAGATGGTCCGCGCATCGACGGCGCGAAGCCCCAACGAAGGCGTTACATCGGGCAGCCTTTCGATCCAGCAATCCGGCCGCGCGCTGCGCCATGCCTGCGCCGAGGTGCGCCAGATATTCCTCGAGCAAGCTGCCGAACGGCTGGGCGTCGATGTCGATGCGCTCGACATCGTGGACGGCACCATTTCAGGGCCCGGCAACGTAACGACGAGCTACTGGGAGTTGGCTGAGGAAATCTCGCTCGACCGCGATGCCACACCCGGCGTAGCGCCGAAGATCGCGACCCGTCGCGCACTGGCCGGCAATTCGGTTGCCCGCATTGATATCCCGGACAAGGTATTCGCGCGCCCGCGCTTCATCCACGACCACACGATAGCGGGAATGCTGCATGGCCGCGTGCTCCGTCCGGAGAACGCCCGCGCCAGGCTCGTCGGACTGAAGGAAGATGGCGCTCGTGCGGCCGCAAGTTTCGTCGCACTAGTACGGGACGGCAGTTTCGCAGGCGTCATCGCCGAAACCGAGCATGGCGCGGAGGCCGCCCTCGCTGCGTTGCGCAAGGGCGCAACATGGTCCGACGGCGAGCCGCTGCCGGATGAAAACGACCTCGCCAATTTCCTCAGGGCGCAGCCGTGCGAATCCACTGACATCAGCAAGAAGACCACCACATCATCGGGCACAGTCGCACGTACGATCCGGCGGCAATATACCCGGCCCTATATTGCGCATGCATCGATCGCGCCATCCTGTGCGATTGCGCAATGGGACGGCAATCGCGTTCATGTCTGGACCCACAGCCAGGGCGTCTATCTGCTGCGCGCCGATCTGGCGCTGGTTCTGAAGCAGCCGGTCGAAGACATTACGGTAGAGCATATGGAAGGCGCGGGCTGCTACGGGCACAATGCTGCCGACGACGTCGCGCTCGATGCCGTGCTGCTCGCCAGGGCCGCCGGCGGGCGGCCGGTTCGGGTCCAATGGTCGCGACAGGGCGAAATGTCCGATGGGCCGTTCGGCGCTGCGATGGCGATCGAGATCGAGGCCGAACTCGATGCGCAGGGTGAGATCATCGGCTGGCGCCACGCCATCTGGGGCAATGGCCATGTGGCACGGCCGGGCCGCGCCGCCCAACCGGCCTTGCTCGCAGGCTTTGAACTGGAGAACCCGTTTCCACGGATGGTCTCGACCAATCCGCCGCAGGCGACTGGCGGGGGCAGCGATCGCAATTCGGTGCCGCTCTATGATTTTCCGTCCTGGCACGTCCAATGCCATCGCCTGACGACGATGCCGATCCGCACCTCCGCGCTACGTACCCTTGGCGGGCAGGGCAACGTGTTTGCGATCGAATCGATGCTCGATGAAATCGCGGCGGAGCGCGGCGAGGACCCGGTCGCGTTCCGGCTGCGCCATTTGCGGGATGAGCGGGCAAAGGACGTCATCCGCACCGCCGCCGCCCGCGCCGGCTGGAAGCCTGAGAAGCGGCCCGGCATCGGCTACGGCATCGGCTTTGGCCGCTACAAGAACACCGGCGCCTATTGCGCCGCGGTCGCCGAGATCGAAAGCGCGGAGGATATTCGGGTCAGGAAACTGACGCTGGCCGTCGATGTCGGCGAAGCGATCAATCCGGACGGCGTCATCAATCAGGTCGAAGGCGGCGCCATCCAGGCCACGAGCTGGGTATTGAAGGAGCGCGTTCGCTTCGACCGGCAGCGGATCACCAGCACGGGCTGGACGGACTATCCGATCCTGCGCTTCAGCGAAGTGCCTGAGGTCGAGGTCGAGCTTATTCAGCGGCCCGAGATCGATCCGGTCGGCGCCGGCGAGGCCGCCCACGGCCCGGTCACGGCGGCGATAGCGAACGCGGTATTCGACATGCTCGGCGTGCGGGTACGTGACTTGCCGATTACGCGCGAGCGGATCATCGCTGCGATGGAAGCGACCTGATGAAGAGCCTGAACATCCTGAGCGGCGGCGCTGCTCATGGCCTGGTCGCCAGCCTGACGCCGGCCTTCAAGGACCTGACCGGCTTCGACATTGCAGGCGATTTCGGCGCGGTCGGCATCATGGCCGACAAACTGCGCAGGGGATCGCCGGCCGACATCGTCATCCTGACCGCGGCGCTCCTGGCCGAACTCGCAGAGGAAAAACTGGTCGTCGCTGCCACGATCGCGGACGTCGGCCTGGTCGAAACCGCCCTCGCCGTCCGTACCGCCGACCCGGAAGTGACAGCCAGGGATGCTGCGGGCCTGCGCGCAGCCTTGCTGGCTTCCGATGCGATCTTCGTGCCCGATACCAAGGCATCGACCGCCGGAATTCACGTTGCAAAAGTGCTTCAGCAGCTCGGCATCGCCGAGGAAGTCGCCGCCCGTCTCAGGATCTTCCCGAGCGGCGCGACAGCGATGAGCGAACTCGCGGCATCCGACGCGCGGCGCCCGCTCGGCTGCACGCAATCGACCGAAATCATCAGCACAAAGGGCGTAAAATTGTCCGGTGCCCTGCCGACCGGCTTTGAACTGGCGACGATGTACACGGCAGGCATCACGACCGCCGCCTCCCACCCGCAACAGGCTCGGGAACTGATCGACCTGCTGATCGGCGCCGGACAGCATGAGCAGCGCAAACGTGCCGGCTTCATGAGTGAGCCACAGCCAGGCCAGCGCGCGCCCACATAAAACAGGACTAGAGCTGGAGCGTGGCACGATTCCGATTGTCAAAGCTCTTCATATACTAATATATCAATCGAGGAAACAAATGCCCGCCCGCGCTCCGAAAAAGACGGAACCAACGGTTCGCCGAATTGCCGCCGGTGCACGCCGCAGCGGCAGGCCGCGTGCGGCAACAGCGGCGTCCAAAATCTATTCTGAACTGCGGGCGGAGTTGTTGTCGCTGCACCGTCGCCCGGGCGAAGCCGTCTCGGAGACGGAGATCGCACTCTCCTACGGGGTGAGCCGTACTCCGGTTCGCGAAGCCATCCTCAGACTATCGGATGAAGGGCTGCTGGAGATCTATCCGCAGTCCGGCATCTTCGTCTCGCGCATTCCGGTCGCGGCACTCCCCGAGGCCATCATCATCCGCAAGGCACTGGAGGAGACCACCGCACGGCTGGCTGCAGAGCGTGCGACATCGAGCCAGATATTGGCGCTACGGTCGATCCTGGAGCGTCAGCGCGAAGCCAGCGCGGCAGGAGACAGCGACACATTCCACCAGGCCGATGAAATGTTTCATGCCGCCGTCGCCGATGTCGCCGGCTATCCTGGCATCTGGAAGTATATCCAGCAGGTGAAGGTTCACGTCGATCGCTATCGCCTGCTGACCCTGCCCCAACGCGGACGCATCGCAAAGGTGATCATCGAGCACGAAGCCGTATTGACCGCGATCGAGGCGCATGACGCCGAGGCTGCGAGGCGGGCGATGGAAAACCACCTCGAAAGCCTTCTCGATAACATCTCGGCTACCCGACACATCAATCCGGAGTACTTCGACGAGCAACCGTAGAACTGGACGATCCACAACGATAAACAAACATCAGGAGGGAGAACACCATGAAACGTCGCGACTTCATCAAGCTGGGCGCTGGACTCGGCGCAGCCCTGACGGCCACGACGCCGTTGTCATCCGCATTTGCGCAAACCAAAATGGTGCTGAAAGCATCAGACGTGCATCCGCTCGGCTATCCGACGGTCGAAGCGGTCGTCCGGATGGGCAAGAAGCTGGAAGCCGCCACCAACGGCCGGCTGACGATCCAGATGTTCCCCTCGATGCAACTCGGTGGCGAAAAGGAAATGATCGAGCAGGCCCAGCTTGGCGCACTGCAGATCGCGCGCATTTCGGTGGGCGCCGTCGGCCCGGTGGTGGATGACGTCAACGTCTTCAACATGCCGTTCGTCTTCCGCAACTCGAAACATATGGAGAAGGTCATCGACGGCGAGATCGGCGACGAATTGCTGGCGAAGATCTCCGCGAATGAAAAGACCGGCCTGATCGCGCTGTGCTGGATGAATGCCGGCTCGCGCAATGTCTACAACAACAAGCGGCCGATCAAGTCGATGGCCGACCTCAAGGGCCTCAAAGTCCGCATGATGGGCAATCCGCTGTTCGTCGACACCATGAACGCGCTGGGCGGCAACGGCGTCGCGCTCGGCTTCGACCAGGTATTCAGCTCGATGCAGACCGGCGTCGTTGACGGCGCGGAGAATAATGCACCGTCCTTCGTGGCGCAGAACCATAACCAGGTGGCGAAGTATTTCACGATGACCGAACACCTGATCATTCCGGAGCTGCTGGTGTTTTCGCGCATCTCCTGGCAGAAGCTGTCGCCGGAAGATCAGGCACTGATCAAGAAACTCGCCAAGGAAGCGCAGCAGGAGCAGCGGGTGCTCTGGTATGAGGCGGAGAACGCCGCGATCGCAAAAATGAAGGCGTCCGGCACCGAGATCATCACCGACATCGACAAGAAGCCGTTCCAGGATGCCGTCAAGCCGGTGTGGGACAAGTACGGCGCGAAGTATGCCGCGATGGTCAAGCGCATCGAGGCGGTCCAGTAGGACGCGGCTCGCGAGTAAGGCGTGGCCGGGCTCTGCTCGCTCCGGCCACGCTTGTCGACACTTCCTGCGGGATCCTTCGAGGTCAAAATGTCCCATTCTGCGGCTGGAGTCTTCCGGCGTGTGAACGATGCGGTTTACTGGACCGGCGCCGGCGTCGCGTGCGTGGCGCTCGTGCTGGTCTCGGCGGTGATCCCGTGGGCCGTTTACACCCGATATGTTCTCAACAGCGCCTCGTCGTGGCCCGAGCCGATGGCCGTGCTGCTGACGGTCGGCATCACCTTCATCGGTTCGGCCAACTGCTATCGCCAGCGCATCCACATGAACATGACCGTAGGCACCGACCTGCTGCCTCCGTTACTGCGCCGCGCCGCGCTGTTGCTCAGTGAAATACTGATGGGCGTGATTGCGATCTTCATGGTCATTTGGGGAATGCGGCTGGTTCAGACCACCTGGGAAAACTCGGTGGATGAATTTCCGTGGCTTTCGGTCGGCGTCACCTACCTCCCCATCGTGGTCAGCGGCGCCATGATGCTCCTGTTCGTCATCGAGCGCCTGACGATTGGGCCGCCCCCGCGCGACGGCGCTGACGCCCACGTACCGGTCGAGTAACTGCCATGGATATCGCGGTCCTGCTTCTCAGCATGTGCTTGTTCTTCGCGATCGGAATGCCGATCGCCTATGCGCTGGCGCTTTCGGCGCTCGTCGGCGCGCTCTGGATCGACTTGCCGGTCGGCGCGGTCATGCAGCAATTTGCCAGTGGCGTGGGCAAAGTTTCGATGCTGACCATCCCCTTCTTTGTGCTGGCAGGCGCCATCATGGCCGAAGGCGGCATGGCCAAGAGGCTGGTCGACTTTGCGGCCGTGGTCGTCGGATTCACGCGCATCCGGGGCGGCCTCTCGCAGGTCAATATCCTCGCGACCACGATCATGAGCGGAATCTCCGGATCGTCGGTCGCCGACACCTCCGCGATCGGCTCGGTGATGATCCCGCAGATGGCTGAAAAGGGCTATCCGCGGGTGTTCGCAACCAATGTGACCATCAGCGCTTCGCTGCAAGCGATCATCGTCCCCCCGAGCCACAACTCGGTGATCTATTCCCTGGCGACCGGTGGCGTGGTGTCGATTACCAGCCTGTTCCTGGCGGGCGTGCTTCCCGGACTGCTGCTCGGCTTTTCGCTGATGGTGCTCTGCCTGTTCTATGCCTATCGCGACAAGCATCCGAAGGGGGAACCGGTGCCGATCCGGCAAGCGGTCAGGATGCTCGGCGATGCCGTCTGGGGCATCGTGACGCTGGTCATTGTTCTCGGCGGCATTCTCACCGGCGTCTTCACGCCGATCGAGGCCGGCGCGGTGGCCTGCGTGTGGGCTTTCTTCGTCACCATGTTCATCTATCGCGACTACAAATGGTCCGAGCTGCCGCTGCTGGTCTACAAGACGCTGCAGACCGTGGCGATGGTGCTGACGCTGGTGGCGACCGCATCGTGCTTCGGCTATGTCGCTGCGCTGATGCAGATGCCGGCGAAGATGACCGAATTCTTCGTCGCCATCTCCAGCAACAAATACGTGCTGCTGATGTGGCTGAACATCATGCTGCTGATCCTCGGCACGGCGCTCGACCTCGCGCCCCTGCTGCTGATCTGCACCCCGATCCTGCTTCCGGTCGTGAAGAGTTTTGGCATCGATCCCGTGCATTTCGGCATCGTCATGCTGCTCAATCTCGGTATCGGCCTCTTGACGCCGCCGGTCGGAACCACGCTGTTCGTCGGATGCGCCATCGGCAAGGTTTCAGTCGACGAGGTGATGCGCGGCATCTGGCCATTCTACTACGTGATGTTTACGGTACTGATGATCGTCACCTACGTGCCCTGGCTTTCATTGGCGCTGCCAAGGATGTTCGGATTCTAGTCATGCGCCGCAGGTTGCGGCGGGGAGATTTTGCTTGAAGATCGTCGACCTCAGCCGGGAGCTTTATCACCGCACGCCGAGCTATCCCGGTCATCCGCCGGTCATGCACGGCGTCTGGAAGACCCACGAGGAATCCTTTGTGGAGTCGGGCAATGTGCACGGGCTGGCCTCGATGTTCATCTCCATGGTGGACCACGCCGGTACCCATATCGACGCGCCCAGGCATTTCGGCAAGGACGGCATATCCATCGACCAGTACCCGCTGGAAAAATGCATCGTGCCGGGCATCTGCATCGATCTGCGCCACATCGCGCCGCGCGCCGAGATTACGCCTGCCGATCTCGAAGCCGCGGTGGCGAAGGCCGGGGTGCCGGTGCCGAAAGGCGGCACCGTCCTGCTCTGCACCGGTCATCATGAACGAACATTCCCCCACAAGGAATATTCGACCGACAATTCCGGCGTGAACGTCGCGGCCACCGAGTGGCTGGCGCAGCGGGGCATCGTGCATTTCGGCATCGATTCGATGCGGCCGGGCCCGGAGGGCAAGGTAAATGCCCTTGTTCACAAGGCCTGCCTCGAGCTTGACATCACCCATATCGAGAGCCTGTGCAATCTCGAGGCGCTGCTGGGGAACGGCCAGTTCACCTTCATTGGCCTGCCGATGAAGTGGCGCGGCGGAACGGCCTCGCCGATCCGCGCGGTGGCGGTGTTTGATATGTGACGGAAGCGGTGCCGACCTGCTGCGACATCTTCGCCGGGCCCGCCTGACCGCTCCTGCCCTCTGCGTGGCGTGTATGGACGCGTTGCGAAACCTTGCCTAAAGTCCCCCCAATGAGGCCGACGCCCTGCAAAATGGCGCGGGATAATCAGGCGGAAGCAGCCGCCTACATGAGGGAGGGAATTATGGACCGTTTTCGGCGGGCTAATCGTGCTGTGATCATTGCATCGGCGTTGGCCTTGGCCACGCCGGCGTCTGCCCAGGACACCTTCAAGCTCGGTATTGTGACGTTCCTGTCCGGGCCGGCGGCGGACAGTTTTGGCGTCCCTGCCCGCAACGGCGCGCAATTCGTCATCGATCAACTGAACAAGGGTGCAGCCCCCTCGCCTTACGAGAAGGTCGGGTTCGGCGGCATGAAGGTCGAGCCTGTCATCATCGACGAAAACGGCGGCGCCACCAAGCAGGTGCAGGAATTGCGCAATCTCTATCAGCGCGACAATGTCGACGTCGTGCTGGGCTATATCGGCTCCGGGGATTGCCTTGCAGTCGCGCCGATCGCCGAGGAATTGAAAAAGATGCTGGTGCTGATGGATTGCGGCACGCCGCGCATCTTCGAGGAATCAAAGTACAATTATGTGTTCCGCACCGCGGCCCACGCCACGATGGATAACGTCGGCCTCATCAGGTACATGAAGGCCAAAAATATCAAGATGGCCACGCTTTCGGCAATCAACCAGGACTATGCTTGGGGTCAGGATAGCCGGGCCGACTTCGTGGCGGCAGCCGAACAGCTCTATCCAGGCGTCAAGCTTCAGACCGATCTGCTACCGAAATTCGGCGCGGGCCAATATGGCACCGAAATCTCCGCGCTGGTGGGCGCCGGCTCCGATGTGGTCTATTCGAGCCTGTGGGGCGGCGATCTGCAGGCGTTCGTCCTGCAGTCGGCTCCTCGAGGCTTGCCGAAGCGCAGCCAACTCGTGTTCAGCGCCGCCGATCACGTGCTGCCGCCGCTCGGCGACAAGATGCCTGACGGCACAATCATCGGCGCGCGTGGCGCCTATGGCCTGATGTCGCAGAAGTCGCCGCTGAATGATTGGCTGTTCAAGGGCTACGAAGCCGCCAACGGCGTCTATCCGGTGCAGGCCTCCTATCGCATGACACAGGCGATTCTGGGATTGAAGGCCGCGGTCGAGAAGGCGATGGCCAAGAACGGCGGCAAGAAGCCCTCGACCGACGAGATGGTCGCGGCAATGACCGGCCTGGAGTGGCAATCGCCCGGCGGCCTCATTCAGATGAAGCTCGCCGATGGACATCAGGCGATCCAGCCGATCGCCTTCAGCCGCACCAAATATAATCCGGACCTGAAGCGGGTCGACCTGGTCGATATCCAGTATTTCGCTGCCGAATGCGTCAACCCGCCCCCGGGCGTGAAGGCGATCGACTGGATCAAGGGCGGCATGCAGGGCGCCAAGTGCAATTAGGCTGTGCTGGCATTCAATAAGCACTTACGGCGGCGCGTGCTCCGCGCCGCCGTTTCACGTCCACCGATGACCCGCGTGACCCCTCCGCCATGAATTTCGTTCTGACGATCATTCTCGATGGTCTGATTCAGGCCTCGTGGCTGTTCATCGTCGCCCTCGGCATGACGCTGGTATTCGGCGTATTGAAGATCCTCAACATCGCCCATGGCAGCTTCTATGCCCTCGGCGCCTACATTGCGGCGACCGCGGTAACCATGGTGGCGGCACGCGGCCTTTCCCCGGCTGTTGGTTTCGTCGCCATGCTGCTCTCGGTGGCGCTGATTGCCTCCGCCGTCGGGCTGCTGCTGGAACGCGGCCTTCTGAAAATGTTCTACGGCCGCGATGAGGTGGTGCTGCTGCTGGTGACCTACGCCGTGTTCCTGATCCTCGAGGACGTCACCAAGCTGATCTGGGGCGTCAACCCGATCTACGCCACCCAGCCATATGAACTGTTTGGCAATCTCGAATTCGCCGGATTGTATTACGTCGGCTACGATTTGGTGCTGATCCCGATTTCGGCCGTTATCGGTTTTGCGATCTGGTTCGGTCTCAATCGCACGGTGATCGGCAAGATCGTTCTGGCCGTGATCCACAACGAGGAAATGAGCGTAAGCATGGGCGTGCGCGTCAATCGCGTCTATGCGGTCGCCTTTGCGTTCGGCGTTCTGCTTGCGGCCCTCGCCGGCGCCCTCACCGCTCCGAAGATATCGATGCAGCCCGGTCTCAGTTCCGACGTCATCATCCTCAGCTTCGCAATCGTCGTGATTGGCGGGCTGGGCAGCATCGAGGGCGCGGCAATCGGCGCTGTCCTGGTTGGGCTGGCGCGCGCAGCTTCGGTGCATCTGATGCCGCAGGCGGAATTGTTCATGATCTATTTGATCATGGCCGCGGTGCTCATGGTTCGGCCCGAGGGCCTGTTCAAACGCGAGACGGCAAGGCGGATTTGATGAGGAAGGGCCTGCATCCCCTGGCCATGGTCGGCCTTGTCGTTGCGGTGACGCTGGCCGGCCGCGCGCTGCCGACCTGGACCTTGTCGCTCGCGACCGTTGCTGCCTCCAACGCGCTGATCGCCCTTGGCATCGTCGTGCTGGCGCGCACCGGCAATGTGTCGTTCGGCCAGGGCCTGTTCTTTGCCGCCGGCGGCTACGGGGTGGCGCTGATCGCCAATAGCTGGGGTCTCACCGACGCGGTGGCGCAGGTGATCATCGGCGCGGCTTGCGGCGGCCTGCTCGGCCTGGTCATCGGGCCGTTGATCGCGCGCTACAGCGGGATTTTCTTCGGCATGCTGACATTGGCACTATCGATGGTGTTTTACGGCGCACTGGTGAAAACGACCGCACTTGGCGGCTCCGACGGGTTCAACGTTGGACGGCCAAGCCTGTTCGGCATGAGCTTCGCCGATCCGCGCGAGGCCGACTTCATGCTGTACGCCGTCTCGGTCATCGTGACCGGATTTGCCGGCATCGCGGCGACCATCCTGTTCCGATCCGAATTTGGTCTCGCCAGTCTTGCGGTGCGTGAAAACAATCTGCGGGTCGAATATCTCGGCCTCTCGGCCAACCGGATCATATCGATCAACTTCCTGATCGCCGCGGTCTTCGCCGGCGCCAGCGGCGCCTTTGCCCTGATGGCGCAGCGGCATATCGATCCGCAATTCGCATACTGGACCACGTCGGGCGAATTCGTCTTTGTGGCGGTGCTTGCCGGCAACAAGAGCGTGGCTGCCGTCTTCGTCGCCTCGATGGCGCTGGAGCTGGTCCGTTCGTTCTCAAACCTCTATTTGCCCAATACCTGGCAGCTCGTGCTTGGCGTCTTCCTCCTCGGCGTCATTCTATTTCTGCCGCGCGGCATCGGCTCGCTCTGGATCAGAGATCGGCGCAAACGGAGCGTTCCGGCCCCGGCTCCCCTCGCCGCCGAGCGTGGAGCCGCGCCATGAATCCGGTTCTGTCGGTACGCGGGCTTGAGAAGCGCTTTGGCGCGGTGATTGCAGCCGATGCGCTCACCCTCGATATACCTGCCGGCCAGAAAATCAGCCTGATCGGCGCCAACGGCGCCGGCAAGACCACCTTCGTCAACATGGTCACCGGCTATCTCAAACCCGACAGTGGAACGATCCTGCTCGACGGGATGGACATCGGCAGCCGCACGCCGCGAAGCGTCGCCCGGCTTGGCATCTCCCGCTCCTTCCAGATTCCACAATTGTTCGTCGAGCTCACGGCCGCCGAAAATCTCACCGTGGCAATTTCCGGCATCGGCACGCGGATGTCACTCCGAGCGCCCGCCGAGGCCCAAGGCCGCCGTGACAAGGCGGTCGAATTGCTGCAACGCTTTGGCCTCGCCGACCTGGCCGATCGCCCGATCTCGGAGCTTGCGGGCGGCGTGCGCAAACTGATCGACATCGCCATGGCATTGGTGCGCCGTCCAAAACTGCTGCTGCTGGATGAACCGACCTCCGGCGTATCGGCGGAAGAAAAATTCAAGACCATGGACCGCGTCATCCACGCCGTTGCGCCCGACGCAGCGACCATCGTATTTGTCGAGCACGACATGGAAATCGTCAGCCGCTACGCCGATCGCGTGGTGGCGTTCTATCAAGGCCGGGTGCTGGCCGACGGCGTCCCCGCCGACGTGCTGAACAATCAGGAAGTCCGCCGCTATGTTACCGGAGGCGTGCGATGAACGCGGCGGCGCCACTGCTCGCAATCGACGATCTTGTCGTCGAGATTCAGTCGATGCCGGCGTTGCGCGGCTTTTCCATGCACGTCGCAAAGGGCGCCATGGTAAGTCTGGTGGGCCGCAACGGGGCCGGCAAGACGACACTGATGCGTTCAATCATGGGGCACCTCACGCCGGTCAGAGGCGCGATGCGGTTCGAAGGCGGCGACCTCTCGTCCCGTCCTCGCCATGCGCGCGCGGCGCTCGGGATCGGTTACATGCCGGAAGATCGCTGCCTGGTGCCTCAGTTGACGGTCGAGGAAAACATCATGTTGCCGTTGTGGGTCGCGGAGCACCTCGACCGCAAGACCCGGCTGGACTTCGTCTATGAAGTGATCGGCGAACTCACCGAGATGCGGCAGCGCAAGGCGCTACTGCTGAGCGGCGGACAGCAAAAGCTGGTAGCGCTCGGCCGCGCGCTTGCCATTGGCACCAAGTGCCTGCTGCTTGACGAACCGTTCGAAGGCATCGCGCCGGCGCTTTCGGAACGGCTGTCGGAGGTGCTTGCATCACTCAAGGGGAAAGATCTGACCTTGCTGATGTCGCAATCGGATCTGAACCACTCGCGTGGCCTGGTTGACATGGAATTCACGATCGAACGCGGCGCCAACCCCGTAGCTTAATCAGCTCCGGGCTGGCCCGCTTCGCGACCTGCATATCCGCTCAGTCGCCTTCGCCACCGGCTCCCGCTTCGGCGAGATCACGAAGCACCTCGGCATTCAGCACGACGATGGCACCGTGCTCGAGACGCACCCAGTCGCGGGTCGCCCACGCACGCAACTGCTTGTTGATGCTTTCGCGGGTCATGCCGACCATCTCGCTGATCTCCTGCTGGGTGATCGCGATGGTTCGACCGGGCTGCGCAGGCTTATGCTTTTCGGACAGGCGAAGCAGCGCACTCGCGAGCCGTCCGGGCAGATTCTGCAGGATGATCTGCTCGACCTGGTCGCTGGTCCACCGCAGCCGCTCACAAAGCAATTCGATGAACTTCATCGCCAGCGCCGGCTGCTCCTTCACGAATGGGATGAATTCGCGCCTGTCAATGACGAACAGCTCACAGTTGGAGTTTGCGATGGCGTCGGCCGAGCGAGCGCCGCCGTCGAGCAACGCGATTTCGCCGAAGATCTCCCCGGGCTCGATGATGTTCAGGATCGCGCTGCGGCCATCGGGCGATGAAATGCTCATCTTCACCGTGCCCGAAATCACCGCGTACAGGCTGTTGCCGGGGTCTCCCTTGGAGAACAGCGTGGCGCCTCGCTTCAATGTTGAGTGCTTGGCGTAGCGGCAGAGCTGATCGAAGGCCTCGGGCTCGAGGTCGGCAAAAAACGGGTGCTTGCGCAGCACCGACAGCTTGCCGTTCGGAAATCCGTGAGCTTCACCGGTCCTATGCTGAGGCACGACAGTCAAACTCCAGGGAATACGGAATTGAAGCTCTTCCGTAATCAAGGCAGGCCGCCTTTTCAACCCGAAAGCGCCCCGGCGCGGCGATTTGGCGGCGGAAAACAAGACCAATGCCCCCATAACGGCAGAACCAAGGCCGGTTCGTCCTACGTCCAGGCCAGAGGCCGGTTCTCAGCAGAAAGCCAGCAAGATCCAACGATCTTGCTGGCCAATCCAATCAAATCCGCAAGGAGGTTACTTGAGCGACGAATTCGGACAAAGCATGTGAAGCCCAATGTGCATCTGGCCGTTGTGGGCAAAGAGGCGAACCTTCAGGTCATGTGTACCGTCGACATTCTCGCCTACCTTCAGGACCAGCGGCATCGGTTTGGCAGACCTCAGATTGGTCGCGATAACTTCAGTAATCTTGTCGCGAATGGCCTTGGGAATCGCGCCCGAGTGCTTTTCCCACCGGTCGTGTCCTGCGGTCGAGCCTGATTCGTCGCTCCAGTTTTCTTTTTTCGGCACAAGGAATTTAGTGAACTTCCCGAATGCGTAGGGACCGTTCTCCTTCTCGTACTCTTTGAATTTCTTCGCGGTTTTGCTGATATTCTTTGGACTATACAATTCGTTGATGTGTTCTTCGAATTTTCCGCTGTAGGTCAATCCGGCCATTTCCTGCTCCCAAAAAAATGCGGTGACGACCTCCGTGGCCGCCGTAACGGTGCCATGTTATGTCAAATGTCGGGGAAATTGGAGCGTTCTGGCCTGGCACGCTCTAGCTGTACAGTCATTTTTGAGGGACGAAATGGCTGGGCCTTCATCTCTCCGGGCAGGAAGCCGCCAAGAGCCGGGCCAGCATCTCCTTGGCCGCTCCGAGCAAGGGAAGCGCCTCGATATTGGCTGTGAAGGCGATGGTGCGCTCCAGACAGGCCATGGCCTCCTCGCGCATGTGCCCGCCCTGTGACGCGAGAATATTGGCCTCCGCACCCGCCGCAAGTGCCTCGACCCCCGCATATCCTTTCTGCCGCGCGCTGGCCTGGCATGCACGCAGAACGGCCAACCCGTGCTGGACATCGCCGAGCTGAGCATAGGCGGCCCCGAGATAAGCCGACACCGCGACCTTGCTGGTTTCGTGGCCGAGGTTATCGGCTTCATGCTTGGCCTGCAGCAATATCTCCGTTGCGAGCCTTGGACGCTCTTGCTGCGAGTAGATATTGCCAAGCGCGGTCATGATAAGGGGCCCGAACAAGCGCGCTTCGCTTTCGCGCGAACAGCGTAACGCCTGATCGAGGGCGCTTTCCGCTTCTTCAAGATCGCCGCGCAGCAACAGCACGATGCCGCGCCCGTAGTCGGCCGCGATCACGTCGTAAGGGCGACCATTCGTCTCGGCCAGAATTGCCGCCCTTTCGGAGCACCGTTCGGCCTCATCGAATTCGCCCAACCATGCGTGAACGACGGCATCCATCATGTAACAAAGCACAAGCAGGCTGGATCCCGTCGTTCCGGGGGGGACGTTTTCCGGCGCCTTGATGAGCAACGCAGTCGCCTTCGCGAGATGTCGCTCGGCATCCCGATACCGCCCGGCCAGGAAATAGGATTGGCCAAGACCGTATTCAACAAAAGCGAGCCAGCGGCCGCTATTCATCTGATTGGCCAGAGCGACGGCTTCCTCAGCCACTGTGATCGCCTCATACGGCGTGCCGTAGAAATTCAGCGCCGCAGCCCTGATCGCGATGGAGGCGAGCCGGCGTCCTTCATCACCAATCTTTCTCGACCGCTCCTCCCCATCGCGCCCAAGATCGAACCACTCCTGGATGTTTCCAAACGACGCGAATGCGAGCCGCGCCTCGATGCGAAGGTCAATCGCCCGCTGCTCGCGCACGATCGATTCCTGCTGCTTGTCCACGGCGCCCATCGCGATCTTGAAATATTCTGTGGCATCCCGGAAGGCCGATCTGGCGAACGCCTTCCTCGCGGCCAGATGGCCGTATCGGTCGGCCTTGCTCCAGTCCTGCGCCTTAACCGCATGATGGCAGAGCGCCTCCGCAACGTCTTCCTCCCTGCCGGCCGACGTTTTTTCCAGGGCCGTCAAGATCCGGCGATGCAGCACTTCCCGCTGCGAGCGGAGGATAGACTCGTAGGCGACCTCGCGGATGAGATCGTGGGCGAACACATACTCGACCGACGGGACGGACCGCGCCTCCTCCAGGAAATCCAGGATTTCCAGCGACCAGAGCCGGCTTTGCAGTTGCGCCACCGGCATCTCGGTCACGGCGGCAAGCAGAGTTGACGATATGCGCGGCCCGACAACCGATGCGAGCTGCAGGAGCGCCTTGTCTTCCTTCGACAGGCGATCGATGCGCGAGGCGATCACGCCCTGGACGGTTGGAGGGATTTCGAGCGCATCCCAGGATAATTCGGCGCCACCGGTCGCGCGGCGGTTAATGAGTTGGCGGGCGACTTCCTCGATGAAGAGCGGGATCTGCCCGGTGTGCCGCAAGATGCGGGCCTTGAGCGCATCAAGGTCGGCGGCTTTGCCGAGCAAATTATCGAGCAGGACATTTGCCGACACCACGTCGAGCGAGCGTAGCCAGATCCGCAGGACATCCAGACCGTCGAGCCAGAGCGGCGCATATTCAGTCCGCCAGGTCAGCAACACCAGCAGCGGCCGGTTTGCCACAAGCGGCATCAAAGCCTCCAGGACGGACTCGCTTGGACCGTCAATCCAGTGCAGATCTTCCAATAGCAATACCGTCGGGCGCGACGCGGCTACGCGATCGAGTACGTTGTTGACGGCATCGATGATCACACGCCGCCTGAGCAAAGGTTCCAGACCATGCCAGCGCGGATCCCCGACTGGTTGGTCCAGCACGGAGCTGAGGGCCGCCGGCCAAAGCTCGGCATGAGCTGAAGCAGAATTTTGGCCCGGGCTTGCGCAATCGGCGAGATCGAGATTTCCTGCCTGCAGCGCGCTTTGAAGAAGCTTCTTCAGCAACGCATATGACACGGCTTGCTCGAGCGGGTTGCACTCCGCTTCGACGATCTGCCAATCGCGTCGCCGCAAGGTGGCCACGAATTCATGGACCACCCGGGATTTCCCTATTCCCGCCGTTCCCACCACCGTGGCGATTTTCCCGGAAGAACCGATTGCCTTCGCCGCGCGCTCCAGCTGCGCGACCTGTTCATTCCGGCCCACGAAGGATGAAAGACCGTTCGTCGAACGGGCTCCCCAGCGGCTCAAACCGCTGATTTCGACGACCTCGTAACAGGGCAACGGCGCGGGAAACCCTTCCATCCGCTTGGGAGGCAGGGCCTTGAAGGTCACGACGCCGGTCGCCAGGGTCTGGCAGGATTCAGATGCGAGAATTTGTCCAGCGTTCGCCGCGCTTTCGAACCGCTTCACCAGATGGACTGCCGGCCCGCCTGCCTCATAGATGGACGAGAAGTCGGCTTCGATGACGTGCGCAACGACATAGCCGGAATGAAGGCCAACCCGCACGTGAAGCTCGGGATCTTCCAGCATCTTGATCCGCCGGACGAGTTCGATGGCTGCGTGGCAGCCCATGACGGCATGATTGTCGTCGGCGTGCGGGGCGCCGAACAGGGCGATCAGGCCGTCGCCGCCCTCCTTGCTGACGATCCCGCGGTTGCGACGAACCGCCATGCGCATCGCGATCAAGGCCGGCTCGAGCCTGGATATCGCTTCTTCGGGATCGAGCTCCGAGATCAGATCGGTCGAACGCTGCAGGTCCGAGCAGAGCACGGTGAGGAATTTCCGCTCACCGGCGATACGACCTCGAGCTTCGGACAGGGGCGCCGTCGACTGGTTCGGGACAGCCGCGCCGCATGCGGAGCAAAACAGGTCGCCAGCTCTCAGCGTCGACGAACAGACCCGGCAGGACACCCTCAACTTCCTCCATCCACCTTGGTCAAACTAGCGAAAGATCCTGATGGAACAATCACTTATGCCGTTGGTCCAGATCGATCGAAGTTCTAACGGGCAAGCCATGATGCGCTGGATCTCGGGGCTCGGAAGGGCGGGAAGGCGGTTGATTCAACCACAATCGGGGTTTTCGTAGCAGATTACACGCCATGCAACTAGGGGATGCTCGAAAGCCGAGCTATGCCCAGCGCCGCGGCCCCATTGCCCGCCTGCCATTGATCGCGTGACGGCTCGCTGGCTGCCGGCAGCAATGACGCCGCCGGCCGCTTCTATTCCCTGGCGATTCCCGTTTCCCTGATCACGCGCTCATACTTCGCGAGTTGATCGCGCGTCATCGCGCGCAGCTCCTCCGCCGAGCTGCCGCGCACTGCGAAACCCAGCTCTTCAAGCTTGCGGCGAACCTCGGGATCGCCGACCGCCTTCAGTGCCTCTGCGTTCAGGCGCGCGAGAATTTCCTTCGGCGTACCGGCTGGAGCAAGGATCGCGAACCATGAATTGAAGAAGAAGCCTGGCAGACCGGATTCCGAGACAGTCGGCACGTCGGGGAATTGCGCCAGCCGCTTTTCGGTGGTCACGCCGATCAGCCTGAGCTGACCACCGCGCACGAGCGATGCGACCGTGCCGAGCCCCTGGAAGGCAACGGGAATTTGGCCGGCTGCGACGTCGGTTGCAGCCTGGGTTGCACCTTTGTAAGGCACATGCGTGAGCGATATGCCGGCGGCTGAAGCGAACATCGCCATCGCCAGATGCTGCGGGCTTCCCGGCCCTCCCGAGCCATAGTCGATCTTCCCGGGCGCCGCCTTTGCGGCCGCGATCAGATCTGCGGCGCTCTTGAAGCTGGCCTGATTGCTGGCAACGAGCCCCCACTCGACCGTTGCGACCAGTGACACCGGCTCGAAATCCTTGAGAATGTCCCAGCGCATTTTTGACTGCAGGTTCGGCACCATTGTCATGACGCTGTCGTTGAACCCGCCAATCGTGTAGCCGTCCGGTTCGGCACGTGCGACGGCCTCGGCTCCGATCAGCCCCGATGCACCGGGCTGGTTCAGGATCACGAATTGCTGGCCCATGTTGTCGGCCATTTTCTGCGTCACAATTCGCGCTGCAACATCGACCGCGCTTGCCGCAGCCAACGGCACGATCATCTTGATGGGCCGGTCCGGATAGGTCCCCTGGGCGATCGCAGGATGGCTTGAGAACAGCGCGAGCGCCGGAATTAGCGAGTAAAGCAGGCGCATTTGACGTTCTCCCAGTAGGTCTCGTTCTTCCAAGAATATTTGCCCTTCCAGGCTCAAATTGGCAATGTGTCGCAGCAAAAACGAGCCGACGCGTCAATGGCCGGCCTGGGGAAACGTGATCCAGAAATATTGAGGGAGGCAATCAATGACCACCCGACGAACCTTCCTGAAAGGCGCGGCCGCAAGCGGAATCGCCTTCTGCAGTTGCGGCCTGCTGGAGGCAGCCCACGCCCAACCGAAGGCCCCTCGCCTGCCGGTTAAAGTCAGTGGCAAGCGCGTCCTGACCGTGGATGTTCACGCGCACTGCTATTTCCGCGAAGCCCTCAACCTGATGGGCGACGGGGCCGACAAGGTTCTGCCCCCTGTGAAGGGCGTGCCCGAGCACTTTATCGCCATCGAGCAGCGCCTGAAGGAAATGGATGCGATGGCAATCGATATGGAGGTGCTGTCGATCAATCCGTTCTGGTACGGCAAGGATCGCGATATCGCAGCCCAGATCGTCAAAGTTCAGAACGAGAAGCTGGCGGAGCTCTGTGCAGCGCGACCGGAACGGTTTGGCGCGTTCGCTTCCCTGACACTCCAGTATCCCGATCTCGCGGTGCAACAGCTCGAGACGGCGGTCAAGAAGCAGGGCCTTCGCGGCGCTGCGATTGGCGGCAGCGTGCTGGGCGAGGATTTTTCCGATCCGAAATTCCATCCGGTCTGGGCCAAGGCGGAAGAACTCGGCGCGGTGCTGTTCATCCATCCGCAGAGCACGCCGGAACTCGCCAAACGTTTCAAGGGCAACGGCTGGCTGTCGAACACCATCGGCAATCCGCTCGACACCACGATCGCCCTGCAGCACCTGATCTTCGAGGGGACGCTCGATCGCTTCCCCGGGCTCAAGATCATTGCCGCGCATGGCGGCGGCTATCTCGGCTCTTACGCCGCGCGCGGCGACCATGCATGCTTCGTATCGCCTCAGAACTGCAATCCGAACATCACGCTGAAGAAGAAGCCATCCGAATATCTCAACCAGCTCTATTTCGACGCCATGGTGTTCACGCCGGAAGGCCTGCGCCATCTGGTGGCGCAGGTCGGCGCCAGCCAGGTGATGCTGGGCACCGATCACCCGATCCCCTGGGAAACGCGCCCTGTCGACCACGTCTTCGCGACCACGACGCTGTCGGACAAGCAAAAGATCGCGATTCTGGGTGGCAATGCGGCGAGATTGTTCGGGCTAAAAGTGGCTTGAGCCGAGCCTACAACAGCTTGCCGTCAGGCGCGAAGAACGGGTGGGGGCCGTCGAAGGCGCCGATCGGGACCTGATGGGTCACGACGGTGCCGACCCCCTCGCCCGGAAACCAACTGTGGAGATGAAAGGCAGGCGGCTCGACCTTGAAGGAAGGTTCGCGCAGCTCGGCCAAATCGAGATCAACCGCGTGATTTGGAGCCGGGCATATCGTGGTCGGTACGCCTGCAAACATCGTCAGCGTCGCACGATGAATATGCCCTGTCGCAATCAATTGCACCCGCGAATGACGGCGTACAATCGGCTCAAGCTGGCTTGCATTCAGGAGATTTTGGCGATCCATGTGCCAAATGCCTGCCTTGAATGGTGGATGATGCAGGAACAGCAGCGCCGGCCGGTCGGGTGACGAAGCGAGGGTCGCGTCAAGCCATTGCAATGTCGGCTCGTCGAGCTCGCCATGCGGCTTGCGATGCACGCTTGAGTCCAGCAACAGAAGATCGAGCCCGGCGACTTCGATACTCTGGTTGAGCGGCCCGGACGGGAAGACATACGCCGCGGAGGGAAATGCCGCGCGCATCAGCTCGCGCGAGTCATGATTGCCGGGAATGGCGGCGAACGGAAGCTTCAGGGGCGCCAGGAGCCGCTTGAGGTATTGGTACTCCTCGGCCGTCGGCGTATCAGCCAGATCGCCCGAGATCACCACGAAGTCCGGCTTCGGGTCGAATTCGTTCAGGGCGGCAACGCAGCGCTCAAGCGCCTTGGCGGTATCGACGCGGCCATAGGCGAGCGATCCCGGCGGCTTGATATGCAGGTCGGAAATCTGGGCAATATGGACCGGCTTTGGCGACATCGATCTTCTCAGCTCTCGGATGGCAGCAAGCGAACGGAATCCGGTGAAATCGACAAGCCGATCCTGTCACCCGGCCTTGCCTGAACCGTATTCGGTGCATCGACGGTAAGCAACCTGCTGGACGCTCCGCTGATGACGAGCCGCTGTCGGTCGCCGATGAAGCTGACGCTGTCGATCGTGCCGGAAACCGGGGCGGCTCCAGCTGCCGTGACGCGGATGGTTTCGGGGCGGATCATCGCCACTGCGGCCGACATGTCTGCATCGCAGGGAATCGGCTGCCGCCCACCGGGCAACACGAGACACCCTTTCTCAATCGACGCTTCGACAATGTTCGCGGCACCAATGAATTCGGCGACGAAGCGGCCTTGCGGGGCGAAGTAGATCTCCCGCGGCGTGCCGATCTGGGCAATTGATCCCTTCTGCATCACGACGATGCGATCGCCAAGCTCCATGGCCTCGGACTGGTCATGAGTCACATAGATCGTGGTTATGCCCAGCGCACGCAGCAGGCGGTTCAGTTCACCGCGCAGCCGGTCGCGTAGCGCAGCATCCAGCGCCGTCAATGGCTCGTCCAGCAACAGGATGCCCGGCCGGATCGCAACCGCGCGCGCCAGCGCCACGCGCTGGCGCTGCCCGCCGGAAAGCTGGTCGATGCGGCGGCTCTCAAGGCCGGAGATGTTGGTGAGCGCGACCAGTTCGGCGACGCGTTCGGCACGCTCCTTGTGCGGCACCCCGCGAATTTTCAGGCCGTAGCCGATATTCTCCGAGACGGTCATGTTGGGAAAGAGCGCGTAGGACTGAAACACCATCCCGACGTTGCGCCGCTCGATCGGCACGGCCGTCATATCCTTGCCGTCGAACAGCACCTTGCCGCCGGCATCGGGCTGCTCCAGGCCGGCGATGATGCGCAGCATGGTGGTCTTGCCGCAGCCGGAAGGGCCAAGCAGCACCAGCGTTTCACCTCGCGCGATGTCGAGCGTTGCAGCTTCGAGCGCGCGCGTCCCGTCGGCAAAGGTCTTGCCGCAAGCTTCGATATCCACGGCGGCGCCATGCCCGGTCTGCGCAGTCACCTCTTCGCGTCCTTCTCGGCAAACAATTGCATGGCGACCAATAGCGGAATGATCATCACAAAGAAGATCAACGTATAGGCCGAAGCCACCTCAAGCCTCATGGAGGCATAGCTGTCGGCGAGCCCGATCGGCAGCGTCTTGGTCAACGGTGTGTGCAGCATCCAGGTCAGGTTGAATTCGCCGAGCGATAGCGTCACCACCATCAGGCTTCCTGCCAGGATTCCCGGCAGTGCATTGGGCACGATCACATCGCGGAAGCGCCGCCATGGTGAAGCGCCGAGCGATGCCGCGCCCTCGTCCAGCGTCCGGATGTCGATGGTCGCGAATACGGCCATCACCGATCGCACCATGAACGGCATGGTGAAGATGACGTGGCCCACGAGAATGAACATCCAGGAACGGCGAAAATCGCCGAAGCTGCCGTAGGTCAGGAGCAGCGCCAGCGCGATGGCAAGGCCAGGGATCGCCAACGGCAGGGTGATGATTTCCTCGATGATGCGCGACATCCGCCCTCCCCTGATATGCAGCGCATAGGCGGCCGGCACGCCTACGACCAATGTCAATGCGAGGGTTGCGAACGCAATAACGAATGAGAGGAAGATGGTGCCGGCATAGAGCTCCCAAACCTGCGCGACCCATTGCAGCGTCACGCCGGACTGGATGCCGCGGAAATAGTTGACGGTCACCCCCGCTGAAATCGACAGGATCGCGGGCACCACCAGAAAGGAGGCAACCAGGAGGGTGAAGATAAGCTGGCCGGTAAAGATGAGGCGATCGCGCATGGGTTCAGCCGGCCGCCGCAACCGCGCTTCCACTGAAGGAACGGGCCAGCGCAAGAATCAGCCAAGTGATGACGCCGAGCCCGACCGACAGCGCCGCCGCGATCGAGAAATTCGCGGCCAGCGTGAATTCGGTATAGATCAGCATCGGCAGCACATCGATGTTGGTCGCCAGCGTGAATGCCGTCCCGAATGCTCCCATCGCGGTCGCGAAGGCAATGGCGCCGGAGGCAACGAAAGCCGGCGCCAGCGCCGGCAGGACAACATCGCGCTGCACCGCCCATGGGCTCGCGCCAAGCGAACGCGCGGCTTCTTCCAGGCCGACATCAAGCTTCTGCACCGCAGCCATGATGGTGAGGATGACGCGCGGAATGGAGAAATAGAGGTATCCGAGAAACAAGCCGTAGATCGAGTAGGCAACGACCAGTTTCTCACCAAACAGGCGGTTGGAAAAATCCCCGATCAAGCCCTGTCGCCCGGCGAGCAGGATGATCATGAAGCCGACCACGACTCCGGGAAACGCCAGCGGAAACGTCAGCATCGCAATCAGAACGGCACGTCCAGGGAAACGATGCCGTTGCAGGAACATCCCGGCAATCGTCGCCACGATCAGGGTGACAATTGTGGTCGCGGTGGCCAGCAGGACCGTGTTGAGCAGCGTCGCGCGGTACCGCGACTCGGCCAGGATCGCGAGATATCCCGCGATCCCCCGCGGTCCCTCTGCTCCGGTTACAACGAGCCGCGCCATCGGCAACAGGAAAAATGCCGCTGTCACCGCCGCAAGCGGCAGCAGGCATAACCAGACGAATGACCTATGTGACATTAAAAACTGGTGCCCCCGGCGAGAGGCGCCATATTGCCTCAGCGGACCTCGGCGAGATAGCGCTCGACAAAGCCTTTTTGCACGTTTTCCATCTGGCCCCAGTCGACATTCTTCGCGCGCGCATAGTCGCTGTCAGGCAGGAATTTCTTCTTGACCGCTTCGGGCAAATCGATCGGCCGCGCCGGGCGTAGGTAGGCGTTGGTCCAGATCGCCTGCCCCTTGTCTGACAGGAGATAATCCAGCACCTTCTTGGCGTTGTCCTTGTGGGGCGCGTTCTTGACGAGGCCGACGACATAGGGGAACACCACCGATCCCTCGCAGGGGATCACGAATTCAAAATTGCCCTTCTCCGAATATTTCGCGCGGTAGGCGTTGAAATCGTAGTCGAACAGGATCGGCATCTCGCCGGAGACGACGCGGGCATAGGATGTCTGCTTGGGAACGATCGGGTCGTTCTTGCGCAAATCCTTGAAGAAGTTGATCGCGGGGTCGAAGTTCGATTCGGAGCCGCCGAGTGCCAGGTTGATGGCGACCGCGCCGACATAGCCGACCGCCGCCGAAGACGGGTCGAGATACCCGACCATCCCCTTGTAGTCGGGCTTCAGGAGATCCTTCCAGCAGGCTGGCACCGGCTTGCCACCGAGCGCGTCCTTGTTCACGAATAGCCCCAGCGTGCCCGAATGAATCGTCGTCCAGTAGCCATCGGCGTCCTTGAGGCCGGCGGGGACCTGATCCGAGTTTGCAGGCCTGTAGGGCTCGAGCGCATCCTGCGCTTTGGCCTTCATGCCGAAGGTGACGCCGAAATAGCCGATATCGCCGACCGGATTGTTCTTCTCGGCAAGAATTTGCGCCAGCGCCTGGCCTGAATTCTTGTTGTCGTGCGGGATGTCGTAGCTGAGATCGGCCTTGATGGCCTTGAGCATCGAGGCCCAGTCCGCCCACTCCGGCGGGCAATTGTAGCAGATTACGTCAGCCGCTTTGGCGGATTGCCAGGGCGCAATCAAAGACAGCGCCAGCAGGGCAAGAACAAAGCGGATGGTCTTCATGGTCACTCCGGATCAGCGTCTTAATTCTAAGGATTTCAGCATCAGCCGGCGTGCAAGTATAGGTCGCACATGAAGGTTTTGCGACAAAGCGTGCTGCTGTGCAGCAAACCCCATGCTTTAGCGGCGCGACAATTTCGCGGATCGGTGATTTCCGCTAGCATCTCGCGCGAGAGGAGATGTTCATGTATCAACCTCCAGGCGTGACGACATCGTCCAAATTTCCGATTCCCGATCGGATGAGAGCCTGGGTGCTCGGTGATCCGAATCAGCTCTTGCTGCAAGAGAAGCCGACACCCGTTCCTTCGCGCGCCGAAGTGCTGGTCCGAATCGACGCCGTCGCGATCTGTGCAACGGATCTCGAAATCATTCACTCGGGCTCACCGGCCAGCATTGAAGGCGGCCTGCCCTTCAACAAGAACTTCACGCCTGGCCACGAATATATGGGCACGGTCGCAGCGCTCGGCCCTGATGTAAACGAATACGGAATCGGCGAGCGTGTCAGCGTGGAAATTCATGCGGGATGCGGTCAGTGCAAACGCTGCCGCCAGGGCATGTACACGTCATGTTTGAACTATGGCAAGCCGGAGAAGGGCCACCGCGCAAACGGCTTCACGACCGACGGCGGTTTTGCCGAATACGCGGTCAATCACATCAACACGCTGGCACGGGTGCCCGATACCATGGGGGATGCCGAGGCAACGCTGGTCGTTACCGCGGGCACCTCGATGTATGGGCTGACTGAACTGGGGGGATTGGTTGCCGGCGAGAGCGTCGTGGTGATCGGCCCCGGGCCGATCGGACTACTCGCAGTGGCCGTCGCAAAGGCATTGGGAGCCAACCCGGTCATCCTGACCGGTACGCGCAACAAGCGGCTCGCAATCGGCCGAGAGCTCGGCGCCGACCGCATCATCAACATCAGTGATGAAGACGCGGTTGCAGTTGTCAAACAACTCACCGGCGGCGCCGGCGCCGACTATGTGGTTGAATGTGCCGGCAACGAGGCGACAATCAACCAGGCCATTCACATGACCAATCGCGGCGGAAAAATCTGTCTCGCCGCGTTTCCGCACGATCCAATCGTGATGGATCTCGCGCATCTCGTGAAGAACAACATCTACGCCTATGGAATTCGCGGCGAGGGCCGCAGCGCCACCCGTCGCGCCATGGCACTGATGGCGGAGAAGCGCTTCGACGCCACCAGGATCCATACCCACACATTTCCGCTGGCGGACCTGCCGACCGCGCTGCGATATGCCCGCGAACGCATCGATGGTGCGATCAAGGTGGTCGTCACCAACCGACAAGCCGGCACGTTTGCGAACGCGGCGGCCGAATAGCCCGAACGGCGGCGATCAACGCCCTTCGAACTTCGGTTCGCGCTTCTCCATGAACGCCTTGATGCCTTCCTGCATGTCCTGCGTCTTGAACAGCGGCAGAAGCTGCAGGTAGACGTGATGGACATGATCCGGGAAGGTCTCATTCAGTCCCATCCGCATCATGCGCTTGGCTGCCTGTACCGCCAGCGGCGCATTGGCCGCGATTTCGCGTGCCACCGCGCGTGCCCGTCCCATCAGTTCAACGTCTGGCACAACCTCATTGGCAAGGCCCCAGTCCATGGCCTCCCGCGCCGAGAGCGTGCGACCGGTGAAGATCAGTTCCGAGGCCTTGGCCCAACCGATCATCCGCGGCAGAAACCACGTACCTCCGGACTCCGGCACCACGCCGCGTTTGACAAAGGCCGCAGCCAGCTTCGCCGATTCAGCCATGATACGGATGTCGCAGCCGAGCGCCGTATCCATGCCATAGCCGGCGGCTCCCCCGTTCACGGCGCAGATCGTCGGCTTGTCCATCGCCTGCAGAACGGTGGGCGGGGTGTTGCGCAAATCCAGCGAAGTGGATGAAGAGGCCGCGCTGAGGCCATCTCCGCTGCGCTCTTTGCGCAGATCGAGACCAGCGCAGAACGCGCGCCCGGTACCAGTGAGGATCACGCAACGAACATCCCGGTCCTCGTTGGCCCCGACGAGGATGCGTGTCAGGTCATTCAGCATGGGACCTGAAATCGTATTCATGCGCTCAGGCGCGTTGAGCGTGATGACTGCAATGTGACCGGCCACCTCATAAAGGACTTCTTGGGATTCGGTTTGCATGGTGCGGGCTGGGTCCATGGACGTCCTCTTCTTTCGATCGATCTTATCGATGTGGAGTTAGATTCGCCCCAACGCGCTTAAAATAAGCTGGGGCGTTAGAGGAATCTCCGTGACAACAGTTCCAAATGGCCGAAGCGCGTCATTGACTGCGTTGGCTACCGCCGCTGCTGCGCCCGCAGTGCCTGCCTCACCTGCGCCTTTCGCCCCCAGCTCTGATTCCATGGTCGGCGAGACCACGTGCCCGACGTCGATATCCGGCATCTCGCCGGCCATCGGAACCAGATAGTCCGCCATATTGGCATTGGTGAGCTGACCGCGCTCGTCATATTCGCATTTCTCGAACAAGGCGGCGCCGAGGCCCTGTACCACGCCACCCCTGATCTGCTCGTCGACCAGCTGCGGATTGATGATGGTGCCGCAATCCTCGACGACCCAATGCCTGAGCAGCTTGATGAAGCCGGTATCGATATCGACCTCCAGCCAGGCGGCCTGAACGCCATTGGTGAAGGCAAAGGGATACTCGCGCGGAACATAGTGCCTGGTGGCCATCAGTTCGGGCTGAACACCCGGCGGCAGCGTGTCCGGGCGGAAATAGACAATACGCCCGATCTCGCTCAATTCGATCCGCGGCGCGCCATCGGCTGCAGTCACCACCCTGTTATCGACAATATCGAGTTCGCCCGGGGTAGACTGGAGAATGGCGGCAGCAACATCGAGGATATTCTTGCGCAGCACCTTGGCGGCCTGCAGCGCGGCCTCGCCACCGATACCTGCGCCACGCGACGCCCAGGTGCCTCCGCCATACGGTGTATTGTCGGTATCTCCCAGAATCACCCGAACGCGATCCATCGAGACGCCAAGCACGCTTGCAACGATCTGGACCGTGAGCGCTTCCGAGCCCTGCCCCTGCTCCGTTATGCTGGTCTGGCAAATCACCGAGCCCTGGGGATCAAGCCGCACTGCGACGCCGTCCTGCGAGGAAATCCTGGCGCCGCCGACGCCATAAAAGGCTGCACTGGGATTGGTGACCTCGATGAAGCTGGCGATGCCGATACCCCGGTAAATCTTCTTTTTCCGCAGGTCCGCCTGTTCCGCGCGCAAGCCGTCGTAATCCATCATCTTGACGAGTTTGGCGAGCGCTGCGTGATGCGACAGCTGCTCGAAGCGCAAGCCCGATGGGGAGGCACAGGGATAGGCGTCATCAGCGATCAGATTGCGACGACGGATTTCGACCGGGTCCATGCCGATCCTGGCGGCCGCAAGGTCCACCAGCCCTTCCGTCACCGAGCAGGCGATCGGATGGCCGACCGCCCGGTACTGGCACATCACATTCTTGTTCTGAAAGACAACACGGGCGCGAGCCCGGTAATTCTTCGTCACGTAGGGACCGCCGACCAGATTGACGACCTGATTGGCCTCGATCGCGCTGGTGCGCGGGTACATCGAATAGGGCCCGATGCCCGTGAGATCGTCGATCTCGAACGCAGTGATGGTGCCGTCGCGCTTCACGCCGATCTTTCCCTTGCAGCGATGGTCGCGGGCATGAATGTCGGTGTTGAAGCTCTCGACCCGGTCGGCCACGAACTTGATCGGCCGGCGCAACCGCTTGGACAGCGCGTAAGTAGCCATCTCGTCGGCGTAGATGTGAACCTTGATACCGAAGGAGCCGCCGACGTCCTTGCAGACCACGCGGACCTGCGCTTCCCTCAAGCCGAGATGGAGCGCTGCAATATTTTGCACCATGTGCGGCGCCTGCGTGCCTTGATAGATCGTGAGCTTCGCTTCCGCCACGTTCCAATCCGCCACCACCGCGCGCGGCTCCAGCGTCACTCCGGTATGTCGTCCGAATATGAATTCGGTCTCCACGACCTCGTCGGACTCGGCAAATGCCCGATCGACGCCGCCCGCGTCATGAACACGCTCAAAGGCCAGGTTGTCGCCAAGCGAGCCGTGGATCACGGGTGTTGCAGAATCAAGCGCAGTGCGCATGTCGGTGACGGCATCGAGCTCCTCGTAGTCAACCAGGACATGCTCGGCGGCGTCCTCGGCCTGGGCTCGGCTGCTCGCCACCACGGCCGCCACCGCTTCGCCCTGCCAGCACACGCGGTCAATTGCGATAGCGCTTTGCGGCGCGGATTTGAGGCCTTTCAGATGCGAGAGTACGCCGACCCACGGCGTAATGACGGTCGCGAGTTCCGTGCCCGAAACGACCGCAATCACTCCCGGCATTTGCCTGGCCGCCGAGGCATCCATGCTGTTGATTCTTGCGTGCGCGTGGGGGGAACGGACGAATACGACATGCGCCATTCGCGGCAGCTCGATGTCGCTGACATAGTGCCCTCGCCCCTGCATCAACCGATCGAGATTCGGCCGCGGCACGGTCTTGCCGATATAGGAATTCGGACGGTCCACCGCGGAAAGTGTCTTGGGGGGCGCCTGTGCCGATGTCATGGCAGCCGTCCGGTGCGCGCCCGCGCCGTGGTCTCAATGGCGTCGACAATGGCCTGATAGCCGGTACAGCGACAATAATTGCCGGAAAGGTGCTCGCGGATCTGCTCCCGGTCCGGAGCCGGCGATTGCTTCAGCAGATCCTGCGCCGCCATCAACATGCCCGGCGTACAGAAGCCGCATTGCAATGCGTTACGGTCCCGGAACGCAGACTGCAGATCGGAGATCTCGCCGCTATCGGACAGCCCCTCGATTGTTTCGACCGTCGCGTTGTGCGCCTGCACCGCAAGCAGCAGGCAGGAACGGACAATATCGCCATTGACACGGACGGTGCAGGCTCCGCATACGCCGTGTTCACAGCCGACATGCGTGCCGGTCAGTTTGAGGTGCTCGCGAAGGAAATCCGCCAGGTTCAGACGCGGCAGCACATTCGCTTCGACGCGCTCACCATTGACACGCAGCGAAACCGCGATCGCGTTTGTCACGCTGACGCTCCAACGGCGAGGTCGGAACGGGCAAGCAAAGAGGATACGCACCGCGTCAGCAGGACTTTCGCCAGGTGCCGTCGCATGGCTGGCGTGGCCTGTTGATCCTCCATTGGGTCCAGTTCATCGCCCAATGCGCAAGCCGCCTCGGCCAACACGGCGGGTGTGATGGCGACATCAACCAGTTTGTCGGCCGACCGGGCCAGTAGTGGCCGATCGCCGACGGCAAAGAAGCCTAGACGAAGATCGGTGAACCGGCCGTCGCCTATAGCGGCCTGCGCTGCAAGGCCGACGAGCGCGTAGTCGCCATGTCGGCGAGCGAACTCCTGAAAGAAGTGCGTCGAGCCTTTCGGGACCAGCGGCAACTCGATGGCGACCAGCAGTTCATGCGGCGTCAATACGGTTTCGTAGATGCCGGCGAAGAACTCGTCTGCGGCAATCCGCCGCTCGCCGGCCGATCCGCGAGCAATAATGGTAGCGCCAAGCGTGAGCATGCAAGCCGGCAATTCAGATGCCGGGTCCGCCTGCGCAAGGCTCCCGCCGATCGTGCCGCGGTTGCGGATCGCGGGATGAGCGACGTGGGCGACGGCATCCTTCAGCAAGGGCGCGTGAGCGGCAATTTCGGGCGACCTCAGGAGATCGGCATGCCGCGTCAGGGCGCCGATAGCAAGGACGTCTCCCTTCACCACCACCCCGCGCAACTCAGCCAGGTCGCCGATATCGACGACGAGCTCAGGTGCGATCAGGCGTAGATTCATCGCTGCCAGCAGGCTCTGGCCGCCCGACAGCACCTTGGCCTTCTCGCCGTGCATGCCGAGCAATTCCAGCGCGTTTGCCACGCTGGTTGCGCGGGCATAGGCAAAGGCCGAGGCTTTCATTTCTGACGTGACCTCCCCGGCCAACTATCGACATTTTCATGGAATTAGAGGGCTGAGATCACCAAAGGTCAAGTTTGTTCTCCGGCGATTGTTTCGACTTTGAGCTTGTTTTCGTACGATGGACAACGCACGTTCTCTGCCCAACAAGAAGCCCGCCAAGGATGAACGCCCCATGAAGCTTGGGTTCTTTACGATGCCGATCCATCCGATCGACAAGGATTGGCGGCTTTCGCTCAAGGAGGATCGAGAGGCTTTCCTGCTGGCCGATGAGCTCGGGTTCACCGAGGGCTATGTCGGCGAGCACACCACCGACCGGGCCGAGAACATTACGTCCTGCGTCGCTTTCATCGCCTGGCTCGCCGCGGCAACCAGGCAGATCAAATTGGGCACCGGCACTGTCAACATGCCCAATGCTCATCCGGCGGCGGTCGCGGGCTCGATCGCCATGCTCGATCACATGCTCGATGGGCGGCTGATCTTCGGCATCAGCCCCGGGGGTCTGCTGTCGGACGCGGAAGTGTTCGGCAATCTGGAGGCCGATCGGAATGCCATGTTCCTGGAGGCAATCAACCAGGTGCTTCAAATTTGGACAAGCAAGCCGCCGTACAACCTTCAGGGCAAATACTGGAATATATCGGTCGAGAAAACCCTGATCGAGGATATTGGCCAGGGATTCATCCCTCGTCCCTTGCAGCAGCCGCATCCGCCGATCGTGGTGACTGCCGTGGCTCCGTTCTCCAGGGGAGTGACTGAAGCGGCAGCACGTGGCTGGGACCCGATCTCGGCAAACTTCCTGATGCCGGCCTGGGTAAAAAGCCATTGGCCGAAATATGTCGAGGGATGCGAACGCGCCGGTCGGCCTGCGGATTCAGCGAACTGGCGTGTGGCCAAGAGCGTGTTCGTCGCCAGGGACGCCGCCACCGCGAAGTCCTATGCCACCGATCCGAACGGGCCCTACGTCTACTACTATCGCTCCTTGTTCACCAAGCTGAAGCGCGGCGGGCGCATCGAATTGTTCAAGACGCGGAGGGACCAGGCTGACGACGAGGTGACGCTGGAGTCGATCTGCGACAAGCTGATCATTCATGGCACGCCTGACAGCGTGGCCGATCAGCTGCTGGCATTTCAGGAAGAGACCGGACCATTCGGCACACTGCTCTACGCCGGCAAGGATTGGAAGGACCGCGAGCTGGGGCGCCAATCCATGATCCTGATGGCCGAAAAGGTGATGCCCCGTATCAATGCTGGCGTATCCAGCGGCGCCAAAGCTGCCGAATAACCTGCGAGGAGCTTGCCGTGGCGCTGAGCGATCGTATCCCCTATCAAGCACAGATCGACCGCCCCAGGCTGACGCTTCCCGGCGGCAAGAAGCTGGCGGTTTGGGTCATCCTCAACGTGGAGGAATGGCAGATCGAAGGCTCGATGCCCCGCACGGTGCTGAGCCCGCCGATGGGCCAGCCGCTATTGCCTGACGTGCCGAACTGGTCCTGGCACGAATACGGCATGCGTGCCGGCTTCTGGCGTCAATTCAAGGCACTGACAGAGCGCAAGATACCGGTGACGTTGGCGATCAATGCCAATGTCTGCAACTCCTATCCGCGCGTTGCCTCTGCCGCGCTCGAAGCCGGGTTCGAGTTCATGGGCCACGGTTTCGTGCAAGGCCCGATGCACAAGGTCGAGAACCAGGCAGATGCAATCAAGCGCTCGGTGGAGACCATTGCAAAATTCACGGGGAAGCCGCCCCGGTCCTGGGAAAGCCCCGGCCTCACCGAGACCGAGGAAACACTCGACTTGCTGCGCCTCAACGGCATTGAATATGTCGCGGACTGGGTGATCGACGATCTGCCGCAGGATATCGCCACACCTCACGGCGCCATCACGACGATCCCCTATTCGGTCGAGACCAACGATATCGCCATTCACGCGCTGCAGCACCTGCCATCAGATCAATTCCTGACCCGTTGCACCGATCAGTTCGATCGCCTCTATCTCGAAGGCGCATCAAATGCGCGGGTCATGGCCATCTCAATACACCCCTATATCACGGGCGTGCCGCATCGCATCAAATATCTGGAAGCGTTGCTCGACTATGTCCTGCGTCATGACGGTGTGGCACTGATGACCGCCAGCCAGATCGGCGACTGGTATCGCGCAGAAATGGCGAACAGATAGACCGCGATCTAACCCGGAACTGGCGTGAAGCCGATAAAATACAGCGGCCTTCGTCACGAGGACTTGCCATCTCCCACAACAAATCGGCCGAAGCCGCCGCGCGCGAACAGCAAGGGCTCCTGTCGATTATAGGCGTAGGCCTCGACTGCTCCGAGAAAGATGATGTGATCGCCGCCATAGTAGCGATTGGCGGCACGGCATTGAAAATTGGCGACGCTGTCGGCCAGCACCGGAGCGTAGCCAAGCCCCGGCGTCCAGCTCACACCGGCAAATTTGTCGTCCGACGATTTTGCAAACTGCGATGCCAGTGCCTGCTGGGACGCGCCGAGAACGTTGACGGTGAAGTGGCTTGCATTCTGAAAGATCGAGAGTCCTTGCGAAAACATTCCAAGGCTCCACAACACCAACGGTGGATTGAGCGATACCGATGCGAAAGAATTGCAGGTTACGCCGTACGGCATTCCGTCCGCAGACATCGCCGTTACGATCGTGACCCCCGTCGCAAACGTACCGAGCGCGTTGCGAAAATCGCGCGGATCGATCGCCGAGTTGTCGCTGGCAAGTTCGTTGGCCGGATCGGCCGGATGTTTGGGTGAGTCAGACATCCGCCGAGCCTCAGAGCGTCAGATTTTCGGACGGCAAGCCTAGCGCCACGCGTCCATAATTGGTTCCCGCCGCATCGAAATTGAATGCGAGGTGCGAATTCACCGCGTGCGCGTCGCGGAACTGCCGCTGCAGTGCGCCCGAGGTGAACAGGCTGCGCGCGCCGCTTGCAGCGAACAATAACGAGACCGCTTCGGTGCAAAGGTTCACCGAAAAGGCGCCATCCCGCCGCAGCGTTGTTTTGCCCGCAAGGTCGGGAATGTGGCCGCGCCTCGCCTCAGCCATCGCTTTGATGCAGTTCGTGCGCATCACAAGACGGGCCGCGTCGATCTTGGCGGAGGCTTCCGCGATCTTGATCTGCGTCGTCTGAAGGTCGCTCAGCTTGGCCCGATTGTAGGTCGAGGCCCGATGCCGCGCGAGGTCGACGTAATCATTGAGGCACGCTTGCGCGTTGCCCAGGCCGACACCCGACAAGACGTAAGGAAACAGGGAGAACACCGGCAGGGCGTAAAGCGCGTTTGGATTGACGGCGCTTCCTGGCGTCGGCCCGCCGGTCAAATCGCTGACCGCGATCGTCATGTTCTCCGCGACAAATGTATCCTCGACCCATACGTCATTCGAACCGGTGCCGCATAGCCCCGTCGCATTCCAGGTATCGTTGATCCTGTAGTCGCGCCTGTTGATAAGAAATATTCGATACTCAATCCCGTCCGCCTCGTCATCCGTTGCCACTACGCCTGCAAGCATGTTCCAATCGCAGGACTCGACCCCCGACGAAAACGGCCAATGACCGTGCAGGATGTATCCTCCTTCCGCCCTCCTCGCCCGGCCGGCCGGAAAGATGAAGGACGACGCGATCAAGGCATCGACATTTACATTCCAAACTGCATCCTGCGCCTGCCTGTCAAACATGCCGAGCATCCAATGATGACTGGCGAGATTGGCAAAATTCCATGCGACGGAAGCGTCCGCTTGTCCGAGCGCATCCGCGCAATCGACCAAAGCGACGTAGTCGAGCTCGGCGCCACCGACCCGTTTGGGTTGCACAATTCGGAACAGGCTGGCGTCATGCAAATCGCGCTCGGTCTCCGGCGGAAGCCGCCGAAGCTCTTCCGTCCTTGAAGCACGATCGCGCAACTCCGGAATCAGGGATCTGGCGCGTGCGACCATACTGTCGTAGGTCGCCGTTCCTGGCCCCGCGGGTGATCCCATCTCTGGCTTGCCGCTCTCCCCGGCCATGTGTTTCCTCGCCTGCTCCGTTGCTTTCCGCTGCCCGAGCTTTGTCAGTCTACTGTCTGACCGGCAATGATCAAGGCGTAGAAAGCATGCCTACCACGCCGCGATAGGGACCCACGAACGCAAAAAAGCCCGGTGGCCGCACGGCCACCGGGCAAAAGCGATTTGAGATAGCGAATGGTCGCGGGCGCTATTTGATGGCCTTGTGCCAATAGAGCGTACTCGGCCAGGCCCAGGGATGGGACGGGATAAACAAACGGTAACCGGCGCGAATGAAGTTGTTGGCTGAGCGGACGTTGTTGGTCGTGTCGGAGACGATCGAGCACCACCCACTAAGCCGCGCCCGCGCCTCCATGGCTCGCATCAGGCGCAACTGAAGCTGACGCCCGCTATGCCTGCCAAGTACGCCAACACGACAAAGATATCCGGCATTGGAGACGTGGGTCGATGGGATCATGCCCGCGAAGCCGACCGGTTCACTACCGCGAAAGGCAAACCACCAGTGCCCCCGATCAAATTTGGGAACGGGAGCACTATCCAGGAAGGTCGACTCATGAAGTTCGGTGAGAGTATACGCCACGTCCTCGTCAGTTCCGTCAATCTCACGGATCCGGTACGTCTCTCGAGTGTTCGATTTCATCGTCGATGTCCGCCGGTCAATGGATTACTTGCCAAGGGTTGTCTTGATACCGAGCCAGATGGCTCCAACGAATCCGGTTGCAATGACCGTAATGACCGCCTTGAACGTATAACTCTGCGCCTGCTCCACGCTTCGGCGCCAGCGCCGCAGATGCTCAAAATCGGCGCGCGCCTCTTTTCGATCCTCGTCGAGACCGAAGGAAACCAACGTCGCTTCGATTGCCTTGAGGACCACGGCATCGATGTCTTCATGGCGTAGCCTCTGTTGCTCGGCCAGCGTCTCGATGACGATGGCTCTGATATCAGCAGCCTGTATCCCGGTCATCGCTTGATGATCCGCGCCACATTCTCGAAACCGCGCTTGGCGAAATAGAACGACACCACCAGATTTGAGGTCGTCGCCGCGAAGCCGGCGAGCGGATCGGTCGTGCCAAGGCCAAGGACCTTGTCAAAAACCAGAAGTTTTCCCGATCCACGACCGCCGTAAACACCCTTGTAGCGCGCGGGCGCCAGCAGCGGCTCAAAGACCTTCGCCGTTGGAATTTTCAGGATGGACAAGGGCACGTCCTGCTATTGATGAGGCGAAGCGCGCGAGCCAACTCTCAAAGACGGCCGGCCAACGCGCGAAGGAGCCAGGGCTGCGGCGGGCCGTTGGCAGAGATCCCATCCGCTTGCGGGGTCAGAGGATTCATGCTCGCGGGCACAACGCTCGTTAGAGCAGCGATCCGTGCCGCCACGCCGGCCGGCGTATCCGGTGAAACACCGTTGCTTGAACCACCAATCAGGCCTGGACGATCGACTGTACGAAATCCATCGGACGGTGCAGACGGTGTCGCGAGCAGGTTCGTGTCAGACAATGCTTCCGCCGACCTGCGATCTCTAGAAACGCCCGCAAGAGCAGACGGCCAGTCCGCGGCAACGCTGCCAAACGGGCCGGAAGGATTCGGAAAGCCGAAGACCGAGGGGGGAAAGGATCCATTGCAAGGCCGGCTTGTCGGTAGAGAGCCAAGCTGAGCTGCTGGCCTGCGAGTCCGGACCACGGCTGAGTGGAGCGCGCTCTAACCGCGGTGCTGCATTCCCGAATGCGTCAACAGGCACACTTTGCGGATAGGCAGCTTCCGGTGCGCTTGCTGTAAACGGGGATACCTGGTCAACGCTACGACGAGCAAGGTATCTTATTGGCTGGCTGCCGGAGCGACGAGAACGCGGATCGCAGTTCGGGTGTGGCTACGCGCCAGCGAGCGAATTTCAAGAAGAGCCCTGGCTTTGCCCATTTAGGTTTCCCGGTTGGCCGATCCGGTGCACTCGTCGCGTGCAACATCGACCGGATCGATCGCGGGTTCGCGCCGCGCTGACTGAAAGGCAATCGCCGGAAAATCCGTTTGTACGTCATCGCGTTTCGGACGCGAGATGATCTTGATGATGTCGGCGCTCACGAGAATTCCTCCGAAACGGCGATGACGACGAGACCGATGAGCGCAAGCGAGATCAGGTAGGCAGTCATCGGCCTCTCCCCTGCAAAATAGAAATGTGCGGCATGATCGCGGTGTGGGCGCTGATCATTTGGGGCGCGAACCTTGTCCCGTCGGGGGCCGCATGCGGCGCGTGACGATGCGCGCCGCGGCCGACATGTTCGCGCATGCCGGCCAATGGTAGTGAGGTCTCGGACGGCGGCTCGCTCGCGACGCCCAGGCGGGGCGTTGGGAGTTGCGGCGTCGATGTGCGGCCGCCGTCCGATTCGAGGATTTCCAAACAAAAAGCCCGCAACGGATTACTCCACGCGGGCCAAGTACGTTTCGCGATAGTGGCGTTATGCCAGTGATCGTTCTTCAGCCTTCACCGATCGCAGAAATCGAATCCAAAGGCGTCGACCGCGAACTCTGTAGCCGACAGTTTCGTGCAACTTAACCTTGACGTCGGCGCTCCAGAAGCGAGCCAGATTTTCGCGTACGGCAACGGCTCGAGGAGGCGCATAGGTTGGACGCGAAGCTGGAGCGCCGATCTGATGCGCCTTGAGCTATGGTTGCCTTCCGGATTTCCTGCCGGCGATCCGCCTGTCAAGCTGCCTACCCTTTTTCTTGATTTCCGCATCGAGGATTTTGCATAGATGCCAATGAAACTCGGGCCCATAGCAAAAAGGCACTTGCCTGGGAAAGACGACCCAATACGGAACAATATCTGAGCTGACGTCCTTGAGCCGATCCAGCGACCTGCGAATAAAGGAACTGGCGATCGTCAACGACAGCAATCCGTCATTACTGCGCGCCCAGCGAAGAAGATCGTCCTTCAAGCCATGAATCTGGAACGGGCAAATCCATTCACCGGGATTGCTTTCGTCGAGTCGCGGAAAGCCCAAACGGGCTACAGCTTCCCGTCGCTTGGCACCGTATCTAAACTGATATTGGACAAGAACGGGCTCACTCCATCGAGTGTCTGACGGCTTCTTTGCACCACCTGCTCTCGGCTTTTGTCGATGCACCACTGGGCGCCCCTTGATCCATTTTCATGTCACTAGAACGAAACAGGAACATCGTCAATAGTCCCTGCACCCCGCTCGCGGGCGCGCTCAGCGAAACGCAATCGTCGGAAGATCCGTCTGCACCTCATCGCGTTTTAGACGCGGTATTTTTTTGATGATGTCGGCGCTCACGAGAATTCCTCCGAAAACGGCGATGACGACGAGACCGATGAGCGCAAGCGAGATCAGGTAGGCAGTCATCGGCCTCTCCCCTGCAAAATAGAAATGTGCGGCATGATCGCGGTGTGGGCGCAGATCATTTGGGGCGCGAACCTTATCCCTCGGGGGCCGCGTGCGGCGCGTGACGATACGCGCCGCGGCCGACATGTTCGCGCATGCCGGCCAATGGTAATGAGGTTTCGGACGGCGGCTCGCTCGCGACGCCCAGGCGGGGGCGTTGGGAGTTGCGGCGTCGATGCGCGGCCGCCGTCCGATTCGAGGATTTCCGAACAAAAAGCCCGCGCGGGATTGCTCCGGGCGGGTTTCGCAAGTTTCCCTGTGATGGCGTTATGCCGCGAAGCCGGCGTATCTGATCATTCTCAAGCGGTCACTGAAAAGCGAACACCACAGCGTAGCCGACAGAGTCGGCTCGCGTGAGAAAATAAAGAAGCCCGCAACCGTTTCCGGCGCGGGCTCTACAATATTTGCGATGGTGCTAATATGCACCTGAGTTGCCCGACGCGTCAAGGACAAATCAAGGCAGATGCAAACCGTGGCAATCGGTGACATCGAAACGAAGTCGCAACGTCTTCTGATTTCGTTGCGGCCCGTCCGGTGATCGCTTCCGCCAGTTCGTCTTCGCGCGCTGACGCGCTCGATTGGCGCTCGTGAACTTCAGAACGATACCCTTATGTCGGTGATTTGCCCGACATGTCAAACACCGGTCTCTACCGTGGCTCAGGATTGGCCGGATGGACCGGCTGCGGGCATCGGCGGGTCGGGCTCGACCTCGAGCCTGCGCTCGGTCGGCATCACCTGCGCGCCGGCCGCGCGCGCCGCTTCGCCTGTCGTGCTGTAGTTCGCCACTACCGGGTGCTGCACTTTTGGCTTATTCCAATGCCCATGGTCGACGACCAGCATGCTGAGCACGCCGAGAATTGCGACGGCAATCGCAACCTTCAGCGGCGCGCCGCCGGATCGGCTCAAACTTTTCTCCGTCAGTTCCTTCGTCATCTGACCATCCGTATTGATTTCCTCCGATCTGAATTAAATCCCGGCAGCGGGTAGAGGTTCCTCGTCGACCCGTCCTGCGCAGTTTTAGGGAACCAATGGCATAACCGCGTATTGTCAGGACACCAGTCCGTGGCCTGACATGAACGAGTAGCAGCCCGTGAATATCGAAGAGCCATCGCAGCCCAACATTGCCGAACGCGCTATCGACACCGCGACCGATGTGTCGCGCACGCTCACGGAGGTGTCCGATGGGCTGCAGGCGGCGGTCAACCGCCTTGGCGACGCGATCACGACGGCGCGGCGGCCCGGGATGCCGCTCTCGACCATCAGCGCGATCACCCGGGAAGCGCCGCTGGCCAGCCTGTTCGTCGCCTTTCTGTTCGGCGTCGCGATCGCGCGCCGCCGCTAGCATTTTTCAGAACTTGCCTTTTCAGAACTTGCCCTTGGCCGAGTCTTTTGCGGCCGAAATGACGCCGCCGGTGATCTGTCGCATATGCTCCCCGGCGTTGGTGAACTGGCTGCGCAGGAACTCGGACTGGATCCGCAGCGCTTCCTGAAGATCGGTTGCATGCACCAGTTTGCGGGCATGCTCGAATGCAGCCCTCATGTTCTGCTCGGTGAACGATAGTGCCTGCTTGGAAATCTCTGTGCCCGCCCCCGGCATCGATGTCATGGACTTCCCGGCGGCATCGAAGAACATGCTGAATGCCTTTTCCGCCTGATCGATGGTTTTCTCGGCCAGTTCGCGCAGCTCGGCCGGGACTTCGAGTTTCGGTTCAGTCATGGTCGTCCTCCAGTATCGACTTGGGCAGGTTAGCATAAATCCCGGCGAGGTCTGCTTCGTATTGGAGCGGGCCCGCCCGGCGTCGACCGCCGCGACATCGGCATTTGATCCGTCCAACCGGGGAGCACGATCCACGGAACCCTTTGCTTACCTTGCCACCATTGCCCGATTCCAATGGTGGCAACAGTGTGGCACAACAGTGTTGCAAAGTGATTCGTGTCAGGGTTGTCGGTGGCGTTGCGTCTCTGGTTTTCGTCTCTTTTGGGACAAGGGGATAAGATGCTGCTAACGTTTCGACCGACGCCGACCTGTACGCGTTTCAAGACCAGCATAAAGATGCCCTGCATGAAATGCGGCGCGCAGATGCGGCTGGCCGCGATCGAGCCCCGCGACCAGAACTACGACGTTCTGACCTATCGCTGCGCACCCTGCGATTCCGGCGAGAGTTTCCTGAAGGCGCGCTGATCAGGACCCGTTCAGCACGGCAGTCCCGGCTGGCGTCAGCACAAGCCCGTCATCTCGAACTTCGATCAGGCCCAGGCCTGTCAGCGTCTTCAGATCTTCATCGCTGACCGGCGACAGTTTCAGTCGCCGCGCCTGGATATCCCGCAGTGTCCAGCGAAGGCCGATGGCCTTCTCGAGGCTGAATGCCGCGAAAGGATTTTCTGCCATTCGCCCCAACAATTACTTCGTTAAATCAAAATCGATCATGCGGCGGCGCACCACACGCGCCTGATAATGCGGCAATCGACCTCGGGTTCCCCCGGCCACTCGACCCGGGGGATGATGCAGGCCCGGCGGCGGCCCTGGCCGTCAGTAACGATAGGGCTCGATATCGACCAACGGAAAGGCGCTGAACACGCTGGGCAGATTGGTCGGTGTTGTCGGATGCAAGTAAGACCTGTCGAGTTCGGAAAAACGGGTGACACCCAATAGCCCGAGACAGCGGATGACCTCGTCTTCGAGCAATTCGAGCATTCGCACGATGCCGGCCTCGCCGGCGGCGGCGAGCGCCCAGCACTGCAGGCGGCCGATGCCGACGAGGTCGGCGCCGGAAGCGATCGCCTTGACGATATCGGTCCCGCGGCAGAACGAACCATCGACCATGATCTTGGCACGGCCGGCGACCGCATCGACGATTTCCGGCAGCACATGCATGGAACCGCGGCCGTGATCGAGCTGGCGGCCGCCATGGTTCGACACGTAGATCCACTCCACGCCGTGATCGATTGCGATCCTGGCATCTTCCGCGGTCGCGATGCCCTTGATGGCGAGCGGAATTTTATACTTGTCCTTGATCAGCTTCACGGTGCGCCATTCCAGCCCCTTCTGGAAGTCGCCGCCGGTCGCCCTGATGCGGCTTTCACGGACATAGCGCTTGGCGATATCGCGCTCGCGCCGGCTGTAATGCGCGGTATCGACGGTGAGGCAGAAGGCGGCATAACCATTGTCGATGCTGCGGCTCACGGTGTCTTCGACGAAGGCGTCATCCCCTCGCACATAGAGCTGGAAAATGCGCAGCGCGTCGGGAGCCGCCTTGGCGGTCGCCTCGAGGCCCGGCTCGGAGACCGAACTCAACATGTGGGCGGCGCCAAACCGGCCGACGCCGCGCGCCACCGCAGCACCTGAATCCGGATCGAAAATCTCGAGCGCGCCGACCGGCGCGATCATGACCGGCAGGCGGAGGCGGCGGCCCAACACCTCGGCCGAGGGATCGACCTTGGCGACATTGCGCAGCACGCGAGGCCGGAATGCGATCTCGTCGAGGGCCATGCGATTGCGGCGCATGGTGGTCTCCGTCTCCGCGGCGCCGACGATATAGTCCCAGGCATTCTGGTTCAGCCGCGCTCGCGCCTTCCTGATGAACTCGTGGAGGTTCTGGAATTCCTCGCCGCTGGCGCCGAGTTCGACATTTCGCGCCGGCCGGATGGGGGTCGCGTCGTTCATGTTGTTTCTCTCCCGCTTTGGCGACAGATTAGCCGTAGAAGAACGGGAAAAGCTACCCGCTTTGAATGGGTTAGACGTGGCGTAAACGCAGGGATGTCATTCGTTGGCGGGATGCGTCGGGCCACCGTCAGCCCGTATTGCCCACCTTCCCGAAAGCCCCCGCCTCTGCGAGATCGGCGAGCCGCTTCTCGTCGTAGCCGAGCGTCTTTTGGAGCACCTCCCGCGTGTGCTGGCCGAGCAGCGGCGCCGCCACCGGATCGATGGTCGGCGTCAGGCTCATATGCAACGGGGTTTCAATATTCGGGACGGTGCCCGCGGTAGGATGCGGAATCCGGCTGAGGCGATGGCGGTCGCGCACTTCCGGCGCATTGAAGCCTTCCTCCACGGTACGCAGATAGCCAACCGGGATGTTGGCCTTCTTCATCTTCGCTATCCAGTGCTCGAGACGATCGCTGGCAAAGACGCCGGCGATGATGGCGCGCAATTTTTCCTTGTTGGCGGTCCGGTCCTTTCGATGCGCGAACCGTGGATCGGTGACGAGGTCCGGTCGTTCGAGCACGTCGACCACCAGCCGGCGGTACAGACGATCATTGGCGCAGGCCATGTAGAGCGGCCCATCGGACGCCTGATAGAGGCCGACGGTGGGCGAGCCGTTCGGCGAATTCCCGAAACGTCCCGGGTTCGCGCCGCTGACCAGATAGGCCATGCCGTAGAATCCGGTCATCGAAACGGCGGTGTCGATCAGCGCGACCTCGACCTGCTGGCCGCGGCCAAGCCGGTCGCGCGCGATCAGCGCCAGCAGGATCGCATTGCACGCCGACATGCCCGTGGCCATGTCGACGATCGGCGGGCCGGTCCGCACCGGCTCTCCATCGGCAAACCCGTTCAACGACATGAAACCGCTCTCGGCCTGCGTGATCGGATCGAAACCCGGACGCAGCGCGAACTCGCCCTTGCGGCCATAGGCCGAGATCGAGCAATAGATCAGCCGCGGGTTGGTCGGCGCGACGGAGGCGTAGTCGAGGCCGAACTTCTTCATCACGCCGCCGGAGAAATTCTCCACGACGACGTCCGCCTTCGCGATCAGTTCGCGGGCGACTTCGAGCGCCGCCGGATTGTTGAAGTCGAGCGCGATACCGCGCTTGTTGCGGTTGAGGCTGAGAAAGGCCGCGCTCTCGCCCCCGATTTCCGCATGTTCATAGTGGCGGGTGTCGTCGCCGCCGTCGGGGTTTTCGATCTTGATGACCTCGGCGCCGAAATCCGCCAGCGTTTGCGTGCAGGCCGGGCCGGCTACGACCCGGGTGAAGTCGACGACCAGCAGACCGTCCAGCGCAGTGGGTTCGCCCTTGGCTCGCGGCGTTCGCTCCGGCAATTGCGGTCTGACGGTCATTTCCGGCGCTTCCCTTGTTATTTTGCCTGACGAAATGGAGGTTTTCGCCATGACTTCAAGGCTTTCTTACCGGAACCGGATGGGGAACACCAAACCCCGATTTTGCAGGGCCGGACCTGCGGCTGACATAGCTCTTCAAGGCCGAACCGCTCCACCCCAGGCCTGAACCGGATCGCGGGGGCATATGCAACGGCGCCGCCCGTCTCCCGGTCCGGTCCGGGAGTCGAGCGGCGCATTCCGGATCGGCAGACGCCGCCAACGGCGTTCGCAACACCGTCAGTTCGGCGAAACCTGCCTGGCTTACTCGGAAATCATTTCACCGGAACCGCCAAGCTCGGCAGGAAAATCCTTCAGCTTGGGCAGCCCATCCCGCATGGGCAAAACGGTCTCGGCGTAGTTGACATGCACGCCAGGCTTGAAGGTGAGCGTTGGAAGTGTCGCGGAGAAGACATCGACCAATCCCAGCGTCGGGTGGTTGGTCATCAGATGACCGCCGCATTTCGCGCAGTATTTGCGTTCGCTCATCGCCGTCTTCGCGAACGTCGAAACATGTTGCGATCCCGACGTGACCTCGACGGCTTCCGGCTTCCACAGGGTGAATGCGTTCACCGGTCCGCCGGACCAAGAGCGGCAGGAACGGCAATGGCAGTAGCCCATTCCTTCCGGCTCTCCAGTGACCTGGATCTCGACCGCGCCGCAAAAACAGCTTCCAGTATGCTTCATAGTTCTTTCTCCTCCATGCGATCGAAAATCGATCAGGTCAGTTTGTGCCAGGGGGACAGCATCGAGACGCGCTCCCGGTGACGGTGATATCGATCACCTGACATGTCAATCAGGTCTCGCTCCTCGAGCTTGATGCCGACGAAGATGCAAGCGGTGGTCACCGCCGCAAACAGCAGATGCCCGGCGCTCATCACCGGCGCCGCCCAGAATGCCGTGCTGCGCCCGACAGATCGCGGAATAAACTGCGTCCACCAGTGTTTGAACGGTTTCCGCGCCACGGCGCTATGTTGGACTACGCATAACGAAATCAGAATGAGATCAACCGCAATTGCCTCGAACCAGCCGGTTTCCGGGCCGGTATCGATCGTCTTCGGGACGGCCAGTCCGGACACAAATCCGATGGCGTACAGAATCGTGAACAGAAATGTGAGATAGGCCACACCCCCAAACAGAAATGCAGTGAATGCTAGTATCCAATTACCCGGAATCGCCGGGTGGATGGTTTGGGTCTCCGTCATGAAATCGCTCTGTTACGGCAGATGGAATTGCCGCTGCCGGCCTTGAAACGATGCACGAAGAGCGTCCACAGGACTTTGCCTTCTGCTTCAGCTCTTCTTCAGACGGACTTGATTGTTTCTTGAGAAAGCACACGTGAAATTCAATTTCGACAATCACATATTGGACACCGATCGACGCGAACTCCGCCGGGGCAACGACCTGGTGGCGATGCAGCCACAGGTCTTCGATCTGCTGGTCCATCTGCTAAAATACAGCGATCGCGTGGTCAGCCGCGACGACCTCCTTGCGCTGGTTTGGGGAGGACGGATCGTCTCGGACTCGACCCTCGACAGCCGCATCAATGCCGCCCGAAGCGCGATCGGCGACAATGGCAAGGACCAGCGTCTGATCCGCACCATTCCGCGCAAGGGGCTCCGCTTCGTCGGCACGGTGAATGGCCACTGTGATGCAAAGGTCGCATCGCCGGCAGGAAGGGAGCAACCGCTCTCGCCGCTAGCGTTGCCCGATCGGCCGGCAATAGCCGTACTGCCCTTCGACAATATGAGCGGCGATCGCGAGCAGGAATATTTCTCCGACGGCATCAGCGAGGACATCATCACGGCGCTGTCGAAGCTGCGCTGGTTCTTCGTGATCGCGCGCAACTCGTCGTTCACTTACAAGGGCAAGCCGGTCCACATCAGGCAGGTCTCGGCCGAACTCGGGGTGCGTTACGTGCTCGAAGGCAGCGTCCGAAGAAGCGGCGATCGGGTACGCATCACGGCCCAGCTCAACGACACCTCGACCGGCAGTCACATCTGGGCTGAGCACTATGACCGAGAGCTCACCGACATCTTCGCCGTACAGGATGAGATCACGGATGCGATCGTCGCAGCGATCGAACCGCAGATCTACGCGGCGGAGAACTTTCGCAGCCGGCGCAAGCCGCCCAACAACATCGACGCATGGGATCTGGTGATGCGGGCATTGTCGCATCACTGGCGCGTGACGCGGACCGACAGCCTCACCGCGCAAGAACTGCTGCAACGCGCCATCTCGATCGATCCGCATTACGGCCAGGCGCTGGCCCTGTTCGCGACCAACCGCATGTTCGGCGTGCATCTGGGCTGGACCGATCTTGCAACCGCAGCGCCTGCCGCCGAGGAGGCGGCGCTGGCGGCGATCGCCGCCGACAGTGAGGATGCCTGGGCGCATACCGCCCTCGGCAGCGTCTATTTCTCCACGCGCCGGCTCGATCATTCGCTGGCCGAGTTCGAATTGGCGCTGCAGCTCAACCCGAACTTCTCGCTGGCGCAGGGATACTATGCCCTCGCGCTGTCGTACACCGGACGGTGGATCGACGCATACGCGGCGACGCAACGCGCGATCCGCCAAAGCCCGCGCGACCCCTCCTCCGCGATCTACTACGGCGTTGCCGCCTATGCCCAGTTCGTCGGGAGAAACTATGATGAAGCGATTGCCCTGGCGCGCGAGGCGACCCGCCAGCGTGGCGACCTCACCGGTGCCTACCGCGTGCTGACGGTTGCAGCCGGCATGACCGGCCAGATCGAACTCGCCCGATCCTCGCTGCAGGAATTGCGCCGGACCCAGCCCAACATTTCGCTTGCATGGATCGCAACGCAGTTACCCTGGAAATACGACGCCGATCGCGAACATTATCTTGAAGGCTTTCGCCGCGCCGGGCTGGAGTGAGACGCAGCGGCTGGTCGCGGATTACTGCTGCCTCTCCCAGAATGACAGCAGCCCTTGAGAGGCCGAACCGCCGATCACGCAGGGAATGCCGACCGCGACCTGGCCCAGCGCTGCGGCCGAGACACAGCCGAGCGCGACGGCGCCGACGCCGACCTGCCCCCAGAAGCTGAGGTCGCGACGGCTGTCGGAGCCCTTGGTCTTGAGTTCATCCACGGCGGCCAGCGCGTCCTTGCGAAGCGCTGCGATCTGCACCGTATCCGCCGCCTCGACCACTTCCGCGAGCGGTGCTTTCACCGCCGCCGGCTGCGTGGCGAGTTCGCTGCGGAGATATTCGCGCAGACCGGCGTCGCGGATCGCGTAGCTCGCGAGCGTATAGCGCGCCATGTTTCCGACCGTGAGCTTGTCGACGGTATCGCGGCTCTTGCTCCATGGCAGCATCTGAACGATGCGCTGGATCGGCGCATGCGAGCCGGTCGCAAAATAGTAACCCCACAATGTGTCGAGCAGGTCCTGGTTGCTCGCAAAGGTGAGCGTCGTGTTCAGCTTGCGCTCCTCCTTGGCGAATGGATTCCTGGCGAAGGCGCCGCGCAGCTTGTCCATCATGCCGGGCTTCGCTTCCTCCAGCGGAATGTCGGTCAGGGTCGGCAGCTTGCCGGCCAGGTAGGCGTCGATCATGACCCGCCGGCCCGGCATCCGCGGCGCGACCCGGCGCAGAACGTTTCTCCAGTCGGGCAGCCCTGAATAGGCGATGGCGCGGATGATCACCCATTCGTCCTCGGGGCGTACCGGAAAGAAGCTGGCTACGAGTTGTTCGGCCTTGGCCGGATTTGAGCCGATCGCTCCGGCGATGAAGCCGAGATAGATTCCGGCGTTCTCAGGCTCCTTGAACGTCTGCGAATGAAACAGCACACGCACGGCTGCCGCGACATGGGTGTAATCCGGCTTGGCGCGGTAGTTGTAGATCCATCGCCGAACCACGCCGAGCGAGGCACTCGGATCGACCTCCGGCGTCGGCCCGGCATACGCGGGCTGAATCAGCATGAGCGCGGCAACAACGACGAAAGCTGCATAACGCATGTGATGCTCCTGCGAGCAACGCTTGCGCGGGTTCCTGCGCGAGCGTCCAGGCTCTCTCGATGGCGAAGCATGAAGCGTTCATTGCGACAATTCTGAGAAAACCGACCTTAATGGAAAACGCCCGAATTGCGGCATTCGAAACCAGACCCGCCCGCAACTCACCTTATCCAAGACATTCTTTCGCCCCGCGCCGGCAATTCGATCCTACTCGATCAACTGGAGCCCTGCAGGGACGTGGAGATCAGGCGCATCACGCATCGCAACCGGTCGCTGGGATCGCGTGCGGCCGCTTGCCGGTTTGCCGCCGCTGTCGGCTTCATGCTCGCGACACCAGCCGTCGCCGAGCCCGCGTCACCACTGCAAGGATCGATCATTGTCGAAGGCAATCGCCGCATCGACGTCGAGACCATCCGCTCCCATTTTCATCCCTCCGCCGACGGGCGTTTCGATGAGGCCGCACGTGACGCCGCGTTGAAGGCGCTGATCGCAACGCGCCTGTTCGAAAAGGTTTCCATCGAACGGATCGGCGAGCGGGTAATCGTGCACCTGTCGGAGGCGCCCGTGCTTGACCGCGTCGCATTCGAAGGCAACAAAAAGGTCAAGGACGCCGACCTCGCCGCGGCCATCGAATCCAAACCGCGCGGCTCATTGCAACGCGCCACCGTGCAGAGCGACGTCGGCCGTATCATCGAGGCGTATCGACGCACGGGCCGCGCCGATGTCCGCGTCGACCCGCAAATCATCGACCGCGGCAATGGCCGGGTCGACCTCGTCTACGCCATCAACGAGGGAGCAAAGACCCCGGTACGGCAGATCAATTTCATCGGCAACAAGGCCTTCGGCGACCGCCAGCTCCGCGCCGTCATCAAGACGTCCGCCATCCATATGCTCAGCTTCCTGACCGGCGGTAACGTCTACGATCCGGACCGCGTCGCGCAAGATCAGGAACAGATTCGGCTTTACTACCGCAGCAGGGGCTACGCCGACGTCAATGTCTCACCGGCAAAGGCCGAGTACGATCCCGCGACAAGGGATTTCACGCTGACCTTCACGATCGAGGAGGGCCAGCTCTATCACTTCCACGACGTCGGCGTCACCTGCAACATCGCGGGTATGGATTGCGACAGGCTTCGTGCCTTCCCTACCGCCCGTGTGGGTGCGGCGTTCGACGGCAACGCCCTGGACAAGTCGACCGAGCTGTTGGCAATCGAAATGGCGAAGCTCGGCTATCCCTTTGCGCAGGCAACCCCTCGCCTCACCCGCGATGCGACGACGCAGCGCATCGATGTCGCCTTCGTGATCGACGAGGGACCACGCGCCTATGTCGAGCGGATCGAAATTCACGGCAATACGCGCACCCGCGACTACGTGATCCGGCGCGAATTCGACATTGCGGAAGGCGATCCCTACAACAAGACGCTGATCGACCGCGCCGAGCGGCGCCTGAAGAATTTGAACTACTTCAAGACGGTGAAGATATCGAACAGGCCGGGATCCGCGCCGGATCATGTCATCCTCGATGTCGAGGCGGTCGACCAGGCGACGGGCGATTTCAACGTCGCCGGCGGCTACTCGACCGTCGACGGCGCACTGGTCGAAGTCAAAGTGGGCGAGCGCAATTTCTACGGCACGGGCAAGAACGTCCAGGCCACCTTTACCTACGGCCAATTTGCGCGTGGGGTTAACTTGGCTGCATCAGAACCCTATTTCCTCGGCACCAAAGTCGCGGCCGGAATCGAACTGTTCGGCCGGCAAACCGACGCCAGCACGTATCAATCCTATGGCAGCACCACCTATGGAGCGAGACTGCAGCTCGGTACGCCTATCACCGAGGAAATCGGCGTGCAATGGCGCTACTCGATCTTCAATCAGAACATCACGCTCACACCGAACAATGCTGGCCTGATACCATCGCTGGCCGTCCGGCAGGCGGCCGCAGCCGGTCCGACCTGGGTCTCCGCTCCCGGCAGCACGACCACCTACAGCACGTTGGACAATCCGACGAGCCCGACCAGCGGAATCAGGTCGCAGCTCAGCCAGGATCTGGCCGGGCTCGGCGGCGACGTGAAGTTCCTGAAGACCACGGAAGACGTCCGTTACTACAAGTCGATCAACAGCGATCTGGTCGGCATGGTTCGCGCCCAGGGCGGCTACGTCACCGGCTGGGGCGGCCAGCAGGTGCCGCTGATGAACAATTTCTTCGGCGGCCCGACCATGGTGCGCGGCTTTGCCCCCAACGGATTTGGTCCTCGCGACCTGACGGCGGGCACCACGATGGATAATGTCGGCGGCAGCGCCTACTGGGCCACGACCGCCGAACTGCAGAGCGCCATCCCCGGCGTACCCAACGAATACGGGCTCCGGGCTACCGCCTTTGTCGATGCCGGCACCGTATTCCGCTACAGCGGGTCGACCGCAGGGCTACAGGTCGCCAACAAGACGGTCGTTCGCTCGTCGGTCGGCGCGGGCCTGACCTGGGCCTCGCCGTTCGGCGCATTGACCGTCGACTACGCCGTACCGCTGACCAAGGCGGCCTATGACGTGGTGCAGCCGCTGCGGTTCAGCGCCGGAGGGTTTTGACGAGTTGGGTGCGCCGTCGCGAACCCATACAGCAGCGCCAGCCGATCCAGGCACTCGCGCAACCGTCTTGAAAAATAGTCGTGCCATCGCTGCGTGCACAGCCCTCTCCGCTGCCCGACCTGCTCCATTGTCATGCCCTGGACCAGGACGTCGTGCACCAGCGCCGAACCGTCCGCGCCAAGCTCGCGTTCGGCCCGGTTCAACCGCAGCACGGCCTTGCGCTGACTTTCGGTGATCGGCTCGCGCCCCTGCCCGCCGTCGACATATTCCCTGCCAGGATCGACCGCGCGCGGTCCGCGCTCCGCCTTCTCCCAATCGCTCTGAAACGCGCGTCCCGCCTGAAATTGCGCCTCATCGATCTGGCGATGGGAATGCAGCCGGCCAAGCGGATCGTTGCGGATTGATCGCAAGGCGACGATCTTGTCGCCCGGGTCCAGCGCGAAGGGATTGTCGACCTCGACGGTTGCGACTTCGGCGTTGCGCGGCAGGTCGCTGACCTCCGATCATGTGCACTGACGGGATCATAGGGCTTTCGGCGTCTGGCTTTCGGCATCTGACGGTCTCCTTGAAGGCAGCGGGATCTGGTGTCGGGCAGAGGTCACAGGGACGTTATTCAAGCCATCGCCGCCATCACAGCCAGGTTGGTTCCGGCGGCACGATCGGGTCGCGGCACAAATGAAAATGCGGCGCGCAATAGCTCGAACCTGCCCGGCAGGGATGGCCACAGAAGGTGATCGCCTCACCCTCTTCATCGCCGCCATAGGGATAGTGACAATCACCCTGCTGCAGCTCGACCAGAGAAAGATGGCGCGGTTCGATTTCAACACATCGCAGCTTGACCGGCTTGGTCGGCTTGAACACCGGCACTGGCCAGGGAAGCGCGAGCGTCCTGGCCTCGACGGCGGGATGCGCCGCGATGTCAAGCACCCCTGCGGGCTTGGCGACCGTCGAGCGTGGCTGTGGATCGGCCAGTCCCAGGCGCCGAGCGCGTCCGAGGGCGGCGTTACGCGTGTAAGCGGTGTTGAATCGTGCATTGATGGCGTACGCTGCCTCCGCGTAGCTCAGCCCTTTGGCAACAAGCTCCCGCAGCGCGTCCGAGTGCTCGGGCGCCCAGTTCGACAGTTCCATTGTTATTCCTTGCTATTGTGAGCGCCGCCCGACGTCGGGACTTAATTTCTGATATTCCGAAGCAAAAGTCAAGCTTGATTTCTGATAATCGGAAGGTTACGTTTTCGAAATTCGGAAAGGATTCGGCCATGCTGGACGTGCGACTGATCGAACGGGGCCTGGAAAGGCCGGGCAAGACCAAGGGCGGACTGGCGGCCGCGATGGGCGTTCGGCCCGGCGCGGTCTCCGAAATCCTGTCGGGGATTCGGTTGATCAAGGCCTCGGAAATCACACCCATCATCGAGTATCTCGAGCTCAACTCGGTGCCGATCATGGGCCGGGTCGGCGCCGGCGCATCGATCGAGCCGGAGCTCGAGCAGGTGCCGCCGGAAGGCCTGGGCGAGGTCGAACTGCCCTTCCCGATTGCCGAGGAAACCATCGCCTTCGAGGTATCGGGCGATTCCATGCTGCCGAAATACGAGAACGGCGACATTATCGTGGTCTATCGCAAGCAACGTCACTCGCTGGAAAGCTTCTACGGCGAGGAAGCCGCCGTCCGCCTGAAGACCGGCGAGCGCTATCTCAAGACGATCGAGCGCGGAAAAACGCCGAGCGTGGTCAATCTCAAGAGCTTCAACGCCAAGCCGATCACCGGCGTAAAGCTGGAATGGATCGGCGAGATCTGCGTCACCCTGCCCAGGGGCCAGATCGAGCGGTTGCGCAACAAGTCCGCGGCCCGTGCGCGCAAGGCGGCCCGGGCGGCGAGCCGCGGATCGGACAGATAGGGGAGCTTCGCGGAGCTTGACACCAATTCTGCTTTTCCGAATTTGAACTTGACTTGTTTCCGATTTTCGGAAATACTGCGCGTCGTCGGTTGCGACTCGCGGAATGGGGACATATTGCCAGCATGCAGTATTTCGTTGTGATGATCGACTACGGTCGCCGCGGCCGCGAGGCCATCGTCGATCCGGAAGTCACACGGCGCGAGGTCATCTCGCGCGTCGCCTCCGGTGAATACAGAAACATCAGCTTCATCCACGAAATTGCAGATTGCTCGGTCGAGGACGTCACTGCCGAGATCCTCGACGAGGCCGCGCTGCCTGTCATCGGCACAACCGCCGCCGATCTGCAAGCCAGCCAGTTCGATCACGTTCGCGACCTGCGCAAGCACGAGCGAGTATAGGCACCTCGCACTTCTCAAAACATTGTGATTGATGCACGGCTGCAACAGCCGGCGGCCTGACTACCTGTTGTTCACGCAAAGTCTATTCCGGCGGTGCGAGCAAAGCGCGATATTGTCGCGATTCGATTCCTCCGAAATGCAAAGTTCTAACCTCCCAATGCATCCGTCTATGAACGCCGAACTCGCCGCGCGGGACGGCGACCTCCGACTCTGCTTCCTGCTCGGTATCGCGGCCTGGTTTCTTTTCCTGGATCACGTCCCGCACAATGCGGTCGGCCTGCTGACCATGCGCAATTTTGGATTCAGCGGGGCCGTCGACCTGTTCCTGTTCATCGGCGGCTATACCGCCGCGATTCTCTATGGACGGATGATGCTGGAGCGCGGGTTCGTCGTGACGGCAACCCGTATTTTCAAGCGGCTGTGGCAGCTTTACGCCGCCTATATCGTTCTGTTCGTGATCTACATCGATCTGATCGGCTATGTCGCACGCAAATCTCGTGCATCCCAACTGATCGGCGATTTCAACGTCGCGGGGATCGTCGACCACACGATCCGGACCCTGATTCACGGTCTGCTGCTGCAGGCCAAGCCGCTGAACCTCGAAGTACTGCAGCTGTTCATCGTGCTGATTGCAGCCTTTCCGCTTGTCCTGTTCGGCATGGTGCGCCGGCCGAACGTCACGATGGCGGCCTCGACCGCGCTCTATGTCGCCGCACGTCATTTCGACTGGAATCTGTCCTCGTTTCCGGATGGAAAGTGGTATCTCAACCCGTTCTGCTGGCAGCTTCTGTTCGTGCTCGGCGCCTGGCTGGCGTTGAGCGGCGCTACTCAACTCCGCGCCTTGCGTACCCTTCAGGAATTCACGGTCCTGCGCGCCCTGGCGTGGCTCTATCTGCTGTTTGCGCTGGCCATGACGGTGGCGGGTAAATTTCCACAAGCCGGCATCGTTCCGGACCTGCTGCTCGATCTCTTTCCTCCCGGTCACAGGGAAAACCTCGCTCCATACCGGGTGCTTCATTTTCTCGCGCTGGCCTTCCTGTTTGCCTATCTGGTGCCGCGAGACTGGTCCGGCTTCCAATGGCCGGCATTGCAACCCATCATCAGATGCGGCCAGGAGTGGCTCGCCGTGTTCTGCGCCGGCGTGTTTCTTTCCTTCGCGGGACACCTCGTCCTGATCACCGGAGCTGATGCGCTCATCATGCATGTGCTGGTCAGCATCGCCGGAATTTCGATCATGACGGCCGTCGCCTACTATGTGTCCTGGTCCAAACGGCAGGATCAAAAGCCCGCTTTCCAGACCCCCGCGATAACCGGATTGCCGGAGCAGAGCCGGTTCGCGAAATAGTTCGCGTCGGCTTTCTTCTCCTCCGACCGCTGTCTCAGTCGACCGGGAATGCCGCTTTCAGCCGCGTCTCACCTCCGGGAATGACGAGTATCCGACGATGAAGTGCCGTCCAAGGCTTCGCGCCAAGGTCGCATCGGCCTGCAGAACGCGTTGCTTGCGCCATGCGCCGAGCATCGTTAGCGGCGGAGGCTGCACGGAAACTGCATGAAAATCCTGAACTCCTGCAGAGAGCAGTCCAATCAACTGCACAACAGGGCCGGATAGTTCGCCGCGTATAAGCAGCAATGATCATCGAATGTCTATTCCAACAAGACTGGCAAACGACGGGTGGTGGCTATGCGAGCGCCCCACCGCTGCGCTGGTTCACAACCTCCCTCTCCGCACAGGTGGCGCAAGAATGACCGACCTCACCACGCCGGCAACCGACGCGGGCTCTTCCCATACGATTCCGCTGCCGGCCAAACCCGCGATTGCCTTTGCCTTGGCGGGATTGGCCGACTGGTTGTTCTATGGTCACCAGATCGGGATTTCCGCAGTCGCCTTTGCCCTCGCACTGGTTCTAGGATCACTCGTCGCCAATTTCGCAACGTTGAACAGAAGCCGAATGCTCCTGGCAGCGACCCTCGTGGTCGCCGGGCTAGTTCCTGCCATTGAGGAGTTCAACGCGGCGTCTCTGGCCTTCATGGTTCTGGGACTCGGCGTCGGCCTGCTGCTGACGACAAATCACGATCGGCATCGTCTCGGCGAGCGCGCCGCCGCGTTGTGCGACCTCTATCTGGTCGGCCCGTTCAGATTCTTTCGCGACGTCATCGGCACATTCAACCTGCCCGCACTGAAGACCGGATTTGTCGTGTGATTCATTCCAATCGCTCTCGGCGGCGTCTTCGTGTTCCTGCTGGTATCGGCCAACCCGTTGCTCGAAAAATGGGTCAGCCTGCTCAACCCGGGCAACACGGCCTCTCATATCAGCCTCGGACGCGTACTGTTATGGGCCGCGGCGCTATCAGTCGTATGGCCCTTTATCCACGTCCGGTGGAGCGGCAGGCGAGAGATGCCGGCATATATCGTTACAGCGGCGGCACTGATGCAGACGATGCCGTCGGGCCAGAGCAACTTTTTCGGCGCGGCAACGATCCTGCGCTTGCTGATCCTGTTCAACCTGTTGTTCGCCGTCCAGACCATCCTCGATGCGGTCTACCTCTGGGGCAACGCGGCCCTGCCCACCGATATCAGCTACGCTTCCTATGCGCATCGCGGCGCCTATCCTCTCATCGTCACGGCGCTGCTGGCCGCAGGCTTCGTCCTGGCCGCGATGAGGCCGGGCGGGCCGGCCGACCAATCGCCGGTGATCCGATCACTGGTCTATCTGTGGGTTGCGCAAAATGTCCTGCTGGTGATCTCATCGATCCTGCTGCTCGACCTCTACGTTCAGATCTACCTGCTGACCTGGTGGCGCGTCGCCGCGTTCATCTGGATGATCCTGGTGGCGCTGGGCCTTGTGCTCATTGTCGGCCGCATCGCTCTCAACCGCTCGAATGCCTGGCTGATCCGTGCCAACCTGATCACCCTGACGGCCACGCTCTATGCTTGCTCGCTGGTTAACTTCGCCGCTGTCATCGCCGACTACAATGTCAGCCACAGCCGCGAGGCCACGGGCAAGGGAGTGGCGATCGATATGGATTACCTGTTTTCGCTGGGGCCGCAGGCGCTGCCGGCGATCGACCGGGCCATTGCCTTCCGTGGGCTCGATCCCGCCCTTGTTTCCCGCCGTGGTTGCCTTGTAGAACAGCAGGTGAAAGACACCGCTTTCTGGCGCTCCTGGGGTTTTCGGAGCTGGCGCCTCCGGCGCGCCATGGGCGCCCAATCGAAGAGTTCGACCGCAGGCTAATTCGACCTAGACCAGTTGCGCCAGGAGAGACGTTTGACGCACCGCATTCTGATCGTCGACGACGATCTTCACATCCGCGAGGTCATCCGCGTTGCACTGAAGAAGGCTGGAATGACCGTCTTCGAGGCGCGCGACGGCAAGGAAGCGCTGATCCGTTTCGCGGCGGAAAAGCCTGATCTGATCGTTCTGGACATCGGCATGCCCGAATTCGATGGCCTCGACGTCTGCCGGGAAATCCGAAAATCCTCCAGCGTGCCGATCCTTTTTCTCTCCGCGCGCGACGACGAGATCGATCGCGTCCTCGGGCTTGAGATTGGCGGCGACGATTATGTGACGAAGCCGTTCAGCCCGCGCGAACTGGTGGCACGAGTGAACGTCATCCTGCGACGCATCGCCGTGCGCGGCCCGGATGCCACGGCGCCCACGGCTGCGCTGTCGCAAGGCAAGCTGTCCGTGGATCCCGAGCAGCATATCGCTGAATTCGCCGGCACCCCACTTCGATTGACGGCGATCGAATTCGGAATCCTCCGCACCTTTCTGACCCGGCCGACCTTCGTGTTCAACCGCGATCAGATCATGGGCGCCGCCTATCAGCTCAACATCCAGGTGTCGGATCGCACCATCGACAGCCATATCCGCAATATCCGCGCCAAGCTGTCCGCCGTGAACTGCGACAACGTCATCGAGACCATTCACGGCGTCGGCTTCAAGCTCGGTCGATGCGAGCCGCAGGCATGACCTCGCGCGCACGACAGAAATGGCGACCATCGCTGGGACTGGTGATTTTCGCCATGCTCGCCTCCGTGGCAACGCTGCCCCTGGTCGGACTGTTCTTCTTCCGCCTCTACGACAATCAGCTCATCCATCAGACCCAGGCTGAGCTGATCGCACAAAGCCGCGTGCTGGCCGCGGTCTATGCGCGCGAAGTCGAGGCGCAACTGGCGACTGGAATAGCGCTCGGCGCGGAAATTCCGCCCGAAGCGCGCCCTGATCGGGACGATCAGCTGACGCCGATCCGTCCCGCGCTCGATCTTGCCGCAGGCGGCGATCTGCTCCGGCGACGCCCGAATGCCCTCCCGGCAAACGCACCGGCATCGCCTGCCTACATCGAGATCGGCTCGCGATTGATGCCGATCATCCTGGAAACGCAGAAGGTCACGCTCGCCGGCTTCCGTATCCTCGATCCCCACGGGGTCGTCATCGCCGGCCGCGACGAAGTCGGCCAGTCGCTCGCCCATATCGAGGAAGTGGCGACGGCGCTGCGCGGGCAGTATCGGGCGGCGTTGCGAATTCGCAAACCCGACAAGCCTCCGCCGCCGATCTACTCAATCAGCCGCGGCGTCGGCGTGCACGTGTTCTCGGCGATGCCCGTCGTCGTCAACAACCGCGTGGCGGGTGTCGTCTACACGTCGAGAACGCCAAGCAACATCTTCGACCACTTCTATCAGGAACGTCGCAAGTTCATTCTGGCCGGCCTCACGGTCGTTTTGGCGACCGTCGTCATCGGCCTGATCTTCTCGCGAACCATCACCCGCCCGATGCGCGAACTGGTCGATCGCGCAAGGCGCATTGGACGCGGCGATCGCGAAGCATTTCAGCCGCTGGCGCATTACGGCACGCGCGAGTTCGCTCAATTGTCCGACAGCTTCCTCGACATGGCCGAGCAATTGTCGCGGCGATCGGACTACATCGCCACCTTTTCCTCGCACCTAACCCATGAGCTGAAGTCGCCGCTGACGTCGATCAAGGGCGCGGCCGAGCTGCTGCTGGATTCCGTGCAAGGCAAGTCCGACAGCCTCACACGGATGGAGCAGCGGAATTTCATCTCCAACATTCTGAGTGACACCGGCCGCCTCGAGGCCATGACCCAGCGGCTGCGCGAACTGGCGCGCGCTGAAACGGTACCCCAGAACGAGCAAACCGAACTGTCGCGGGTGATTGGCGAATTAAAGAGCCGGTTCCCGACACGCGCAATCGAGGCATCCGGCTGTCTCGACCGCTCGATTGGCATGTCCGGCGAGAAGGCGCTGATCGTCCTGTCGCACCTGACCGACAACGCCATCCGTCACAATGCAAAGAACGTCCGGCTCGACGCCGTCGCTGAACCGGCGTCGGTCAGGATGACCGTCAGCAACGACGGCGATCCGATCTCCGAGCTGAACCGGGAAAAGATCTTCGACGCCTTCTTCACCACGCGCCGCGACACCGGCGGCACCGGGATGGGCCTTTCGATCGTCCGTGCCGTGATGACCAGTCACGGCGGATCGATCCGGCTGTTGCCGACCAGCAGCAGCGTGAGCTTCGAACTGCAGTTTCCGGCTGCTTAAGTCTGCCGTCAGACGCGCTCGATGATGATGGCCGGCGCCATGCCGCCGGCGGCGCACATCGTCACCAGGCCTCGCTTGAGATCCCGTCGTTCCAGTTCGTCCAGCACCGTTCCGATCAGGATCGATCCGGTGGCACCGATGGGGTGACCGAGCGCGATCGAGCCGCCATTGACGTTGACCTTGTCGCGGTCGAGCTTGAGATCGCGCATGAATTTTTCGGAGACGACCGCAAAAGCCTCGTTGATCTCGAACAGGTCGATATCATCGATCGTGAGGCCGGCCTTGGCCAGCACCTTGCGGGCCGCCGGCACCGGCGCGTTCAGCATCAATGTCGGCGAATCCCCCATATTCGCCATCGCGACGACGCGGGCCCGCGGCTTCAGGCCATGGGCCTTTGCGTAGCTGGGCGACGCCAGCAGAACGGCCGCCGAGCCGTCGACCACGCCGGAAGAATTGCCGGCGTGGTGCACGAAGTTGATGTCGAGATCGGGATACTTGTCCAAAATCAGTTTGCGGTAGGTGGTGCCCTTGTCGTCAAGCGCATAGTCCGCAATAGCCGGAAACGCCGGCTTCAATCCGGCAAGCCCTTCGCGCGTCGTCTGCGGACGCGGATATTCCTCGCGGTCGAGCGCGAGGCTGCCGTCCTCGCGATAGACCGGCACGAGGCTCTTGTCGAAATGGCCGCCCTTGATGGCCGCCGCGGCGCGCTTCTGGCTCTCGAGGCCGAGATCATCGACGTCCTGCCGCGTGATCCCTTCCAGCGTCGCAACCGCGTCGGCGCAGACGCCCTGATGCGATTGCGGATGCCGGGCACGCAGGCGGAGATTGCCGTTGTCCATCATGAACGGCCCCTCGCCGCGACGTCCCTCCATCGACATCATCTCGGTGCCGCCGGCGATCACCAGATCTTCCGAACCCGCCATGATGGCGTTGGCCGCCATATTGACGCTGGTAATGCCCGAACCGCAGAACCGGTCCAGCGTCACGCCGCTGGCGCGCACGTCATATCCGGCATCGAGCGCAGACATCCGGCCGAGATCGCCGCTCTGCTGGCCGCGCTGCGAGCTGGTGCCCCAGATGATGTCGTCGACATCGGCGGTATTGATGCCGGCGCGGTCGGCCAGCGCGCGCAAAACCGTCGCGCCAAGCTGCTGAGGATGAATACCCGACAAGGCGCCCTTGCCGGCCTTGCCGACGCCCCGCGGCGTCCTGCATGCGTCGATGATCAGCGCGTCAACCATGGTCTTTTCCTCGCGTGAATTCGTTGACCACATTTGGCCGATCGGGCACCAAAGTCAATTCATCCGACCCTACACCGGGGGCCGCACGCTCTTCGATTGCGGCCGCCGATATTCGCATCCGGGGCGCCATCCTTGACGATCAATTTCGTTTATGCGCAGCTATCCAAAACAACAACATGTCCCCTGGGAGGAGATATGGTCGCGGTGCTGCGGGCGCTTGCCGGTTCCGGCTTTTTGATTGCATCGGTGGTTCTGGCGCAGGCCGCCGAGCCCATTCGTTTAAGGGTCGCAGACTCCTTTCCGAAAGGTCATTACCTCGTCAAGCTTGTCCTCGAGCCCTGGATGGAGGAGGTCAAGAAGCGCACCAACAACGCCGTCGCGTTCGATCACTACCCGGCGCAGCAGCTCGGCAAGGCCGCCGATATGCTGAAGCTCACGCAGACCGGCGTCGCCGACATCGGCTACGTCGCTCCGGGCTACACATCGGACAAGATGCCCGTCTCAGAGGTAGCCATGCTTCCGGGGGCTTTCGAACATTCCTGCCAGGGCACCCTCGCCTACTGGAAGCTGGCGCGGAACGGCGTCATCGCACAGCAGGATTATACCCCCAACAACATCCGCCTGCTGCTGGCCGTGAGCCTGCCGCAATATCGCATTTTCACCGTCAAGCAGCCGGTCAAGGACGTCAGCGACGTCACCGGGTTGAAGTTGCGTTCCACCGGCGGCGCACAGGACCTCACCCTGCGCGCGATCGGAGCAGTTCCGGTGCGCATGGCCGCACCCGACGCCTATGAATCGCTTTCGCGCGGCACCATGGATGGCCTGCTGTTCCCGCTCGAAAGCGTCGTCGCCTACGGCGCCGACAAGCTGGTCAAATATTCCACCGACGGCCTCGGCTTCGGCAGCTTCATCGTCTCGTATTCGATCAGCGACAACGTTTGGAAGAAGCTCTCGCCCGACATCCAGAAGGCGATGACCGATGTCGCCGAAGAGATGCTCCCCGCCGTGTGTCAGCAGGTCCAAAAGGCAGATAACGAGACCAAGAAATCGCTCGAAACCGCCGGCATTCGTTTCGAGACCCTACGACCCGAGGTCAACGCGAAGTTCAAGGACTTGATGAAGGGCGTCGCCAAGGCGTGGGCGGAGGGCCTGGACGGACGCGGCAAGCGGGGCAGCGATGCCCTCAAGGAGTTCGACGCCGCGGTGGCGGCCATCCCCGCCCAATAAACGCAAGATGCCGAACAGCAGCGGCCGGCAAAATCGATACTCTGGGGAGATAAATTTTGCTCGACGGAATATTACGGGCGGTCGGCAAGGTAGAAAAAATCGCCTCGACCATCGCCGCCGGATTCATGTTCGCCATCATGATGATCGTGTTCGGCGACGTCATCATGCGTTACGTTTTCAATCGGCCGTTCTCCTGGGCCTACGACCTGATCTCGATCTACCTGATGGCGGGCGTATTCTTCCTGGTGCTTTCGGAAGCCTATACCGGCCGCGCCCATGTCAGCGTCGATATCCTGCAGCAGAAATTTCCGCCGTCCATGATCCGCCTGTCGGAAATCGTCACCTGCATCGTCGGTATCATCGTGTTCTCGCTGATTGCCTACCTCGGCTTCCTGCGCGCGGTCGACAGCTTCCAATCGGCTGACGTCATGGCCGGCGCAATACCGTGGCCGATGTGGCCCTCGATCGGGCTGGTGCCGTTGGGATCCGGCTTGATCACGATACGCCTTGCGCTGCATCTGATTGCGCACGTGCTTTCGCTCGTCACCGGGCGGACATTCATCGGCCTGCCTGCATCGCACGCCGCCGGAGAGACTTTCGAATGATTCTCACGCTGGCGATGATCGTGCTGTTCGTGCTGCTCGCGATCGGCACCCCCGTGGGCTTTGCGATGGCGGGCTCGGGCGTGCTCGGGCTATATCTGGTCGGCGGCATGCCGATGCTGAGCGGCATCCTGCAAACGGCGCCGCTGTCCGCAGTGACATCCTACGAACTGATCACCATTCCGATGTTCCTGCTGATGGCCGAGTTCGTACTGGTCAGCGGCATCGCGGACGATTTGTTCAAAGCGACCGCCGCGTGGGTGGGCCGCATACCCGGCGGCCTTGGTATGGCGACTGCGCTGGCTGGCGCCGGCTTCGGCGCGATCTGCGGCACCAGCACCGCCTCGGCCGCAACCCTGTCGGCCACCAGCCTGCCCGCGATGCTGAAGCAGGGCTATGAGCCGAAAATGGCCGCCGGCGTGGTCGCAATTTCAGGCACGCTGGCGATGCTGATCCCGCCATCGGTCGCTCTCGTCATTTATGGTCTGCTGGCAGAGGTGAATATCGGCGCGCTGTTGATCGGCGGCGTCATCCCCGGCATCCTCGTGACCATCACCATCATGGCGACCGTCTGGTTTCTCGCCTGGCAGGATCCGTCGCGCGCACCATCGGCGCCGCCCGTCTCACTGATCGAAAAATTCCGGATGCTGCGGGTGGTGGGGCCCATGCTGCTGCTGTTCGGCATGGTAACCGGGGTGATCTACACCGGTGTCGCTACACCGACCGAAGCATCGGCGCTGGGCGCCTTCGGCGCCTTTGCCCTCGCTTTCTGGAAGGGCAAGATCAATTGGCAGTCGTTACGCAGCGCGCTGCTGCGCTCGGCCCACGGCACCTGCATGATTGCGATGATCTTGTTCGGCGCCTCGATCTTCGGCTATTTCTTCACGCTGACGCAGGTGACGCAAAACCTGGTGGCCTGGGTGGGCAGCCTGCCGGTACCGCCCTGGGTGGTCCTGACGATCATCCTGTTCGGCTACATCGTGCTCGGCTCCTTCATGGACCAGATCGCCATTCTGGTGCTCACGGTTCCGATCGTGCTGCCCCTGATCAAGTCTCTCGGCTACGATCCGCTGTGGTTCGGCGTCATCAAGATCGTCACCGCCGAGGTCGGCATGATCACGCCGCCCGTCGGATTGAACTGCTTCGTCGTGGCCCGTTATTCGGGACGGCCGGTGGCGGAAGTGTTCCACGGCGTCTTTCCGCATTTTTTGGCTCATCTGATCGCCATTGCCATCCTCGTCATCTGGCCGCAGATCATTCTGTGGCTGCCGATCAAGATGGGATACTGAAACAACAACAAGCAGGGGAGGAAAACCTCATGATCGCAGCTCTCGACAGGCGGACCATTGTCGCATCGGTGATGCTCGCAGCTATAACAGGCCCTGCCGCAGCGCAGGAAAAGATCACGCTGCGTCTCGCCGAAAGCCTTCCGGCCGGCCACGTGATCCATGAACTCGTGGCCAAGCCGTTCATGGAATTGGTCACGAAGGGCACCAACGGACAGGTGACGTTCCAGCACTATCCGGCCGAGCAGCTTGGCAAGGCCAAGGATATGGCGCAGCTCACCGTCGCCGGCGTCGCCGATGTCTCCTACATCGTTCCATCCTACTCATCGGAAAAATATCCGCTGACGGCGGTTGCCGAACTGCCGGGCGTCTTCGATACCGAATGTCAGGGATCGCTCGCCTTCTACAAGATCTCGCACAATGGCGGGATACTGGAGACCAGGGAATTCGGGCCCAACCAGTTGCGGCCGCTCGTGACCATCGCGCTGCCCGCCTATCAAATCCAGCTCGCCACCAGCCGCGAGGTCAAGACCGCAAAGGATCTTGAGGGTCTGAAGATCCGCACTACCGGCGGCGCCATGGATCTCATGATGCGCTCGATCGGCGGCGTTCCCGTCCGCATGGCCGCCCCTGAGATCTATGAATCGCTGACCCGCGGCACGCTCGACGGCCTGATCTTCTCGTACCAGAGTTCGGTGTCTTACGATTTCGGCAAGATCCTGAAATCGGGCACCGAAGGGCTGAACTTCGGAACCGCCATCTTCACCTATTCGATCGGCGAGGCGAAATTCAAATCCCTGCCGGAGAACGTTCGCAAGGTGCTGGTCGCAGCAGGCGAGCAGACCACGCGCGAGGGCTGCAAGCGCTTCGAGGACGGCGAGAAGGCCGCGACCGAAAAGATCAAGTCGCAAGGCATGAAAGTGATCAACTTCGGCGCCGACGACAAGAAGGTCTTCGACACCGCGTTCAAGTCCGTCGCGGAAGATTGGGTCAAGGACATCAACAAGCGCGGCAAACCCGGCACCGAGGTGTTCAAGGCCTTTACCGAGGCCTTGGCCGCAAGCCATTGACCGGGCATTCTCACAGGGAAGCCAACGCTGCGGCGCCGGAGGGACCTCTCGCCGGCGTCAAGGTCATCGATCTGACCAGCGTGATGATGGGTCCCTACGCGACCATGATCCTCGGCGACTATGGCGCCGACGTCATCAAGGTCGAAAGCCCCGATGGCGACGTGATGCGCTACGCTGCGCCGATGCGGCATCCCAGGATGGGTGCGATGTACCTGCAGGGTAATCGCAACAAGCGCTCCATCGCGCTCGACCTGAAAAAGGCCGGTGGCCGGGCGGCGCTGCTGCGGCTCGCGGCGAGCGCGGACGTCTTCGTTCATAATGTGAGGCCGGCCGCAATGGCCCGGCCGAAGCTCGGCGCCGACGATCTGCTCGCCGTCAATCCGCGGCTGGTCTATGCCAGCCTGCATGGTTTTGGCGAACAAGGCCCCTACGCCGGCCGGCCGGCATATGACGATCTGATCCAGGGTTTGACGGCGCTGCCCGCACTGACCGGAAAGATTACCGGCGAGCCCCGCTATTCGCCGGCCACGATGGCCGACCGCATCGTCGGGCTGAATGCCACGCACGCGATCCTGGCGGCGCTGTTTCACCGCGAACGTACCGGCGAAGGGCAAGCCATCGAAATTCCGATGTTCGAAACCATGGCCCAGTTCGTGCTGGGTGATCACATGGCCGGCCGCAGCTTTGAGCCGCCGATCGGGCCACCGGGCTATTCGCGATTGCTGTCACCAGACCGTCGGCCCTATCAGACCAGCGACGGCTATGTCTGCGCGCTGGTCTACTCGGACAAGCAGTGGAGCGCGTTCTTTCGCCTGATCGGGCTCGAAAACGCAGCCGACCGCGATCCCCGCCTGAACAGCATCACCGCAAGGACCCGGAACTACGACTTCGTCTATGAGTGGTTTTCGAAGGTCATGAAGACCCGCACGACCGCCGAATGGCTGCAGTTCTTCAATGAGGCCGACATCCCTCATGCGCCGTTGCACGATCTCGATGGCCTGATCGACGATCCGCATCTTGCAGCCGTCGGATTGATCCGCTCGATCGCGCATCCGTCCGAGGGTATGCTACGTGTCGCCGGCCCTGCCGCGACCTGGAGCAAGACCCCTCCCTCGGTCCGAACCCATCCGCCGCGTCTCGGCGAACATGGCGAGGAGATCCTGCGCGAGGCGGGGTTCACGGATGAGGAAATCGCGGCGCTTGAAGTCGAGGGCGCGCTGATCGAACCGGCCAACACCGATCACAACCCGTCCGTTTGAGGAGCGCGCCCGCGGCGCGCCTATCGCCCCCGCAACGCCAGGATTTTCTCCGCGGCGCGCAGATGCGGCTTGTCGATCATCTTGCCGTCGATCTTCACCACACCTGAAGTCGGGTTGTCGTTGAAAGCCTTGACCACCTTCTCCGACCAGGCGACTTCCTCGTCCGTCGGCAAGAAGGCGGCGTTGACGACGTCGACATGCTTGGGATGGATGACGGCCTTGGCAAGAAATCCGTCCTGGCGCGCGGCGATGGATTCCTCGCGCAGCGCCTCGAGGTCGTTGATGTCGGTGGCAATGGTATCGATGGCAACGACGCCGGCGGCAGCAGCACTGATCAGGCAGAGGTCGCGCGCCAGGAGAAACGGCCCATGATAGCGGCCGCCGGTCCGGTTCCGCGACGCGCCGAGCGAGGCCGCGAGATCCTCGGCGCCCCACATCATGCCCCACAGCCGCGGGCTCATGTTCTCGAAATCAAGCAGCTTGAGCACCGCCCTCGCCGTCTCCGTGGCCACGGTGACGATCCGCGTCGTGCCCTGCTCGATGCCGGCGGCGGCCTCGAAGGCATCGAGATACAGCGATAGGCGATTGACGTCGGCGGCGCCGGCGCATTTCGGCAGCACGATGCCGTCAGGCCGGCCCGGCATGACGGCGGCGAGATCGCCAAGCGTCAGGCCGGTATCGAGCGCGTTGACGCGAATATAGGCCTTCTGTCCCGGATTGCGCGCATCGAGCATCTCGCGCACGGTTTTTCGCGCGCCGACCTTCTCGTCCGGCGCAATGGAATCCTCGAGGTCGAGGATCAGCGCATCGGCCGCGGTCTTCTTGGCGCTCTCGAACTTGCGCAGGCTGTCGCCTGGGACGAACAGGAACGATCGCATCTGCCTTATGCCTTCGGCTTGCAATGCATCAGGCCGGTCCGGCGGCAGATTGCCACCACCTCTCCGCGCTGATTGGTCATGGTGTGCTCAAACTCCACAATACCCTGGTTCGGCCGCGACTTGCTCTCCCGCTTGGAGATGATCTTGGTGTGGGCTCTGAGCGTATCGCCGTGGAAGACCGGCTTCGGGAATTTCACGTCAGTCATGCCGAGGTTGCCGATCGTGGTGCCGAGTGTCGTATCATAGACGCTCATGCCGATCATGATGCCGAGCGTGTAGAGGCTGTTGAACAGCCGCTGGCCGAATTCGGTATTTTCCGAAAAGTGCGCATCGATGTGCAGCGGCTGCGGGTTCATGGTCAGCAGGCTGAACATGGTGTTGTCCATCTCCGTGACGGTCCTTGAGAATTCGTGATGGAATTCCCGCCCGACCTCGAACTCCTCGAAATACAATCCCGCCATCAGCGTCCCCTGTAGTTGGGCGTTCGCTTCTCGACGAACGCATTCAAGCCTTCCTGACAATCCTCCGTCGTGGCGACGAGCGCAAAGCTCTCGGCCGCGTTCTCGACCGAGCGGCGGAAATCGGCGTCGACCGCCCGCATGAAGGCATCGCGCCCGATCTTCATGACGATCGGCGACTTGGCGGCGAGCTTGCGCGCAATCTCCCGCGCCCGCTCAAGCGCCGTCCCCTTCGGCACGACTTCACTGAGCAGCCCCATGCGAAAGGCCGTCGCGGCATCGAACGGCTCGCCCAGGAACAGCGGACCGAAGGCCTGGTGCTTGCCGACCAGCCGCGGCAACTGCACGAAGTGAATCGCCGGGATCAGGCCGACATCGATCTCGGGATAGCCGAAGGTGCAGGCATCGCCTGCGATAATCATGTCGCAGGAAATTGCGATCGTCATGCCGCCGGCGCGCACCGCGCCATCGAGCGCGGCAATCGTCGGCTTGCCCATGCGGTACTGGGTATCGTTGAGCGCGAAATACAGCCGTTCGAGGAATTTCTTGGTCTCAATGCCCGGCTTGCCACGAACAATGTCGAGATCGAGTCCCGCACAAAACACCTTGTGGGCGCTGCCGACGATGACGGCGCGCACCGCCTCGTCGTCCCTCGCCTTCGCCAGCGCCGACAGCAGCGCGTCGATCAGGTCCATGCTGAGCGCATTGACCGGCGGGCGATCGAGCATGATCTCGGCAATATTTTCCGAAACGGAATAACGAACGAGGTCGGTGCTCATGCCTTGCCTCCGCTGGTCTTCTTGCCTCCGCCGGCGTTGCGCACGGCGCCGGCCTTGACGAGTTCGTCGATGGCGGATTGCTCAAAACCCGCTTCGCGCAGCACCTCGACGCTGTCCTCGCCTATATCAGGCGCGGGGCATAAGTCATCCTCCGAAAGGCTGGCAATGCCGGGTGTGCGTGGTGAATAAACCGGCCCAACGCCCGGCGTGTCCTGGCATACCGCGGCGCGCGTCGCCTCGACATGGGCGTTGCGCAGCCATTCGCCGGGATCGAGTATCCGCTCGGCAATGAGATCGGCGGCGTGCAGCCGGGTAAGCCATGCATCGGTCGGCTGCGTCAGAAATACTTCCCGCAACTGCGGGATCAGCACGTCGACGGCGTCAGGGCGCCGCGCAAAATCGGCAAACCGCGGATCGCTTGCGAGGTCCTCGCGGCCGATCGCCGCGCACAGCCGCTTGTATTGCGGCTCGTTCACCAGCGTGACCATCATCCAGCCGTCGGCGGTCTGATATGAACCGGCGGGAACGTTGAGTGCGCGCGGCGTACCGCCCTCCAGAATGTGTTCAGCGACCTTGTGGCCCAGCAACGCGGATGTCGATTGGCACAGATTGACGTCGATCCAACGCCCCGTGCCGACGGTGGCGCGCGCGAACAGCGTCGTCGCGATGGCCTGGAAGGCATAGACACCGGTGACGACGTCGGAGATCGTGGTGCCGGCCCGGTGCGGGGTGCCGTCATTGCCGACATTGATCGATACGAAGCCGGAGAAGGCTTGCGCCACGGAATCGGAGCCTGGCCGCTTCGAATACGGACCGCTCTGCCCGAATGCGCTGACCGAGAGATAGATCAGGCCGGGATTGTCGCGCGATAATTCCTCGTAACCGATCCCGAGTCGCGCGGCGACGCCCGGTCGAAACCCTTCGATCAGAACGTCGCAGTCCTTCGCCAGCCCTTGCGCGACGGCGATGCCGTCCTTGTGCTTCATGTCGAGGCAGAGACTGCGTTTGCCGCGGTTATAGACCGCCGAAAGCGTGGTGTGGCTTCCATAGGTCGTACCGAGGAAGCGCGACCAATCGCCCTCGGGCGGCTCGATCTTGATGACGTCGGCGCCGTAGACGCCCAGCAGCATCGCGCAATACGGCGAAGCGATGCCCTGCCCGAAATCGAGCACGCGCAAACCGCGATACGGCGCCTCATGCGTCGGCGCCAGCTTACGATCGATGGCCATTTCTTCTCCCGTATCGGGTGAAAGCTACAGCGCGAGACAGCGCTGACGAATGTTTTCGTTGGCTTTCAGCTCTTCGATCCCGAATGTGTACACAAAGAAAAGGGGGTGACGTCAAGACAAAGATGAATTATGAGTCAGAATTCATAAATTCGTAAAGGGTAAGGACATCAGCCCTTTTGAGCGCCGCGCAATCCTTCCGGCAAAATCCTCAAGCGCGTGCTGCGCGCGCCGAACTGGAATTTTGACGCATGACGCAATCATCGCAGGCCGCTTCGGGCAAGGTGACCAAGCTCAACCGTGTCGAGCGCAATGCCTGGACCAAGCGCAGGATATTCGACGCCGCCACCAAGATCGTCGGCAAGTACGGATACGCCGAGGCGTCGGTTGCCCGCATTACCGAGCAGGCCGGCGTCGCGCAGGGCACGTTCTACAATCACTTCGAGAACCGCCAGGAGTTGCTTGATCAATTGCTGCCGAAGATCGGCATCGACATGGTCCACTTCATCCGCGACTGCACCGGAACGGCGGACGCAGCACGACAGGAGATCGAGCGCTTCAGCGCCTTCTTCGAATTCATTCGCGAGGTGCCGGAGTTCCTGCGCATCCTCAACGAAGCCGAGTTCTTTGCGCCAATCGGCTACCAGAAGCATCTCGACAACATCTCGACCGCCTATGTGCGCATTCTCCGGCGCGCCCGCCTCGCCGGCGCGATCGTCGATTTCAGCGACGACGAGTTCGAAGCCATCGTTCACATGTTCATGGGCGCGCGAGGCTATCTCAGCCGGCGCTACTCCTACGCCGATGGCGCGGTCACCGCGGTCCCGGACCACGTCATCTCCGCCTACCAAAAGCTGGTCACGCGCGGCCTCTTCACTCCCGACAAAGGCAACGCGCCATGACCTCTGAAGGCGTCGTCCTCGTTACCGGCGGCAGCCGCGGCATTGGCGCCGCCACCGCCGCGCTTCTCGCCGGGCAAGGCCAAAAGGTCGTCATCGTCGATATCGCGCCGGAGCCGCTGGCGGGGGCGCAGGTGATCCTATGGCCCGCACCTTTCGATGTCGCGAGCGAAGCCGCCGTCGTCAGCGGCATCGCCGATATCGAGGCCGCGCATGGTCCGATCACGGGTCTCGTCAACGCCGCCGGGGTGTTCGGCAAGATGCACCGGATCGAACGCGTACGGATGGAGCAATGGGACCGCGAGGTCAATATCGACCTGCGCGGCACATTTCTGGTCGCCCGCAGCGTCGGCGTGAGGATGGCCGAGCGCCGCCGCGGCGCGATCGTCAACGTCGCTTCCGTCGCCGGCATGACCTCGGGCCCGATCCATGCCTACACCGCCGCGAAAGCCGGCGTCATCCAGATCACGCAGACGCTCGCCGCCGAATGGGGACGCCGTGGCGTGCGCGTTAACGCGGTCTCGCCCGGCTTCACCCGCACGGCGGCGCTGGAAGCCGGCATCGCCTCCGGCGCGCTGAACAGGAAATGGCTTGAAGGTCCGAGCGCGATGAACCGCCTGGTCGAGCCGATCGAGGTCGCGCAGGCCATCGCCTTCCTGCTTTCGCCGGCGAGCAGCGGCATCACCGGAATCAATCTTCCCGTCGATGCCGGCTACATCGCCGGCACCACCTGGGCCGCCTACGGCGGCCTGCCGAACGAACCAGGCGCGTAACCGAGGACATCAGCATGAACATCGAGTTGCCGCGCAAGCAACTGGACCTCTCATCGGCGATTGCCGAAGGCGACGTCCGCGTACTCCTGATGGTGCTGGTGCACATGACCGGCGACGAACGCTGGCTGGAGCCGCCCTACAAGCCGAAGCGCGACGTCCGCCTGATCCCGGATCCGGACGCCGGCGTCCCGCCGGAAATCCAGACCGAGATCCGCGATGCGGTGCTGAAGCTGTTCGCGCAGGGCGAGTCGAATCCCGTCATCACCAACCCCGGCGATGAATTGATGCTGAGGATGATGCGCGCGACGCTCGGCGAAAACGTCGCGCCGGAATATGCGCCGCTGATGCGCGAGGAAATGGGCTTCATCCCTCGCGAGGCGCGATGGACCAACCAGCCTTCAAACGAGAAGCTGGCGCAACAGCATGTGCTGATCGTCGGCGCCGGCGTGTGCGCCATTGCGCTCGGCGTAGCGCTGGGCCGGCTCGGCATCCCCTACACCATCGTCGAGAAGAACGCGGAGCTCGGCGGCACCTGGTATGTCAACCGCTATCCCGGTTGCGGCGTCGATACGCCGAACCATTCGTATTCGTTCTCGTTCGGCCGACGCAATCCATGGACGCGCTATTTCGCGCAGCGCCAGGAACTGCTCGACTATCTCAAGCAGGTCGCGCTCGAACACGACATTCGCCAGCATCTGCGCCTCAATAGCGAACTGACATCGTCGCGCTGGGACGAGAGCAAGCGGCGCTGGGTCTCGACGCTGAAGACCGTCAATGGCGAGCAGACATTCGAATCGACCATCCTGGTCAGCGCAATCGGCCAGCTTAACGACCCCCATCCCGCGCATTTCAAGGACGAGGAAGAATTCAAGGGCCGGATGCTGCACTCCGCGCTGTGGTCGGACGACATCAATCTCGATGGCAAGCATGTTGCCGTGATCGGCACCGGCGCCACCGCCATGCAACTGGTGCCGTCGATCGCCGACCGCGTGGCCTCGGTCACCGTCTATCAGCGCACTGCGCAATGGGCCCGTCCGGTCGCGGGCTACTCCGATCCGATCACAGAAGGCGCACAGTGGCTGCTCGCGCATCTGCCGTTCTATGTGCAGTGGTACCGCTTCAACATGTTCTGGCGTTACGGCGACGGCCTGCTGCCGTTCCTGCGCAAGGATCCCGCCTGGCCGCATCCCGAGCGCGCCGTCAACAAGGGCAACGACCGCCACCGCGAGGAACTGACCAATTTCATCCTGTCCGAACTGAAGGACCGCCCGGACCTGATCGAGAAATGCGTGCCGACCTATCCGCCCTATGGCAAGCGCATCCTGCTCGACAACAACTGGTTCAAGACGCTGACCAGGCCGAACGTCGAACTCGTCACCGACAACATCGACCGCTTCACACAGGACGGCATCGTCGCTGCCGACGGCAAGCTGCGGCCCGCTGATATCATCGTCATCTCGACCGGCTTCAAGGTCACGGAAATGGCCGCCCGCCTCAACATCACCGGGCGCGGCGGAAAAAATCTGAAGACGGCATGGGCAAACGACAACCCGACCGCCTATCTCGGCCTGACCGTGCCTGATTTCCCCAATCTCTTCGTGATGCTTGGTCCCAATACAGGTCCCGCGCATGGCGGCAGCGTGATCTTCCAGTCGGAATGTCAAAGCCGCTACATCTCGTCCTGTCTCGTCGAGATGATCGAGCGCGACATCGCTGCGATCGATGTGCGCCCCGAGGCGCATGATCACTACATCGAGAAAGTGGATGCCGAGCATGAGCAGTTGATCTGGACTCATCAGGGCATGACGACCTACTACCGCAACAGTCAGGGTCGCGTGTTCTCGGCGATGCCCTGGCGGTTCGTGGATTACTGGGCATTGACCCACGATCCCGACCTACGCGACTACCGCCAAACGATGCGATGAAATTGTTCCCGGGGAACTCCTCGCGCGACGTGACCTTAGGATGACTTGACAGCGGCCAACATCTGCCGCAGCATTTCGGACGTTGCACCTGTTGGAGTCATGGAGCGGTGAGCTCCCCGCTTCGCAGGAATTGGCGCCCCGGTTTGATGATCGAGACGACACGCAGCGAGAGCGGACGCGAAGTCCGTTGGCAAACTCTTGGAGAGGAGCATGACGCCGCCGGGTTGTCCGGTGACCTTGCTCAGCGCAAGGTCCAAGTGCGGTTGAGGTCACGAGCAGCTGCCAGCCTCATCGCGCCTTCAAAAATTCGAACATATCTGCAGGACCGGAGCGCAAAGGCCACGTGCTCCAGGATCCTGAGCCCCTACTGGTGTGTACCAGAAATCCTTCGCCTATAACGAAGATGTCGGGCCCCGCGATGCTCTGATGCACCGGGGCCCATTCGTTTTTGTGCCTCAAACTGTATCTCATGGTTCCCAGCTCTGTTCGGATCGCAGATAATGATCCGATCGAACAGGGACACGCCATGGATAGACCGTGCGTACGAATCTACACCGACTACAAGAGCCCCTACGCGTTTGTCGCGAACAAGCGCCTGTTCGAGCTCGAGGAAGCTTGCGGCGTCGAACTCGAATGGCTGCCCTACACGCTGCGCATTCCCGAATTCATGGGAACGGTCGAGGAGCGCACGCCGCATTTCTGGCGCAAGGTTCGCTACTCCTACATGGACGCGCGCCGCCATGCCAATGCGCAAGGCCTTGTCATGAAAGGCCCGCGGCGCATCTATGACGCCTTCTATGCCAGCGCCGGCATGCTGTTCGCCCTACGTAACGGCCTGTTCCGTCCCTACCATGACACGGTGTTCCGACGCTTCTGGAGTCACGATCTCGAAATCGACGAGCTGTCCGCCATCTCAGGCGTGATCGCGTCACTTGGTGGCTCGGCGGAAGAATTCGAAGCCTACGTCCGCGGCCCGGCACGGTCGGAGCATGACCGCATCATCGATGAGGCGGAAGAGCTCGGCGTGTTCGGCGTGCCCAGCATGGTCTTCAACGGCGAATTGTTCTGGGGCGGCGATCGCATCGACATGCTGATCGAGCGCATCAGGAGTCCGGAATCGATTGCGACGGCGCTGGGCAGCCGCCACAGGAAATGAGCCGTGCCTGGCTAACCGCTGGAGCACTGGTCCAACGGTGCATCCGAATTTCACCCGCCAGACCTGCAATAACGCTGGCGGGCCCGCCTTGCGAGGCCACAAAATTTGTCGCTATCCTGCTCGCCAATGTACCGGCCTTGAAGCCGAATAATTCCACTTTGGGGTGAAACGCCATGAATCCTCCCGTCAGCGCGCCGGCCATCAAGGTCGTCAAATCCGTCCGCGAGCAGGTGAGCGCGGAGGAATGGGAGGCTCGGGTCAATCTCGCAGCGTGCTACCGCCTCACCTCGATCTACGGGATGACCGAGATGGTCGCCAATCACATCTCCTGCCGGGTGCCGGGAACGACGGACCAGTTCCTGATCAACCCGTACGGGATGCTCTATGAGGAAATCAACGCTTCCAGCCTGATCAAGGTCGACGTTAACGGCAACACGCTGTTCAACGCGTCCGACTATGACGTCAACGTTGCCGGCTTCGTCATTCACAGCGCCATCCACATGGCCAAGCACGACATGGATTGCGTGGCACATACACACACGCCGGCGGGCATGGCGGTCTCGGCGATGGAATGCGGGTTGTTGCCGCTGGCGCAGACCTCGATGCGGTTTCTTCACATCGCCTATCACGACTTCGAAGGCATCGCCGACAATGTCGACGAGCGCGAGCGGCTGGTGAGGGATCTCGGCGACCACGAAGCCATGATCCTTCGCAACCACGGCCTGCTTGTCGTCGGCCGCACCGTTCCGGCCGCGTTCAACGTCCTGTTCCGGCTCGAGCGCGCCTGCCAGGTGCAGGTGATGGCACTGTCCTGCAACACCCAGCTGATCTACCCGCCGAAACCCATTCTCGAAGACACCTATGAGCGGATGCAGCCGAAGCCGGGCCGCGGCGCGCGCAACGGCGACCTTGCCTGGCCGGCGCTGCTGCGCAAGCTCGACCGCACCGATCCGTCCTACCGCGACTGAAATTCGTCGCTTCGTGACGCGCACCGCCTCGCTCGAAGTGGGCCGGCAGGTTCAGCCTTCCCTGTGCAACGTCCGGAAGAAGTCCCGCACGTCCCGCACGAACAGGTCCGGCTGCTCGAATGCCGCGAAGTGACCGCCCTTTGGCATTTCGCTCCAATGCCGGATGTTCGTGTAGCTCGCTTCCATCCACTTTCGCACCGGCGCGACGATCTCCTTGGGGAACACGGCAACGCCGGTCGGCACCGCTACCTTGTGAGCGGTGCGGCGCTTGGGCCCAAAACTTTCCCAGTACAGGCGCGCCGATGAAGCGGCCGTCGCCGTCACCCAGTAGAGCATGACGTTGTCGAGCAGTTCGTCGCGACCGAGGACGTTTTCGGGATGACCGTCGCAATCGGTCCAGGCCCAGAATTTTTCCAGGATCCACGCGGCCTGCCCGCTCGGCGAGTCCGTCAGGGCATAGCCAAGCGTCTGCGGCCGGGTCGACTGCTGCTTGGAGTAGCCGGAATCCCAATCGGCGTAATACTTGATCCCCTGCAATGCCCGCGCTTCCTCCGCCGTCGGCTGTCCCTCGACATTGGGCCGCGCCGACATCGCCAGTGTGATGTGGATGCCGGCGCAATGCGTCGGATCCTGTGCCCCGATGGCGGTCGTGACCGCCGAACCCCAGTCGCCACCTTGCGCGGCATATCGCGCGTAGCCAAGGCGGTCCATCAGCACCGCCCAGGCCGACGCAATGCGGTCAACGCCCCAGCCCGCGGTCTTCGGCTTCGCCGAAAACCCGAAGCCCGGCAGCGACGGACAAACCACGTGGAACGCATCGGCAGCGTTGCCGCCATGCGCGGTCGGATCGGTCAAGGGCTCGATCACCTTGTGGAACTCGACCACCGATCCCGGCCAGCCATGCGTGATGATGAGCGGCATCGCGCCCGGATGCGGCGAACGGACATGCAGGAAATGAATGTCCAGCCCGTCGATCTCGGTGGTGAACTGCGCGAAGCGATTGAGCCGCGCTTCGCGCTGGCGCCAGTCGTACTCCTCGGCCCAGTAGCGGCAGACCTCCCTGATCCACTGCAGCGGCGCGCCCTGGCTCCAGTCGTCGACCAGTTCGGCCTCTGGCCAGCGTGTGTTGCGCAGCCGGAATTTGAGATCGTCGAGGACGTTGTCGCCGATCGAAATGCGATAAGGCTTGATCTCAGCGCCCATGAAAGCCCCTTTGCAAAACCCGGGCGGAGCGCCGGGACGGACTGCGGAGGTTCGGGATGGCGAACCATGATGCCATAGGTCGACGAGAGCTCTCTCAGCCCTCAGATTGCATTGTCGGTCGACATAACTCCTGGTTGTAGTGACAGCACCCAAAGGGGCAGCCCGCGGGCCGCGATCCGATCAGCAGCCTTTCGACCTCGAGGGCCTATTGCCGGCCGCGCCTCGGTGGCGAAGCGACCTAGGTTGGGGGGCGTTCCAGCATCAGCGGCAGGATGGTGGCCGAAGAAGCACGCGGCTCAGTTCGCTGCGATACGCGTAGCGGCATCCTGTTGCTGCGCGTGATCCGGCGCTTGCGAGGCGGCGATTTTTTCAAGGGAAAGAGCAAGCGGGCGACTTCTGCGCGCAGACGGAGAAGCTCCTCGTATTCGACCATTAAATCGAAACTAGTCCGACGAAGTAATCCTATGCAGCGGCTGTACTCCGACATAACTCACTCCCAAAACAAAAAGTTGGAAATTGAGAAAACAAACATCATTTCGAAAACCTGGCCGCCCGAATGCCGGGCCCAATATGCGCTGTTTTGGCCGCGACTTTATAATGCGGTCGCTACGCTTTTACCTCATTTTAATTGGAAAACAACATTGGTTTTTAATGCATACAAATAACGTCCGAATCACATGAAAATCCCAGAAGACAGCGGTGGAAACCAGTTGAACTCGAACGCCGGCTTAGCCAGTTGCAGCTTGTGATGCTTTGCAGGAAGCGAGTGCGGGCCCGGGAGGCCAGACATGAACGGAGCCAGGTCCCACAGTTATGCCCACCCGGAGCGTTCTCATGCTCACGTCGCAGCGCCGAAAAACGACGCCGCAATTAGCGGTCGAAAGCGGGAAGTCTTGACGGCCTGTCGATATTATTGATGACCTCTGGCAGATACCGCCTGGAGGCCTCGGCCAATTGGATTGCTGCTCGGAGCTTCTGAACTTCCGCCAATTGGTTGCTGAGGTCGGCGGAAGCTCGCAAGAGACGCTGTTCGGAAACCTGGATAGACCATTTCATCCCAAAACTCCCCTACGCAAAACCTGGATTCCCAGTCACGCCTGAATTTTCGCTCTAGTTCGAAAGAACGCGGGCAGCTTCGCGAAAATCTCGACTGGATGCCCCATCTCAAATACTCGCTACGTAAAAGCTTGGACCTCCAATAAATATCCCCAAGTCTGCAACAATTGTGCCAACTTCTCACCTCCCAACTGGTGAGAGGTTAGGCCAACATTGTTTCAAGACAATTACGCCGATCCGGAAAACCGCCTTGTGAACGGGTACGGCCCCGCGCTGCGGCTGCCTCTTCACGCTGCGTCGCGGCCTGTTCCCTATTGGACCGAAACTCGGTGAGTCGCCAGATGTCGGAGACAGGCGACCGATTTGAGCATGAGGACAACGGGGATCGCTTCAAGCGGAGCGGCACTTTTCGAGTGGCGCCGGCTTCCGGGGATCGCTTCAACTTTGACTTAACGGCGTCAGTCGGGTTCATCGCCCCGAAATCATGTTCCCGAGCCGACGAGATATCCAACTTGTCGATAAACCTTCTGTTGTGATTTAATTACAACCAGCTCGATAGTATTGTGAGATGGCGCTGGTGAGTTATCCGGCTCACCTGCGCCCGAGCTTCGTTGCTGGCGAACAGCGCCTGAAAAGTATGGATGATCGACACAGGCATTGCGCTGCACACCTCTTGATGCAACTGGAATTTTTGCAGCGTGGCGGCCTTGTGATTCCATGACAATGACCATGGTCGATCTCGCTGTCATCGTCAGCGCTCAGCTCACTCTTCTCCTGGCGATTGTCGCGCTCAAAGTTTATGTCAGGGAAACTGACGTCTTGAGCGGACGCTACCTGCATAACGACAGCGATTATTCACCCGCCTTGAGCGAACATTTCGCTCGCGCCGATGCGACCATCATCGAACGGAGTCCACAACCTCGCGCTGCTGCTTTCCCTCCAGCGCGACCGGCACGCTCGAGCGCACACCAGGAAACGTCTCCGCTTCCAACTGCAGAGACCCGGTCCGGCCACGCTGGTCCGTCGCAGAGCTTTCGCGCCACGGCAACCCTTCCTGCGGGCGTCAGGATCTACGCGATTGGAGACATTCACGGTCGTGCAGACCTTCTCCGGATAATGCTCGAAAAGATCGGCATCGATCGGCAGCAGAGGCCGGTTGAGCGGCCAATTCTCCTCTTCATAGGCGACTACGTCGACCGGGGACCGTCATCGCGAGAGGTAATCGACATCCTGCTGAAATGCAGGGACGCCGGCGAGAGCATCTTTCTCAAGGGAAACCATGAAACCTTCATCACCCGCTTCCTCAAAGAACCTGCAGTTCTCAGCGATTGGCGCCAGTGCGGAGGCCTTGAGACGTTGCTTTCGTATGGCCTGAAGCCGTCCTTCAGCCCCGACGAAGGCGAACGAGCAAAGCTTTCGGAGGAACTCGCCGCGGCCATGTCGATCGACCAGCTCGCGTTCTTGAACTCGCTGCCGCTATCCTTCCAGTGCGGAGACTTTCTGTTCGTGCACGCAGGCATCCGCCCAGGCATTCCGCTTGCGGATCAAGTCGAGGAGGATCTGCTTTGGATTCGCGAGGACTTCCTCGGCTCTGAAGCAGCCTTTGGCGTATTTGTCGTGCACGGTCATACACCCGTGCGCGAGCCGGAAATGCGATCCAACCGCATCAACATTGATACGGGAGCTTTCGCGACTGGACGTCTCACCTGCGCCGTCATCGAAGGGGCGGCGATTACGACGCTGTCCACCGCGCCCGCGGGCCGTACGGACTCTGCACCCGTACAGTCATGAATGGCCCCGCGCGTTTCGGCGGATCTGTTACCGCTCCTTGAGCGCCCGCTCCGCCTGATCCATCAGCGGCTTGATCAAATACGACAACGCGGTTCGTCCCGATGTCTTGATGAACACATCCACGGGCATGCCGGGCACCACCTTGTTGGACCCAAGCTTGGCGATTTCTTCGGGCTTGAGCCCAACACGAACCGTGTAATAACTGGCCCCAGTTCGTTGGTCCTGCGTAAGATCGGGGGAAACCATGTTCACCGTCCCCTCAATCTCCGGGGTGGTCTTCTGATTGAAGGCTGCAAACCGCATTGCAGCGACCTGGCCAAAATAGACCTGATCGATCTCCCGCGTCGCTATCTTCACCTCGATGGCAAGCGCGTCCGCATCCGGAACGATCAGCATGATCTGCTCGCCCGGCGCAATGACCCCGCCGACGGTGTGGACCGCCAATTGATGGACGCGCCCGCTCTGGGGAGCACGAATGTCGATCCTGTTCAGCTGATCCACGGCGGCCGTCTTGCGTTCAGACAGTTCCGAAAGCTTGGATCGCGTTTCGATCAGGTCCTTGCCGACCTCGGTCCTCAGATCCTGATCGACCTGTATTATTTGAAGCTGGATTTCCGCAATCTTGCCTTTGGATTGAGCGATCGCTCCCGTCAAGTGACTACGCTCGCCTTCCAGACGAGCCGTGTCGCGCTCCAACGCCGTCAGCCGCGTGATCGGGACAAGGTTCTTCTGCCACAGCGAGCGAACTCCCTCGAGTTCCTTGTAGATCAGGTCGATTTCCTTCTGCTTGGCCTCGCTCTGCCCCACATATCCCTTGATCTCGTCCAGCAGCTGGGTGCTTCGCTCTTTCAACTGGGCTTTTTGCCCGGCTCTCGTTTCCCGACGCAAATTGAAGAGCGTTCGTTCTGCCGCGATGGCATGCGCCGCCTCCGACTTGCTGTCGCGGCTTCGTTCGATCAGAGCTCTCGGAAACACGATCTCGTCGGCATTGTCACGCTCCGCCCCGAGCCGGGCCTGGCGCGCGAGCAATTCGTCGACGCTCTGGGTGACAATCGTGGCGTTGGCCAGCGTCTGCGTCTCATCAAGGCGGATCAGGATATCGCCGGCATTGACGCGATCGCCTTCGCGCACGCGCAGCTCTCCGATAATACCCCCGGTAGCATGCTGTACCTTCTTGACGCTGGAATCGACGACAACGGTCCCTTGACCGATCACGGCGCCGGACAATTGGGATGTCGCGGCCCAACCGCCGACCCCGAACGTCACGAAGGCGGTTATCAACATGCCGACGATGATGTACCGCTGGATCGAATGCAGCGCCGGTTTTATCACTTCGCGGTCCACTGCGCCCCTCCCCTGCCGTCGTCAACCACCCTCAGCGGTACGGTTGGCCGCAAGACCTTCCTCAGCACCTCTTCCTTCGGTCCAAACGACTGCACCCTGCCTTCGCCGACCACCAGAACGTAATTGACGCCCTCAAGCGCCTTCGGGCGATGGGCGACCACGACCACAACCCCGCCGCGGCGCCTGACATTCAGGATCGCCTCCGTCAGCGCTTCCTCGCCGTCGGAGTCGAGGCTCGACGTGGGTTCATCGAGCACGACCAGGAACGGATTGCCGTAGAACGCGCGAGCCAGACCGATGCGCTGGCGTTGACCGGCCGACAAGGCCGTTCCGCCTTCGCCGATGCGCGTAAGGTAGCCGTCGGGCAGCGAGAGAATAAGATCGTGTGCGCCTGCAGCCTTCGAGGCCTCCAGGACCTGGGCCGCGGTTGCATTCTCGTCGAAACGGGCAATGTTGAGAGCGATGCTGCCGTCGAACAATTCGATGTCCTGGGGCAGATAGCCGATGTGCCTGCCAAGCGCCTCCGACGTCCAATGCTCGAGCACGGCATTATCAAGTTTGATCTTGCCTCGCACTTGCGGCCAGACCCCGACCAGCGCCCTCACGAGCGTGGATTTGCCGGCACCGCTCGGACCAATGACGCCGACGGCGTCCCCGCTCTTCAGTGCGAACGACACGTCCGACAGCAGGTGCTTCTCGGAACCTGGAGCCGCGACGTAGAGGTGCTCGACGACCACCGTGCTGGTTGGCGGAGGCAATGCGAGCGGCTCCTCCCGGGCGGGCAGCAGCTTCAGCAGCTTGTCCAGGCGCTCGCCGGACTGGCGAGCGGCAACGAATCCCTTCCAGTTCGCAATCGCGATTTCGACCGGCGCCAGCGCGCGCGCCGTCAGAATCGAGCCCGCGATAATGATGCCGGCAGTCGATTCCTGGTTGATAACCAGGTAGGCACCGACCGCGAGAACCAGGGACTGGAGAAGCGAGCGAAAGACTTTCGAGACCCCGCCAAGGCCGCTGGCGATATCGCTCGTTGTTTCGTGAGCTTCGAGGTATTTCTGATTGGCGTCCTGCCAGCGCTGCGCAGCCTGACGCCGCATGCCCATTGCCTGCAGCACCTCGGCATTTCGCCTGCCCTCGGCCGCCAGCGCATTGCGCAACACGGCATGTTGGGAGGTCGCCTTGGCCGGACCTCGGGTCCGCAGTTCGACAAGAAGCGTGAGCGCGACAAGAACGATGCCGCCCAACAAGGCAGTCACACCGATCCAGAAATGGAAGAGGAAGCAGATGGCCAGATAGGCAGGTAACCACGGCAGATCGAACAGAGCAGTCGGTCCGCCGCCGGACAGGAAACTACGGACCTGATCGAGGTCGCGCAACGGCTGCAGGCCATCACCATCGCCACGGGTCTTCAGAGGCAGCCTGACCACAGCATCATAGACCCGCAGCCCCAGCCCTTCATCAAGATGGCGTCCGATACGCACGCTTATCCGATTTCTGACCAGGTCGAGCCCACCCTGCAGCAGGTACAGCATCGTCGTCAGGAGCAAAAGCGCCACAAGCGTGGGAATGCTGCGCCCGGGCAGGACACGATCGTAGACCTGAAGCATGAAGAAGGAGCCGTTCAGCATCAAAAGATTGCTGATGCCACTGAAGATGGCGAGAGCCCAGAATATCCGGCGGCAGGAGGCGAGGAATGCCGAGATCTCCGAACGGGCCTCCGCGTATCCCGCATTCGACGGGGCACGGCCGGAGAATATCCGCCGGCGCATCGCTTCCACGGTCGAACTCAACCGCGAGCGCGTCCGGTCCGCCAGAATACGCGCAGCCGCGATCGCCACCTGAAGATTTGAAACTTCGATGTCGTCGATATTCACAGGCGGCGGAGCTTCCTGCCGCCGACCGATATCAGTCATGGCGTTGCCCCCCCGACCATGCCTTGTGCTGAGAGATATAATATCAAAATGTGCCTTGTTGTCTCCCGGGGACCGGTTTTACGCGAAGCGGAAGTCGTGACTGTCCAGATGGCTCAGCGCGGTATTCTTCAGCGTAAGCGTGTCGAAGCCGGTCTTGATCACCACATCCGCACCGACCTGACTTGCGTCGGCAAGCACGCTCGCGAAACTGTCGAAATCGGTCTTGCTGAACTGAATGACGTCATGTGCCGATCCGGTCGCCTCGAAGTTCTGGATGACATCGCGCCCGAAATTGGCCGCGAACACGAAGGTATCAGTGCTGCCGCCGTTGCCCTTGAACACATCGTTGCCGCCGGTGCTTACCAGCGTATCGTTGTTTGCCGTTCCAAGGATCGCGCTCCCCGAACTCGCGACCACCTGGCCAGCGCTGTCGAGTTGCTTGGCCATGAACGAATGTGCTTCATTCGAACTGGCCGACGACGTGAAGCTCCAGGCTCCGTTGGCGTCGGATTGCGTCATCCCCACCGCTTTGGCGCCATCGTAGATACTGATCTGGCTGTTCGCAGCGCCGGTGCCCTTGACCGTCACCATGTTAGCTGAGTTCACACTCAGATCGGTGACGTCGAGCACCGAAGCCGTAACATTGCCGGCGCTCAATGCGGAAGCGCTGATCACCGGAGCGCTAATCGCCCCGTCGCCGTTCAGATCCTGGTGGAATGTGTTCTCGTAGCCCTTCAGCGTAGCGCTGTTTCCGGCAACGGTCCCGGTCACATTCGCAATCTGGTTGCCGTTGGCGTCGGTCGACCATATCACGTACTGGTTGCCGGCGGCCTTCCAGGCCACGAGGTAACCGGTCGACATCTGCTCGACGGCAATCGGCGTCGTGCTGCCGAACTGCCCCGCAACAAAGTCCGCCCCGGCGTATTTCAACGTGGGACCACCGTTGCCGAGAAGATAGTTGTTTCCGCTCTGGACCAGGCTGGTCGATCCAAACGACTCGCTTGTCGTCGCTGGCGTGCCAATCGTCCCGTCGCCGTTAAGGTCCTGGTGCAATGTGTTCTCGTAACCCTTCAGCGTGTCGCTGTTTCCTGAAATGGCCCCGGTCACATTCGCAATCTGGTTGCCGTTGGCGTCGGTCGACCATATCACGTACTGGTTGCCGGCGGCCTTCCAGGCCACGAGGTAACCGGTCGACATCTGCTCGACGGCAATCGGCGTCGTGCTGCCGAACTGCCCCGCAACAAAGTCCGCCCCGGCGTATTTCAACGTGGGACCACCGTTGCCGAGAAGATAGTTGTTTCCGCTCTGGACCAGGCTGGTCGATCCAAACGACTCGATTGTCGTCGCTGGCGTGCCAATCGTCCCGTCGCCGTTAAGGTCCTGGTGCAACGTGTTCTCGTAACCCTTCAGCGTGTCGCTGTTCCCTGAAATGGCCCCGGTCACATTCGCAATCTGGTTGCCGTTGGCGTCGGTCGTCCAAACCACGTACTGATTGTTGCCGGCCTTCCAGACCACGACGTAGCCCGTCGACGTCTGCTCGACGGCGATCGGCGTCGTGCTACCAAACTGCCCCGCAACAAAGTCCGCCCCGGCGTATTTCAAGGTGGGGCCATTGCTGCCGAGAAGATAGTTGCTGCCGGCCTTGACCAGGTTGGTCGATCCGAACGACTCGATCGTCGTCGCGGCCAGGCCAATGTTCCCGTCGCCGTTGATGTCCTGTTGGAGCGCGGTCTCGTATCCTTGCAGAGCGGCGCTGGTCCCTGAAACGGTCCCGGTAACATTCGCAATCTGGTTGCCGTTGGCGTCCGTTGTCCACACCACGTATTGGTCCTTGTTGGGGACCTTCCAGGCAACAACGTAACCGGTCGAGGTCTGCTCGACGGCAACCGGTGCAATGGCGCCAAACTGTCCCGCAACATAGTCCGCCCCGGCGTATTTCAGCGTGGGGCCGTTGCTGCCGAGGTAATAAGTGTTTCCGGCCTTGATCAGGCTGGTCGTCCCGGTCGATTCGATCATCGTCGGCGCGGAGACACTGACGGAAAGTACCGTAGACGCCGAGCCAGTGTTGCCGGCGGCATCCATCGCCTTGGCAGTGAAGCTGTGGCTGCCGTCGGTTAACGTCCCGGCGGTATAGGTCCAGGCGCCGTTGCCATTTGCGGTTGCGGTACCGATCTGAGTCGTGCCGTCGTATACTTTGATCGTGCTGTTCGCTTCCGCAGTGCCGGTCAGAACCTTAATATTGTTATTGGCAAGGCTAGCCGCCGCGGTAGATGCCGTGATCGTCGGCGCGACCGGGGCACGCGTGTCGACCGTTATGCTCAGCGCTGAGGAGGCCCCGCTGCTCTGCCCCGCCGCATCGGTGGCGGTCGCGGTCAGGACATGCGCGGCATCCGACAGAGCCGACGTGGTGTAGCTCCAGGCGCCATTGCTATTCGCGGTCGCCGTGCCGATCTGCTTTCCGCCATCGAACACCTTCACGGTGCTGTTGGCCGCCGCCGTGCCGGTCAGGGTCAGCGTGTTGTCGTTGGTGATATTGTCGCCCGCCACGCCAGTGTCCCTGGAGAAGGTGGCGATCGTCGGAGCAGAGGGAGCCGGCCCCGCCGAAATCGTGACAGCGGCGGCTGAAGACGCCGAGCCGGTGTTGCCGGCGGCATCCATCGCCTTGGCGGTGAAACTGTGGCTGCCGGCTGACAACGCCGTGGTGGTGTAGGTCCAGGCGCCGTTGCCGTTGGCGGTCGCGGTCCCGATCTGGGTCGAGCCGTCGAATATCTTGACGGTGCTGTTCGCTTCCGCAGTGCCGGTCAGAACCTCGATGCGGTTGCTCGCCGGGGTCGATGCCGAAATCGTCGGAGCCGTCGGCGCCACGGTGTCGACCGTGACCGACAGCGTCGTCGACGCGCTGCTGGTGCCCCCGGAGTTCGTCGCGGTGGCCGTCAGCGAGTGGCCGCCGTTGGCCAGCGTGCTCGTGGTGAGGCTCCAGGCGCCGCTCGCATTCGCGGTCGCGGTACCGACCTGCGTCGAGCCATCGAACACCTTCACGGTGCTGTTGGCCGCCGCGGTGCCGCTCAGGGTCAGCGTGTTGTCGTTGGTAATACGGTCGCCGGCCACGCCGCTGTCGGTGGAGAACGTCGCGATCGTCGGAGCAGAGGGAGGCGTCGATCCGCCGCCCGTACCACCCCCCGTATTGCCACCGCCACTGCCGGAAGGCGTCGCGACGTTCGGATTGTTGAACTGCACGACGATGTTGCTGTAGTCGACGGCAAGCGGGTATTGGACCTGTTCGGCCCAACCCTCATAAATCCCCATTTTCAAATACTGACCGCCGGTCTCACTGCCCAACTGGCCATGATAATCGACGATCAGGATGCCATCACGCCAGACCTGCAGGAAGCCGGTCGCATCGGTAGAGAAATTGGCTTTGATTTGAATGTCATACGCGTGACCGCGGATGATGGGGTTCGGATCCTCATAAGCCAACCCGCCCCAGTCCGCGTTCTGATCGGTCAAGATCGTCATCTTGTCGCCGACGATATTGATCGAAAACGGGATTCCCGCATCCTCGTGCATCTGCGCCAGCGAAAGCCAGGCAACAGGATTTATCTGCCCGGGCTCGATGGTCATCGTGAAACTTGCGTTGAAGACCTGATGGTCGAGCGCGTTCGTGACCGTCAGGATTTCGGATCGGGCCGTCTCGTCATCGGCCCATAGGTCGCCAGGCCGCACTTCCATCCGAACCGTGTGCGTATCCGGATTGGTCAGGCTCCAGGCCTTGTTGCCATTCTCGACGAACCATCCCTGGCCGTCGATCTGAATCGGGTTCGACCAATTGTCGCTGGCCGGTCTGAAATCCGTAACGCTCGCCACCACTTTGACCGACATGGGATCGGAGGCCGCGCTGGTGCCCGCCGTATCGGTCGCGGTAGCGGTCAGGCTGTGGGTCGTGTCAGAGAGCTTCGGGGTCTCGAACAGCCAGATACCCGAACTGTTCGTCGTGACGGTGCCCAGAAGCGTCGATCCGTCATAGACCTTCACGCTCGAATTCGCATCGGCAGTACCCGACAGCGTAATGACGTTCGCGTTGGTGATCCCGTCGCCGAGGGTCCCGCTGTCCGCATAGAAACTTTTGATTATGGGCTTGTTAGCCATATTTAAATCCCCCGCCGATCAGACGAACCCAAATTAATGCTTGCGTGGGTCATATTTGAATCCTCGCATGGGTCATGAATAAATACTTGTGCGGCTATCAAGCGCAGCCTAGCACCGACCCATTTAGGGGCCATTGAGCCCATGTTTAGATATTTAACAAATCGCCCCGATCCCGGCCGCCGCTCGACCCTTCCCCATGATTCCATATTAAATATCCGGTCCACCTCTAAAGCCATGCTAATTTCCGATTTGAATGACGCAATTTCCCCTGTGAACAGCCATTTCCTCGGTGGCCTCCTGACGATGTCACTGGATGCCAGCGGTAAGCACTTTTACGGACTTGAGCCCCGTCGTCTTTGAACGCTTGAAGTTTGCCCCCTCTTGCTCGTTGATGGGATATTTAGGCCGATTGATGACGAGCATTTGGCGACCCCAAGGTAAGATTCCTCGCGCGCGAGAGCGCACTTGCTGGAAGAACTCGATGCAGCCGAAGTACTGGAGACAGGGTCCTCGGCGCTCGGCAACACCTTCGCCGAACAGCACGCAAAAGCGCTCGGGTAATGCCGGTAACTTCTCAGGACCCGACCGATCCTGGCGCAACAAAATGGAGGCAATCTTGTCGTCTGCTTCCCCAAGCGATCCGCCCGCGAGCTCCGCCCAGTCATGCTCGAGTTTGATATCTGATCCAGCCGGACACGAAACGGATCGGCTAATCGCGATGCTGCTGCGCTCCGCGCCGAATCATTTCCGATGCACCAATAGAATCACGCCCCGCCAAAAAGAGAAGATCTTCCGATCAAGCGCAGCCTTCCCTCCGATCGCGGACAACCCATACGAAGCGATACGCTTCGTATGGCAGGCTCGGCAGCGCCGGACCATGTCCTTGCCGCTGCCCCGCCTCAACTCAGGTGGCGTCGATCCACACATACGATCCCGTCGCCATCGATCGGGCGCGGCGGCAGCGCCTCGACCATGCAGGCTTCAGGAAGTCGGGGGAGTAGCCCGCTTGCACCGCGTGGGGATGTTCAGTGCGACCGCGGCGGCCCCCGGGGTCTGTCATCTAGCCGGGCCTGATCAATCCATGGCGGCTCTCAAGACGACGAAGAAGCAAGCCAGGCATCGATGGCTACCTTCGCGGCAAGGCACCAAAGTTCGTTCGACAACTGCCTCAATGGGCAGGCCGGCGGCAGGGCTCAGCATTGGACGGCGGAGCAATGCGGTAAATTGATAGGGAAGCTGGCCAAGAATTTTGCGCAATGTGGCCGCATTGGCCGGTATCGAGTTACTTGATCTTTACCAGCCAGACAAATATCGCATCTCGCCGAACCGTACTCCAGTTCCGACGATGCTAGCCCGCATTTCTCACAGGGCCAATTGTTTTGCGACGTGAGATAGGGGTGTCTGACGAAAGCAACGAGGTGCCGTGGCGCTGAAGGCGCGGCCGTCGATCTGGCTTTGATTGTCTGCGTTGGACCTTGTGGTGATGCTGCCGATTGGGCGCGAGGCGGCTTCGCGTGTCAGGCCGGCGAGGCACGAGCCTTGGCGGCTTCGGCCAGGCGGCCGGCGGCGATTGCCCACTGTTCGGCGGCTGGGCAGGCCGAAGCCGTGGCGATCTTGATGCGGCGAACGGAGACGCGCACCAGCGCGCCGATCTTGAGGAGCTTGAGGCGGATGGTACCGCAGGTGGCGTCCGCAAAGGTGGTTTCAGCCAGGCCGATGCGCCGCAGGGCACACAGCAGCACATAGGCCATCGAGGCGAACCACAATTTTAGCTGATTGGCCCGCATAGTGGCGGCCGAAGTGCGGTCGGCGTAGAGGTCGAGCTGGCATTCCTTGATCCGGTTCTCCATGTCACCGCGCGCGCAGTAGACGTCCTCATAGAGCTGCCGCGCCCCTGCCTCGGCCCGCTTGAGCGAGGTGACGACGCGGCGCCTTCGGCTCCAGGTGTCGAGCGTCGTCCATTGGAAGTCCTTGAAGCGGTGCGCCGGGCGGCCGGCTTTCTCGGCCGCCGCCCTGGCCGCGGCAAGCTCCTCTTCGATCATGGCGACCAGGCGCGCGTTGCGGGCGAGTCCGAACAGGTAATCTACGCGGTTTTGCTCGCACCAGGCCATCAGCGCCCCGCGCGCAAAGCCTGAGTCTGCCCGCAGCACGATGCGTACCAACGGCAAGCGCGCGCGGGTTTGCCGGACAATCCGCTCGACCTCCGCCACGCTGCCCGCGCTGGCGTCGATGTCGGAGGGGCGCAGCTTGGCCGCCAGCAGATGCCGGCCGCAGAACACATACAGCGGCAGATAACAATAGCAGTCGTAGTAGCCGTGGAAGAAGCGTCCCTCCTGATGCCCGTGCAGCGGGTCGTCGGTGGCATCGAGATCGAGAATGATCTGCTTGGGCGGTCGCTGGTGCGCCTCCTGGAACAGCGTCACCGGCAGCGCCTCGATGGCCGCCGCGTCATAGGCTATCTTGTGATAGCGCGAAGGCTCGTTTCGGCTCAGCTCCAGCCGGTTCAGCGTCGACTTGCCGGCCACCGGTGCGCAGTCCTCGCGCCTGGCTTCAAGCTTGCCCGCCAGCACCGCCATCAGCGGATCGTGCCGCAGTTCGTCGTGATCGTTGAGGTCTTCGTAGCCCAGCGCCATGCCAAAGACCCGCTGTCCAACGAGCGTCCCGATCGCATGCTCGATCAAGTCCTGACGGCGATGATCGCGAAAGCAATTGGCAAAGCGCCCCACTAGATCGATCGCTCGATCAGTCGCGCCCAGAAGCAGCGCTCCGGCATCCGACGTTACCAGGCCGGCATCAAACGCGGCTTCCACAGCCCGGCCTTCCACCCGGCCTTCCACCCTTCCAAAATCAAACCGCTCTGCGCTACACTCTGTCGGCATCGGGGCATTCCTTGAATCATCGAAAAGTCCTTCTCGCAAAAGAACTTTCGCTGATTCGCGCCCCGATGCGCCTCAACACCGTGAGAAATCCGGGCTAGCGCCCGCATTCCCGCGCGCTCGATCGCCATGAACACTCTCGCCGGCGGAGGGCAGTCAGCCCCCACAGCGAACCGCACAATCCGATTCGGGGGCTCGCTGCTTCGTTGATTATTTTTCTGATTTAAAGTAGATTATCCGCATTAATATAAGCCAATTATTATTAATTACTATTATTACGAACGCCGAGGATAGAAACAAGCCTCGTTGCGCGGGCAAGAGATCGGCATTAATGTCTTGTTCTTGCTCACTCATTTCGTCCGGAGAACAAATTTTTGAAAATTGTTTTGGGCATACCGTGGTTCACGCCCACCTTTATGGGAGGGACTGAGGTTTATGTGTCCGGTCTGGCCGAAGAACTGCGACTCCTGGGGATCGAGTGTGTGATCGCGGCGCCTTCCGCCGATGGCAAGGCCAGAACATCGAAGTATCGGAATACTCGAATCTTCCACTATCCCGGGCCGTGGGAGGATGCGCCAACACGAAGCGTTCTGGATTGTGGTAACGCGGACCTGTTTCGCGATTGGCTCTCCTCTGAGCGACCGGATGTGTATCATCAGCACGACTGGTCGCCGAATTGTGGTCTCGCCCACCTGCGAGCGGCCAAAGGGATGGGCATACCGACGTTCCTCACCGTCCACCTGGCGAAGCTCGTATGCATAACGCGCCTGATGATATGCGAAGGGGCATCGCAGTGCGACGGCGAGATAATCGAACAGCGCTGCGCCAGATGCTTCATGAAGTCGCGAGGAATTCCTGCATCGGTGGCCGCATCCCTGGCGCAGATCCCCAGCGCCATATCTGTCAATTTCGAAACCTTTCCGGTCGTTGGCCGCGTCCTCGCAGGCGGCTTGAGAGCGAAACGCGCGCTGGCCGGGATCGGTCAAGTCGCAGAGACCGTTGATGGCATCGTGACGGTCTGTGACTGGCTCAGATCGGCTTTGCTCATCAATGGTGTTCCGCAAAACAAGGTCTCGTTTGTGCGGTCTGGCGTTGATCCGGAAATTGCCGCCGTGGCCGTTCCGCCCAGACGGCACAGCGGTGTGCTTCGCATTGGCTTTATCGGGCGCTGGCTGGAGCCCAAGGGACTCCATGTTCTGATTGAGGCGCTCGAGCAACTGCCGAAAGAGGTCCGATTTCACCTGAAGGTTGTAGGTGTCGCCGGCACCGACAAAGTCGACATCGCGTACCGCGATAGAATCGAAAAGCTGGTCGCGGGCAACTCGCAATATGAATTCGTTGCCAACCAGCCCCGGGAGGCCATGAACGAATTCTACCAAGACATCGATGTCCTCGCCGTCCCGTCGCAACTATTGGAGACGGGTCCGCTGGTTGTGCTGGAAGCGAACGCCTGGAAGGTGCCGGTCATTGGCTCTGATCTGGGCGGTATCCGCGAGCTCGTTCGCCATCAGGCAACTGGTCTGCTTGTGCCCCATGACGACGTCGGCGCGTGGACTGGCGCGCTGCGCCAACTTGCCCAGGATCCGGCCATTCTGCAGCGCTTTCGAGAGAACATCGGTCCGGTGAGAACCATGCGCGATACGGCGCACGAAATGGCCAATCTTTATGGCTGGCAGGTCGATTACACGGCGAATCTGTTGACTACGTCCGGATAGGCGTCGCGCCTGATGATTTTGGCGGGATTGCCGACGACCACACAGTGTGGCGGCACGTCCTTGGTAACAACACTGCCTGGCCCGACAATGGCGCCCTCTCCAATGCTCACGCCCAGGATGACGGCATGCGCGCCAATCCATACGTCGTTTCCGACGACCGGGTAGACCGTAGTCCGTCCCTCGGCCGTAATCGTATCCTTGCGCCCGAGCACGACACCGTTGAACAGCGTCACATTGGATCCGATCTTGCAATCTTTGTTTACGACGAGCCCCCATCCGTGGATCAGCAAGAGGCCCGGGCCAGCCTGGATAGCCGACGGAAAATCCATGCCGGCCATGCCTTGGGTCCATCGGTGCAACACTCGAGCAATCAATGAGCCGATCCGAGACCGGCTCGCGGTCCATCGACAAAGTCGCAGCGTCAGAACAGGTCGAAAAGTTCGTTCAAATATAGCCAGGGAAAGGATGGTCGCGTGCGACGTCCTGCCCGATGCGCGAAATGCATCAGCTTTGATATCGTTCAACATTTGAGATCTATCGCAAGCATACAGAGAATGATGTCATTTCACAGGATGTCGGCGGAGGGGCCGACCGGCAACCTGCGCCGGTGCGGGTTCGAGCAAGGAGCCGGCCGCCAGAAAATCGACGGTGTCGTGCGCCCTGAGAAATTGCAGAAGATCATCGCATAGCGCCCAGATGGGCTCGTCATGAACGAGGTGATGGGTCAGGATGCCGATTGGATATTCCAATGGCAGAAATCCTCGTCGTCGCAGCCGTAATTGCCCAACAACCTGTGCGGCGACGGCGATGGTGTCCCGCGCGGTCCCCTTCTTCCAGTCGATAACGTCGACATGCACGTCCAGCCTCGGGACAACGACGCGCTGCGGCATTTTCACTGCCGGCATCCACGGCAAACGCGAATCCAGGCGCAATAACGTGCGTTCGTAGAAACCTGGCCAAACCGATACCGCAGCAAACCCTATATCGGGCAAGGCATGCACCAACTGTGCCGCGATGCGATTATAGGGCGGAACGAAGATCACATTGCTGTCGCCAAAGTGATCTGAAAACGTCCTGTAGGCCAGCGTGGCGTCCGATTGTAGAGCGGAAAAGGGACGACGGGAGCCAAATTCTTCCGGCTTGCCCGGCAGGCCGTAGTCCGTATGCATCCACCCGTGGCACATCGGATAGAACATTCTGGTCGAAGCGGCCAATGCGTCCAATAGACTGCGTTGGATCTTTCCCGGAATGACGGCCAAGCCGATATTGATATCATATTGCTGGGCAACATCCCGAAGTCGCGCCAGCGCCGGGGTCATTTCGCATGCATCATCGTCGCGAAGCCAAAATCTGGGCCTGAGGCCGAGATCGGCCCAGCGACCAAGCTCGCGCGATACATCGTTCCACGGTTCGCCGACCATACAAGCATCGATCCAAGACGGAGAACTGCAGTATCACATGCACCGCCAAACCGCTTCCGCCGATTGGACGGAATTGGCGGCAAATGTCGTTAACCCTATTGCGCGGGACGCATGGCACTGCAAGCCGTCAAGACATCCGAGGGCCGATTAACCGATAACACGGGCGTTCCAGCTTCCGTCGGCCATCCCGCCGATCGTCCGCTGCAATGGAGCGAACGCCGCCTGGGCGCCATTCTGAACCATGACGCCCTGCCACTGAAGCGAGCAGCAGCAAACCGCGAGGCAGGCAGGCTGGCGCCGGCCGACGCGCCGGATCACCTATGGCGCGACGGTGGTCCCTCCGATTACGACGGCGGATGACGTTGTCCCGGTAGCGAGTGAATTCCTCAACAGGACGACGCCGTTCGCGTAGTTGACCGGATCCTGCGCGGTTCCGATGATCAACCTGACGTAGTTCAGGAATTTCGAGACATCGACCGAAATGGAATTGGAGACGTAGAGCACGTCCTTATTCCGGATTTCGAACGTCGTAGTCATGAAATAGCCGGCCGGATCACGCAGGTTGACCTGGTAAATCACCGGGATGATGGCGCCGGTATAGGCGGCGGTGTCTATCCCGAGCTGCTGAGCGATCTCGCGCGTTTCGCCGCGATAGAGAAACACCGAGCCGGCATCAGCCTGGGTGTCGACAAGACCGCTCGCCTTTGCCGTAGCTTCAGCTAGAGACACACGCCACGCGCCGAACGGGAATTGTCCCTGACGGCCAGTGGCCCCGAACGCCAGGAAGGTCTGCGGCTCGGTATAAACGAAAATCGTGTCTTGAGGACGCACATAGATATTGTTGGTTGAGTCGTAGACCAGGGCGCCAAACGGAACGGTCTCGCGGCGTCCCTTCCGCTCCAGACTAACCCAGAGATCGTAGCCGGGCGACTTTAGACCCGCGCGCGCAAGTGCATCCAGGACACGCTCGCCGCTCGCACTCGCGGGAAATCGAACCGACCCCACCGCATCCCCAAGGACGCTGATCGATGTCGCTCGCTGGTCGGTCCAGGAGACGACGGCCTGCGGATCCAACGCCCGGTTCTTCAGAGAGGCTACAATTGCGTCTTGCACCTCGACTGCAGTACGGCCTGACGCCCGAATTGCGCCCGCGTAGGGAATTGAAATATTCCCTTTGCTGTCAACAGCCTGGGTCGGCAGGGTGATGAAATTACCTGGACGGACACCGGCCTCGAGCGGGATGAAGAGGCCACCCGCCCCTGACTCGAAGATTGTTACGCTGACCTGATCCCCGACCCCAAATCGAATGTCATCGGGTCCCCGGCGATCGGTGAAAGCGGTCGAAAATCGTGGCTTGGTGCGAGACAATACTTCCAGCACTTTCGGCGTAACCGGCACGAAAGCATAGGGAAGGCTTTCGGCATCGCGCTGGCCGGCCCGCACATCGATGCCAGTCGGGCCAGACGTCGGTATGATGCCGCACGCGCCGAGGCACACTGTGGCTACGGCCACACCCATGCCTGCAAATAGACGTAACCGGTTCACCCAAATCCCCACAATGAATGCGTAGTTCTACCCCTTAATCGCCTCTTCTTCCCCCGATTTCGACAACATAGCAAGGACGCCAGAGAATATTCCTCATGTGTTGCCAGAAGGTTACTAGGTTAAGAGCTCAACAACCTTCTTTTGAGCGCTGACGCCGGAAAACCTTTGGTTTTCCCCAGCCACCTGTTGCACGAGAACGATTTCGGGCGAAGCGGCGTCACCCAGAAGGCGTCAACGTGTCGGCCAACTACGCTTCCAAGGGCATGGCGCCAACCGTCATGAAACCCCTGAGCTGACACAGCCGGCGACGAAGGGCTGGTTGGCTTGGTGCCGCCCCCAAAAGAATGCGGCGCCGGTACGTCTGTACACGGCGCCGCAAATGCTTAAATCGGACAACAGTCCGCAGGTGTAGCCCTGCTGCCCTTCCTACGCGAAATGGAAGTCGTGGCTGTCCAAGGTACTTAGCTTGGTGTTCTTCAACGTAAGCGAATCCGAGCCTGCCGAGATCACCACATCCTGGCCAACCTGGCTCGCATGGGAGAGAACGCTCGCGAAGCTGTCGAACTCGCTCTTGCTGAACTCCACGACATCGTGCCTGCGCCCGACCGCGTCGAAGTCCCTGATGACGTCATTGCCGAAGTTTGCGGCGAATGCGAACGTGTCCGTGCCGCCGTTGCCGACAAAGAGGTCGTCGCCTGCGGTGCTGGCCAGCTTGTTGCTGAAGCTCGAGCCGAGAATCGCTTGACCTGAACTCTTGGCGACCACGTTCCCGGTGCTGTCGACTTCCTGTGCCGAATACGTATGCACCGCGTTCGAATAGCCCAGTTTCGTGGTGTAGGCCCAGTTTCCGTCAGCGCTTGCGGTTACCGAACCCATCGCCTTCTCGCCATCGAAGAGTTTGACCGTGCTGTTCGGATCGGCGGTACCCTTGATTGTGACGCTATTCCACCAGCCTTTCGAAAGGCTCGTGATATCAACCCCGTCCGTCGGCGCGCTCGCCGGCGGTGCGGTGATGCCGACATTGGCCGAGGCCGAAGCAGCGCCAATGTTGCCGGCGATATCGACCGCCTTGGACGTGAAGCTGTGGCTGCCGGAGTCGAGATGGCCGGTATCGAAGCTCCAGGTCCCGCTGCCGCTTGCGGTCGCGGTCCCGATCTGGGTCGATCCGTCAAACACCTTGACGGTACTGTTCGCTTCTGCCGTCCCCTTCAAGATGAGGTCGTCGAGGGTCGTCGTGCTTCCGACGGCCGAACCTGCCTGCGAAAAGACGCCCATCGTCGGCGCGCCGGGTGCATGCGTGTCGATCGTCACCGCAAGTGCTGCCGACGCGGCGCTGGTATGACCCTGCGCGTCCGTAGCCGTTGCGGTAAGGCTGTGGCCGCCATCGCTCAGCGCCTGCGTCGTGTAGGTCCATTGCCCGTTGCTGTTGGCATTGGCCGTACCGACCTGCGTCGAGCCGTCGAACACCTTCACGATGCTGCTGGCCGCCGCCGTGCCGGTCAGGGCCAGCGTGCTGTCGTTGGTGATCTTGTCGCCGGCCACGCCGCTGTCGGTGGAGAAGGAGGCGATCTTCGGAGCGGAGGGAGCCGGCGTGGCGGACCCTGTGATATTGACGACGGAGGCTGCGGACGCCGAGCCGGTGTTGCCGGCGGCATCCATCGCCTTGGCAGTGAAGCTGTGGCTGCCGGTCGACAACGCCGCAGTGGTGTAGCTCCAGGCGCCGCTGCCATTGACGGTCGCGGTCCCGATCTGGGTCGTGCCGTCGAACAGCTTGACCGTGCTGTTCGCTTCCGCAGCACCGCTCAAGACGGCGGTGGTGTTGGCACTGCCAAGGCTCGCCGCCGAGGTCGATGCCGCCATCGTCGGCGCGACGGGAGCCAGCGTGTCGACCGTTACGCTCAGCGCCGCGGAGGCCGCGCTGGTCTGCCCGCCCGCATTGGTGGCGGTCGCGGTCAGGACATGCGCGGCATCGGCCAGAGCCGTGGTGGTATAGCCCCAGGAGCCGTTTGCATCGGCGGTCGCCGTGCCGATCTGCTTTCCGCCGTCGAACACCTTCACGGTGCTGTTGGCCGCCGCCGTGCCGGTCAGGGTCAGCGTGTTGTCGTTGGTGATACGATCGCCGGCCACGCCGCTATCGGTGGAGAAGGTGCCAATCGTCGGAGCAGAGGGAGCCGGCGTGGTCGCCGCGAGATTAACGACCGCGGCTGCAGATGCCGAGCCGGTGTTACCGGCGGCATCCATCGCCTTGGCAGTGAAGCTGTGGCTGCCGGTTGACAACGCCGAGGTGCTGTAGGTCCAGGCGCCGTTGCCGTTGGCGGTCGCGGTCCCGATCTCTGTCGAGCCGTCGAGTATCTTGACGGTGCTGTTCGCTTCCGCAGTGCCGGTCAGAACCTCGATGCGGCTGCTCGTCGGGGTCGACGCTGAAATCGTCGGAGCCGTCGGTGCCACGGTGTCGACCGTGACCGACAGCGCCGTCGACGCGCTGCTGGTTCCTCCGGAGTTCGTCGCCTTGGCCGTCAGCGAGTGGTTGCCTTCGGTCAACGCGGTCGTGGTGAGGCTCCAGGCGCCGCTCGCATTCGCGGTCGCGGTACCGACCTGCGTCGAGCCATCGAACACCTTCACGGTGCTGTTGGCCGCCGCGGCGCCGGTCAGGGTCAGCGTACTGTCGTTGGTGATACGGTCGCCGGCCACGCCGCTGTCGGTGGAGAACGTCGCGATCGTCGGAGCGGTGGGAGGCGTGGGCGTCGATCCCCCCGTATTGCCGTTGCCCGCCGATGAGGGCGTGGGAACGTTCGGATCATTATACGTCACGACGATGTTGCTGTAGTCGACAGCGGTCGAATATTTGACTTGCTCGGGATATCCCTCGTACACGCCCAGCTTCAAATACTGGCCGCCGGTCTCACTGCCCAACTTGCCGTGATAATCGACGATCTGGATGCCATCACGCCAGATCTGCAGGAAGCCGGTTGAATCGGTAGAGAAATTGGCCTTGATCTGGATATCATACGCGTGACCGCGCACGATCTGGTTCGGATCCGAATAGACCAGCCCGCCCCCCGAATTTTGATTGGCCAGGATCGTCATCTTGTCGCCGAGGAGTTGGATCGAGAACGGGATTCCCGCATCCTCGTGCATCTGCGCCAGCGAAAGCCACGCGACATTATTGATCTGCCCGGGCTCGACGGTCATCGTGAAGCTTGCGTTGAAGACCTGTTGGTCGAGCGCGTTGGTGGCCGTCAGGATTTCGGAACGCGCTGTGCCGTCCTCACCCCACACGTCGCCGGGCCGCACTTCCATCCGGATGGTGTGAGAATCAGGGTTGGTCAGACTCCAGGCCTTGTTGCCATTCTCGACGTACCATCCCTGCCCGTCGACCTTGATCGGGTTCGACCAATTGTCGCTGGCCGGCCTGAAATCCGTGACGCTCGGCACCACTTTCACCGACATGGGATCGGAAGCTGCGCTGGTGCCCGTCGTATCGGTCGCGGTAGCGGTCAGGCTGTGGGTCGTGTCGGAGAGCTTCGGGGTCTCGAACAGCCAGATACCTGAACTGTTCGTCGTGACGGTGCCCAGAAGCGTCGATCCGTCGTAAACTTTCACAGTCGAATTCGCATCGGCAGTACCCGATAGCGTAATGACGTTCGCGTCGGTGATTCCGTCGCCGAGGGTGCCGCTGTCGGCATAAAAGCTTTTGATTACCGGCTTATTGGCCATATTTTACTGCCTCCGAAGATTGTTCAAATCCGAGTGGATCCTTGCGTCAGCCGAGATGTGCCGCCGTGCCGACCGATCCGTTGGAGAGATTGTGGGGTCCCGCACGTCCATGAAGCGAAACTGTCCGTCGTGGCCGCGTCGTAGGCGTCTGCCAAACTTTTCAAGGCTTCCCGCTGTTGGAGGAGAACGAGCGGATTACGGCAGTGTCCTCAGCAACTGAAGTTATTGTGGCCAAACTGCATCTCCTTTCTGGATACTCGATGGATACTTGCAGTGATCGGCGATCGGACCGGCGCTCAAATTTCAACTGTTCCGGGCAGCGACGCCAGTTGCGCTTTACAATTCGCGTTTGGTCGATTGCAGGGAGCTTTTTTGAGACGATGGTTTGGTCATTCTTGGGAGGCTTTGCGATCAAACTTGTCATCGGAACCGCGCAGCGAATGCGTGCTTGGTTGCGCCCACAATGGGAACTCGATCGCCGCGCAGCAGAACAAGACGCGCCGTTTAAGTCGGCCTACCTTCTATTATCGGATTAAACAGAGGGCGATTGGGCGATTGTGCTAACAAAAATAATGGATCGACTAATTTCCTGAATAACCCTGCGCGTGAACTCAATGTCGTGGACGGACACGATCATTATCGTTGCCTGTTGTCGCGTCGCACGTAAGCGGTGTTTTGCCCGCACCTTTTCCTGACGTTTACGATCGGCGAGTGTG
>NZ_DAINNI010000006.1:0-105421 GCF_036735945.1 Bradyrhizobium sp. | reverse complement strand
TGACGCGGCAGCCGGCCTGGCGCAGCGAGGCCGCCGAGCCCTTGCCGACGTCGCCAAAGCCCGCGACCATCGCGATCTTGCCGGACATCATCACGTCGGTGCCGCGACGGATGCCGTCGACCAGCGACTCTCGGCAGCCGTAGAGATTGTCGAACTTCGACTTGGTGACGCTGTCGTTGACGTTGATCGCCGGGAACAGCAGCGTGCCCTTGTTCGCCATCTCGTAAAGACGATGGACGCCCGTGGTGGTCTCCTCCGAAACGCCCTTGATGTTCTTCGCGATCTCCGCGAAGTAGCCCTTCGGCTTCTCCTTCAGCAGGCGCTTGACGAGCGCGTAGAAGATTTCCTCTTCCTCTGAAGTCGGCTTGTCGAGGAAGGCGGTGTCGCCGTGCTCGGCACGGTAGCCGGCATGCACCAGCATGGTGGCGTCGCCGCCGTCATCGAGGATCATGTTGGGCGTGCCGCCGCCGTGCCAGTCGAACAGCTTGGCGGTGTAGTCCCAATATTCGGCGAGCGTCTCGCCCTTGATGGCGAACACCGGAATGCCGGCCGCCGCGATCGCGGACGCAGCATGGTCCTGCGTCGAATAGATGTTGCACGACACCCAGCGGATGTCGGCGCCGAGCGCCGCCAGCGTCTCGATGAGAACAGCGGTCTGGATCGTCATGTGCAGGGAGCCGGCGATGCGCGCACCCTTCAACGGCTGCTTCGGGCCGTATTCCTCGCGCGTCGCCATCAGGCCGGGCATTTCGGTCTCTGCCAGCGAGATCTCCTTGCGGCCGAAATCGGCGAGCGAGATGTCCTTGACGATGTAGTCGGTGAAGGCGGGCTTCGTCGGGGCGTTCATGTTGTTTTCCTAGTCGGTGGGTCCAGCGTGTCAGTAACAAAGCGAGCCGAACGCCATGTGACGCGGCCTTCCCCCTCGCCCCGTTGTTGCGGGGAGAGGGTCCGGGTGAGGGGCTGCATCCGCGCACTGAGCCCGCGGAGAGTCGCCCTCACCCGCCGCTTCGCGGCGACCTCACCCCGCAAGCGGGGCGAGGCAGGAGCATCAGAGCGCGCGCTTGAGCGGTTCGACCAGGTCGGTCTTCTCCCAGGAGAAGCCGCCTTCATTGTCGGGCGTGCGGCCGAAATGGCCGTAGGCCGAGGTGCGCGCGTAGATCGGACGGTTGAGGTCGAGATGGGTGCGGATGCCGCGCGGCGTCAGATCCATCGCCTTCGCAGCCGCCTGCTCGAGCTGTTCCTCAGGCACCTTTCCGGTGCCATGGGTATCGATATAGATCGACAGCGGCCGCGCCACGCCGATCGCGTAGGCGAGTTGCAGCGTGCAGCGGTCCGCGAGACCGGCGGCGACGATGTTCTTGGCGACGTAGCGCGCGGCATAGGCGGCCGAACGATCCACCTTGGTCGGGTCCTTGCCCGAGAATGCGCCGCCACCATGCGGGGCCGCGCCACCATAGGTGTCGACGATGATCTTGCGGCCGGTCAGGCCCGCATCGCCATCTGGACCGCCGATGAAGAACTTGCCGGTCGGATTGATGTGCCAGATGGTCTTGCCGTTGATCCAGCCCTCCGGCAGCGCCTCGCGCACATAGGGTTCGACAACTTCGCGAACCTGGCTCGAGGTCATGTCCTCGACGAGGTGCTGATGCGAAACCACGATCTCGCGGACGCCGACCGGCTTGCCGTTTTCATACTGCACGGTGACCTGGCTCTTGGAGTCCGGGCCAAGCACCTTCTCCTTGCCGGCGTGGCGGGCTTCGGAGATCAGGCGCAGGATCTTGTGGGCGTAGAAGATCGGGGCCGGCATCAGGTCCGGCGTCTCGTTGGTGGCGTAGCCGAACATGATGCCCTGGTCGCCGGCGCCTTCTTCCTTATTGGTGCCGGGCTGCAGCGCGTCGACGCCCTGCGCGATGTCGGCGGACTGCGGATGCAGCAGGATTTCGATGTCGGCCTTCTGCCAGTGGAAGCCTTCCTGCTCGTAACCGATGTCCTTGATCGCTTCGCGGACGACCGCTTCGATGTGGTCGTTGGTGACGGATTTGGGTCCGCGGGTCTCACCGGCGATGACCACCTTGTTGGTGGTGGCGAGCGTCTCGCACGCCGCGCGGATCGCCCAGGGGTCGATGCCGGCCTTCGGGCCCTCACGGAAAAACAGATCGACGATCTCGTCGGATATTCGGTCGCAGACCTTGTCCGGATGCCCCTCGGAAACCGACTCGCTGGTGAACAAATAAGACGCGCGCATCAAAAACCCCTTGTTTCCGCCGGCCTTCCGGCGGCTGTCTGTGATCTATCCCGGAATGTCAGTCGCGACGGCGCGAAATGACGTAGGATTCGTCGTAAAACCAAAGCCCGTTGTGCTTGCGCAGAACCTCTCGCGTAGCGTCGAGGGCCCGGCTGTTTTCAGTCATTTCCGTCAACCGGTCGTCTTCGATCTGGGCGACATACACCGCCGCATTCCACGCTGCAAAGGCTGTCGAGGTTCCGATCGAGCCGGTGACCTCGTTGGGCAGCGCTTCCATATCATAACGAAAGATCGAACGGTTATCGGCGTAGGCATTAAAGTTCAGGTCGCGCCCGGCCGATCCGAGTTCATATTTCACCGCGCGCAATAGCTCATGGCGGCTGACGGCGAAAGGATTTTCCCCCGGCCAGACCGACTGGATGATTTCCAGGCCGGGATCGTGACCGTGGGAGTGAATTCCAATCAGACGCCCGCCGGCCCGCAAGCTGCGGGCCAGCGGTGCAATGATCCGCTTGGCGCGAAAATTCACAGAGGATTTGGCACGGTAGGGCTGGGATGCGATCACAAGGTCGAAATTGGCTTCGGTCCGGCCTGCACGGGGGATGATCGAATCGAGCAGGAACCGGTGATCCTCCCGGTACAGCACCAGCGCCACCGGGCGCTCATAGATCGGCATGCCGGATTTGGGGCCGATATTGGCCCGCCAGTTCTGTTCCAGAAACGGTCCCAACTCGGCGATCTGGGTCTCGAATTCTCCCGAGGAAGCGCCTCGCAGGGCGACCTCGTGCCAGATCATCCCAGCGGCGGCCGCGGGCGAGGCCGGCGTCAGCCAGGGCGCCTCCGCGTAGTGCATGTTGGTCAGGACGACCACGGTGGCCGGGTGTTCGAACAGCCGGTCAGGGACCTTGTCGAGGGTCAGCCGGACGTCCTCCAGGCTGAGCTCTTTGCCGGCGATATAGAACGGCATGTGGGGAAACCGGCCGTGCATCGTGCGCATCACGCGCGCCAGCACCGTTCCGTCGCCGACGCCGGCGTCGAAGACCCGCAGCGCGGGTGGCCGCGGGTGCAGGCTGGCAAGTTCCAGCCCTACCCGTTCGGCAATTACCCGCTTTTCGCTGCAGGTATGGACGAACAGCAGGTATTTCTGGCGGTTCTCGAAAAAGCGGAAATTGCCCCGTGGATCGCGCTTTTCGGGCGGCACGTCGAGGCCGCGCGGCGGCGGCAGCACGCCGGTGGACGCCGCGATATAGCCCTGGATGCGATCCAGCGTGTCGATCGTGATGCGCTTGCCCTCGCGCAGCCGGTGCACCAGCTTGCCGTCGTTGACCACCCGGCGACCGAAGGTGGTCTCCGCCATGTCCGAGTGGCGGCAGAACTCGGTGATCTGGCTGAGGATCTGATCGTTCTTCATCGGGCGGGGTATTGGGAAATATCGGTGGGCAGCACGAAGTGACGGGGGCTTCCTACCACGATCTTCCCACCAAAGGAAACCCCTATTACGGGCGCCCCGGAAGCACCGACGGCGGCCTTGAACCCCGGCTTTCCGGAAGGCAACAAAGCAGTATCCGCCACTTGCGACCGCCAATCACGGGGACCTGATGCGCCGCGCAATCCTGATACTTGCCTTGCTCGCCGCCGCCCTATGGTCGGCGCCCTCCCTCGCCCAGCCGCGCAGCCAGCTTGGGCCGCTCTGCACCACCGACACCACGCCGGCCGATCAGCAGATCGACGCCTGCAGCAAGATCATCGCGCTGAAGGTGTTTTCCGGCGAGAAACTCGCGACCATCTATTTCTGGCGCGCGGTCGGCTGGAACAAGAAGGGCAACTACGCGCAGGTGATCACGGATGCCAGCGATGCGATCCGCCTGCATGCGAGCGTCGCCGCCTATAATCTGCGCGGCTCGGCCTATTACGACAAGGGTGAGTACGACATCGCGATTTCAGACTTCAACGACGGCATACGCATGGGGCCGCCGAGCGGCATCCTCTTTCATAACCGCGGCAACGCCTGGCGCGACAAGGGCGAATACGCCAAGGCGATCGCCGACTACGATCAATCGATCAAATATGGTCCGCCGTCCGCCTTCTCGTTTCAGAACCGTGGCATATCGAAACGGGCGCTCGGCGATCTCGACGGCGCGCTGGCCGATATCAACGAAGCGATCCGCCTCGACCCGCAATTGCCGCAGCCGCTGACCAGCCGCTCGGTGATCTGGCGCGCGAAGGGCGATTTCGATCGCGCCATTGCCGATGCCTCCGAAGCGATCCGGCTGGCCAGGGCGAAGGCGCCGGTCAACATCATGACGCCGCCCGGCAGCGTGCTCATTTCGGCCTACAGCCAGCGCGCCCTCGCCTACGAGGCCAAGGGCGATCTGGTCCGGGCCCGGCAGGATTACGCCGCGGCGCTCGAAGGCAAGGCCTCGGACGCCGGCAGCAAGGCCAATCAGGCAACCGCAAAAGTTCGTCTCTCGCTATTATCCGACGCGATCGCGCCGCCCTCTCCGCGGATGACAAAGGACGCGGTCGCAGCGCCGAGCGCGGCCCCGGCCAAGCCGGCGGGTGCGGCAAGGGCGCCGCCGCCACCCGCCGCGGAGCAGCGCCGGCACGCCGACACGAGCCGACGGGTGGCGCTGGTGATCGGCAACAGCGCCTACGCCTATGTCAAGGCGCTGCCCAACCCGACCAACGATGCGCGCGCGATGGCGAAGAGCCTTCGCGAGATCGGCTTCGCGGTAACCGAAGGCACCGACCTCGACCGCGCCGGCATGCAGGCGACGATCCGCGACTTCCTGCGCGAGGCCATACGGGCGCAGGTCGCGGTAGTCTACTACGCCGGTCACGGCGTGCAGATCGACGGCCGCAATTATCTGGTGCCGGTCGACATCCAGTTGCGCCCCGGCAGCGGCGTCACCGAAGCGATGATGGACATGGATACGATCATGGCCGGCCTCGACGATCAGGTCCGCACCAACATCCTGATCCTCGACGCCTGCCGCAACAATCCGATGGCGCCGAAAGTGGCATCCGCGGGACCTGCCCGCGATATCGAGGTGGGCTCGGGGCTGGCCGCGCCCTCGACGCTCGGCGCCGGCGCGACGCGCGGCGCGGGCACGCTGATCGCCTTCGCTACCGCACCAGGACAGGTCGCGCTCGATGGCGAAGGCGCCAACAGCCCGTTCTCGGCAGCGCTGACGCGCCACATCGGCAGACCCGGGCTGGAGGTACAGCAGATGCTGACGCGCGTGCGCGCCGAAGTCGTCGCTGCGACCAGGGGCAAGCAGGTGCCGTGGTCGAATTCGTCGCTGCTGGGCGAGGTGTATCTGGCGGAGAGGTGACGGTGTGACTTCACACCGTCATCCCGGGTTCGCGCTCACGCGCGCCCCGGGATGGCGCTGCGCGTCACTTCCCCCACACCTCGTTCGCGACTTCCACCGCGAGGCTGAGCTTGGCCCACTGCTCTTCCTCGGAGAGGATGTTGCCCTCCTCGGTGGAGGCAAAGCCGCATTGCGGCGACACCGCGAGCTGCTCGAGCGGCGCGAATTTGGCGGCTTCCTCGAGGCGGCGCTTGATGTCGTCCTTCTTCTCCAGCTCGCCGAACTTCGAGGTGATGACGCCGACCACCACCACTTTGTCGCCCTTGGGCAGATAGCGCAGCGGCTCGAAGCCACCGGCGCGGTCGGAATCATATTCCAGGAAATAGCCGTCGTAATTGGTGCCGGCCAGCATGGTCTCCGCGACCGGCTCGTAGCCGCCGGAGGAAATCCAGGTCGAGCGGAAATTGCCGCGGCAGACATGGGTGGTCACAACCATGTCGGCCGGCCGATCGGCCAGCGCATAGTTGATGATGCGGGCGTAGGTCTGCTGCAGGCCGTCGGGATTGTCGCCGCGGTCCCGCGCCTTCTGCAGTTCGTCCTGCGAGCAGAGATAGGCCCACACGGTATCGTCGAACTGCAGGTATCGGCAGCCGGCGTCGTAGAACGCCTTGACCGCCTTGCGATAGGTCTTGCCGAGATCGAGGAAGAACTCCTCCAGATCGGGATAGACCTCCTTCGAAATCGCCTTGCGGCCGCCACGGAAATGCAGCACCGCCGGCGACGGGATCGTCATCTTCGCCGTGACATGCGCCTTGTCGGCGTGTTTCTTCAGGAAGCGGAAGTGATCCAGCATCGGATGGTCGTCGGGGAAATCGAGCTTGCCGATGACGCGGACGGCGTCATGGCGGGTCTCGACGCCCGCGAACTGAATGCCGGTTTCCGGGTGGAACAGTTCGCAGCCCGTCAGCTTGGCGAGGAAATCGAAATGCCACCAGGAGCGGCGGAATTCGCCGTCGGTCGCGAGCTTCAGGCCGACCGAGGCCTGCCGGTGCACGACCTTCTCGATCTCGAGGTCTTCGGCCTTGCGCAGATCCTCCGGCGTGATCTCGCCCTTCTCCAATTTGGCGCGCGCCTCCTTGATGCGCGGCGGCCGCAACAGGCTGCCGACCTCGTCGGCGCGGAACGGGGGCTTGGTTCTCTGCATGGTCTCAACTCCCATCAATCTAGTGCGCGGCAAATCTAATGCGCGGCGGCGCCGGCGACGCCGAGATAGCGTTCGAGCACGGCGGGATCGGCCTTCAGCGCGCTGCTGGCGGCATCATGCACGATTGCGCCGCGTTCCAATATCACAACCCGATCGGCCAGCCCCAGAATCTTTTGCGCATTCTGCTCGACGATGATCGAGCAGATTCCACCGGAGCGGGTGATCGTGCCGAGCGCCCTTAACAATTCCTCAACGATGATCGGCGCCAGTCCCTCGGTCGGCTCGTCCAGCAGCAGGACTTTTGGATTGAGGGTGAGCGCGCGGCCGATCGCCAGCATCTGCTGCTCGCCGCCGGAAAGCTGGTTGCCGAAATTGTTGCGCCGCTCCTTCAGCCGCGGAAACATCTCGTAGACCTTCTCCACGGTCCAGGGCCCGGGCTGGGCCACCGCCGTCATGTTCTCCTCGACGGTCAGCGAGCGAAAGATGTTGCGCTCCTGCGGCACCCAGCCGATCCCGGCCCGCGCCCGCTGGTCCGGGCGCATCGCGGTGACATCCAGCCCATCAAGCGCAATCGAGCCGCCGAAGCGGCGGGTGATGCCGACGATCGAATTGATCAGCGTGGTCTTGCCGGTGCCGTTGCGGCCGAGCAGCGCCAGCACCTGCCCCTCGCCGAGGGTCAGCGACATCGAGGGCAGCACGACGGCTTCGCCGTAGCCGGCGCGCAAGGCATCGATCGCAAGGAGATCAGGCATCGGCGGCCTCGCCGAGATAGACCGCCTTCACCTGCGGATCCCGCGCCACCTGGTCCGGCGGACCCTCCACCAGCATGGCGCCGTTGACCAGCACCGAGATACGGTCGGCAAAGGAAAACACCAGATCCATGTCGTGCTCGATCAGCAAGACCGTGACGTCGCGCGGCAGCGCGGCGACCGCCGCCAGAATGTCGTGCCGCTCGCTTTCGGGCACGCCGGCGGCCGGTTCGTCGAGCAGCAGCACACGTGGCCGGGTCGCGATCGCAACCGCAATTTCGAGCAGGCGTTGCTTGCCATAGGGCAGCGTCGCGGTGGGCTCGTTCATCACGTCGAGCAGATGAAAGCGCCCGAGCGTGTCCGCGATCTCCTCGTTGACGTCGCCACGCGTGCCCATCCGCCGCCACCAGTCGCCGCCGCGGCCGAGCCGTTCGGAGACCGCAAGCCCCACCGTCTCCAGCGGGGTCAGGTCGGCATAGAGCTGATTGATCTGGAAGGTGCGCGACAGTCCGCGCAGCACCCGCTTGTGAACGGCGAGATCGGTGATGTCGTTGCCCTCGAGCAGGATCCGCCCGCCATTGGGCTTCAGCACGCCGGTCAGGAGATTGATCACGGTGGTCTTGCCCGCGCCATTCGGCCCGATCAGCGCGTGGCGCGCGCCCTGCTCCACCTTCAGCGACAGATCACGGGTGACCCGCAGGCCCCCGAACGATTTCTCCAGTCCCCTGGTTTCGAGCGCGATCGTCATGGCGCATCGCTCTCGGGAACGGCGACACCCGCCTTGCGTCCGAAGACCTGACGCATGACGAGGTTCGGCCCCCACAGCACCCAGCGATGGATGCGCTCGCGGCCGATCAGCACCATCACGACCAGAACGAGGCCGATCCAGAACAGCCAGTATTGCGGCGTGATGGTCTGAAACAGTTCCTGCAGCATCTTGAAGACGACGGCGCCGATCAGTCCACCATAGAGATAACCGGTGCCGCCGATCACCAGCACCAGCATCAGATCGGCGGAGCGCTCGAAGGCGAACACGTCGAGCGAGGCCAGCGCCGTGGTTTGCGTGAACAGCGCGCCGGCAATGCCGGCATAGAACGCCGCCACCGTATAGATCGCGACCAGGCGGCGGTTGACGGGCACGCCGATGGCGGACGCCCGCAGCGGATTGTTCTTGATCGCGCGCAGCGACAGCCCAAACGGCGAATTGACGATCCGCCGCGCCAGCAGAAACAGCAGGAACAGCACGATCAGCGAGTAGAAGAAGCCGGTCTTGCCGAACATGTCGAAGGCGAACATGCCGAGGATCGGCTGCATCTCGATGCCTTGAAGGCCGTCGGTGCCGCCGGTGATGTTGGAGAAGCGTTCGGCCAGCGCCTCCAAGAGCAGCGCGATGCCGAGCGTAACCATTAGCCGCGTCAGGTCGACGCCGCGGATCACGAGGAAACTCGTGAGGAAGCCGAGCACCATGGCGACGAGCCCCGCGACGACCAGCGCAATGACCGGCTCGTTGACGATGCCATGCAGCGCCAACAAGCCCGCCGAATAGGCGCCGACACCGAAGAAGGCCGCATGCCCCAACGAGACGATGCCGGCGTAGCCGAGGATCAGGTCGAGCGACAGCGTGAACAACGCCAGCCGCAGAATATCGGTCATGATCAGGTAACGGGACGGAAACAGGAACGCGCAGGACAGCGCGAGAATCCAGAACGCGATCTCGGCGGGGCGCCAGCGGGCGCGGGCCATAGCGTGGGATGAGACGTCGGAGGTGGCGGTCATCGCAGCCTCACCGCGCGGCGGCGCGGCCGAACAGGCCGTTCGGACGCCAGATCAGGATCACGATCATGATGGTGTAGATGACGAATGGGCCCATCTTTGGCACGTAATATTTGCCGGCGACATCGCCGATGCCGAGCAGGAGCGAAGCGAGGAACGGCCCGGTGATGCTGGAGGAGCCGCCGACGGTGACCACGATCAGGAAGTAGATCATGAACTTCAGCGGAAAATACGGATCGAGCCCGAGGATTTCGGCGCTGAGCGCGCCGCCGAGACCGGCCAGTCCGCAGCCGAAGGCGAAGGTGAAGGCGAAGACCTGGGGCACGTTGATGCCGAGGCCGCTTGCGGCACGGGGATCGTCGACCGCGGCGCGCAGACGGCTGCCAAACCGGGTTTTCGACAGGATCAATTGCAGCGCCACTGTAAGCAGGCCGCAGATCACGATGATCATCAGGCGATAACGACCGATGCCGACGCCGAAGAAATCGAACTGGCCTTCCAGCGCCGCCGGCAATTTGATGAAGATCCGCGACGATCCCATGATGTAGTCGACGGCAGCCACCGACATGAAGGTCAGGCCGATCGTGAACAGCACCTGGTCGAGATGGCTGCGGGTGTAGAGATGGCGGTAGAGCGTGCGCTCCAATAGCACCCCGATCGCCGCGGCCGAGACAAAGGCCAGCGGCAGCGCCGCGAAGAACGGCCAGCCGGAATTATTCACCAGCACGGCGCAGACATAGCCCCCGGCCATGGCGAAGGCGCCATGGGCCAGATTGACGAAATTCATCAGGCCGAGCGTCACCGCCAGCCCGCAGGCCAGCACGAACAGCAGCATGCCGTAGGCGACACCGTCGAACAGGATGGTGAACAGCGTGGTCATTCAGACGAGGTCAGCCAAGCTTGAGAACGGCAACGAACTGGCGATGTCGTCATGGCCGGGCTTGTCCCGGCCATCCACGTCTTTCTCGCCGCACGGAAGGACGTGGATGCCCGGGTCATCTGCGCGAAGACGCGCTTCGCGCTTTTGCCCGGGCATGACGTGGAGGGTGCGATGCGCCCCGGAATGACGCCGAAGCCAGCGTCACTTCTTGGTCTTGCCGGAATCCTTCACCGCCTCGAAGGTCGCGAACTCGACATTGTAGAGTTCGCCATCGACCTTCTCGACCTTGCGGATGTAGATGTTCTGCACGATGTCGCGGGTTTCCGGATCAATCGAGATCGGGCCGCGCGGGCTCTCCCACTTCATGCCCTTCATGGCCGCGATCAGCGCGTCGCCGTCGGTCTTGCCGCCGGTCTTCTTCAGCGCCTCGTAGATCAGGCGGATGCCGTCATAGCCGCCGACCGCCATGAAGCCCGGGCGCTGCCCGAACGCCTTCTTGTAGGCGGCGACGAATTCCTTGTTGGCCGCCGAGGGATGCGCGGCGGAATAGAGATGCGCCGTCACCGTGCCGAGCGCGGCATCGCCCATGCCGTTGAGCAGGTCGTCGTCCATCACGTCGCCGGGGCCGATCACCTTGATGCCGGCCTTGTCGAGGCCGCGTTCGGCATATTGCTTCATGAAGTTGCCGCCCTGCCCGGCCGGCACGAAAACGAACACGGCGTCGGGCTTGGCGTCCTTCATGCGCTGCAGAAATGGAGCGAAATCAGGATTTTGCAGCGGCACCTTCACCTCTTCGACGATCTCCCCGCCACCGGCGGTGAAGTTCTGCTTGAAGAAGGTCAGCGCATCGTTGCCGGGCGCATAGTCGGAGGTCAGCGTCGCGACCTTCTTGATGCCGTTCTTGGCAGCCCAGTCACCGATGATGGTCGAGGACTGCGCCAGCGTGAACGAGGTGCGCACGATATAGGGCGAGCGCTCGGTGATGATCGAGGTGCCCGCCGCCATCACGATTTCCGGAACCTTGCCTTGCGTCGCCAGCGGGGCGGCGGCAAGCGCAGCCGGGGTCACGCCGAAGCCGGCGATGAAATTGACCTTGTCGTTGACGATCAGTTCCTGCGCCAGGCGCTTGGTGTTGTCGGGAACCGCCGCGTCGTCCTTGAGGATGACCTCGATCTTCTTGCCGGCGACGGTGTCGCCGTTCTGTTGCATGTAGAGCTTGACCGCGTTGTCGATCTGCTTGCCGGTCGAGGCCTGACCGCCGGTCATCGGCAGGATCAGGCCGATCTTGACGGTCTCCTGGGCGTGCGCCGGCGCAAACGCCAGCATCGCGGCGACGGAACCTGCGGCCAGCAACAATTGACTGCGAATAGACATGAGCATCCTCTCCCCCTGATCGGCCTTGTGTCTCGAGCCGAGTCCCCGGCCCCTGATCTCTCACCATAACCCGGTTTTTCGGCCAGGTAGCGCGGCAACATGGCGTCCTTGGCCGCCCTGTTGTCAATCGGACCAATGGCGCAGTGAAGACCCCTCACACACGCCAGGATCGCAAAAAGCCATGCGGTACTATAATAAGATCCAACGTTGGCTGAACCAAAGTCTTCGATCGATCGGTGATTTGTACGATTGTACAAATCAAATGGTCCTGTCAACAAAGAAGCGTCAGCACTGGTTCCCAGCACTGGTTCCTGGGCGTGCGCCGCCCTAAATCCATCCGAAAGGGTGAGCTTGTAACCTCCAGCCCATGTCGATCAGCGCGCGCCACATTGCCACGATCCTCACCGTTGCCCTCGCCGGCGGCGGCCTGGCGGGTTGCGGAACCATCAATGACAAAGTCGCAGGCGGTGTCAGCGACGCCATCCCGGCGTGGGCCGGCGGGCTGCCTGCCGATGCGCCGCCCCGTCCGGGGACGGCGAAATACGACGAGTACATGAGGGAGCGCGAGCGGAAGCGCCTGTTGCCGGCAGCCGAACGCGGCGAGGAAGCAAAGCCCGGGACTTCATCGCAGGCGCAGCCTCGCTGACGCTGGGCCGATAGCTATCAATCCATGAACACCACGGTCTTGCGGCCGTTCAGGATGACGCGATCCTCGAGGTGATGGCGCATGGCGCGGGCCAGCACGCGGCGCTCGATGTCGCGGCCCTTGCGGGAAAGATCTTCCGGCGTATCGCGGTGGCTGATGCGCTCGACGTCCTGGTCGATGATCGGGCCTTCATCGAGGTCGCGTGTGACGTAATGCGCGGTGGCGCCGATCAGCTTGACGCCGCGCTCATGAGCCTGGTGGTAGGGACGCGCGCCCTTGAAGCCCGGCAGGAACGAGTGGTGGATGTTGATGCAGCGCCCCGACAGTTTCGCCGACATCTCGTCCGAGAGAATCTGCATGTAGCGCGCCAGCACCACGAGATCGGTCCTGGTGTCCTGCACCAGCTTCCAGACCGCCTCTTCCTGCTCGTGCTTGGTTTCCTTGGTGACCGGCAGACAGTGAAACGGGATCTCGCCGAAATCGAGCGAGCCGTAGGTCTCGCGCGGATGGTTGGAGACAATGGCCGTCGGGATCATCTCGAGTTCGCCGGTGCGCCAGCGATAGAGGATATCGACGAGGCAATGATCCGATTTGGAGACCAGCAGCATCACCCGGCGGTGGTTGGCGCGGTCGCGCATCTGCCATTCCATGCTGAATCGGTCGGCAATCGCGGTGAAGCCGGTCTGCAATGCCTGCAATTCGACGGCGAGATCGGCGGCGGTGAACACCACCCGCATGAAGAACTTTTGGGTCTCGACATCGTCGAACTGCTGGGCGTCCAGAATGTTCTGACCGTTATGGGCCAGGAAGGTCGACACCGCCGAAACGATTCCGGGGCGATCGGGGCAGGAAAGGGTCAGGACGAATTGGTGATGCGGCATGGCGAAGCTGACTACAATTCAGGCAAAAGGGCGAAGCGGTTGTTTTCGGCCCTGCTCTATCACCGCGCCCGCGCTTGCGCCAATCCCGAAACCGGGGGAAGGATGAACAAAGCACGCGGCATCTGCGTTGGAGCGACGACATGGCCGACAGATTGAACGGTTACCGCATCCTGATCCTGGAAACGCGCGAGAAAGCGCAGTTTTCCCGCCTGCTCACTGAGCAGGGCGCCGACGTGCTGCAATGTCCGATGTTCACCATCCACGACGCGGTCGAGCCGGCACCGGTCGAGGCCTGGATCAGGCGGTCGATCGAAACGCCGTTCGACGACGTCGTGCTGCTGACGGGCGAAGGCCTGCGCCGGCTGATGAAGGTGGCGCGGCGGCTCGACGTCGAGCAGGCCTTCGTGGCCTCATTCGGCAAGGCGCGCAAATTCACCCGTGGACCCAAACCCGGAAAAGCGCTGCGCGAAATCGGCCTGGAGCCGCAGATCACGACGGAGAAGCCGACCTCCGAAGGCGTCGCCGAGATGCTGTCGCGCCTCGACCTCAGGGGCCATCGCCTCGGCCTGCAGCTTTATCCGGACAAGGATCACGGCACCCTGATCGGCGCGATCAAGGCGCAAGGCGCCGAGGTGGATACCGTACTGCCCTACGCCTATGACGCGCAGGCCGCTGACGGCAACATCATCAAGGCGATCGACGAGATGGCGGAAGGCCGCATCGACGCCATCGCGCTGACCAATCTCGGTCAGATCCGCCGGCTGATCGAGGTCGCGCGCGCGCGCGGCTGCGAGGACCGGTTACGGCAAGGGCTCGACCGGACCCCGATCGCGTCGGTCGGACCGGCGGTGTCGGAGGAATTGAAGTCCCACGGCCTGCGCACCGATATCTATCCCGCCGAAGACGCGTTCTTCATGCGGCCGCTGATATCGGCGATGGCGACGACGCTTGGAAGGAATCCGCCGCGCGCGGCCGCGGGCATCTGAGAAATGCGACGACCGAACGAACGCCACGCCTGCCATGCCCCTGAAAGGGGCGAGCGGGCTATGTGGCGAGCGGCCGTTTATCGCCGCTCTTCCGGAGCAAAGGAATTTGACGCGTGCTCGATTTGCACGAGGACCTCGACTATTTCCTTGATTGTTTCAGGATTTATGTTGAGAGGCGGCATGGCGGTGCCATTCGCGAAGTTCGCAGGATTGGAAAGAAATTCCTTAAGTGATTTATCGGTCCAGCGCCCTTCCTTGCTCCTCAGTGCCTCCGAATAATGGAAATTGTCCGAACCTATCTTTCGCGAGAAGATATTACTGAGAGTCGGAGCGAAGTCGGCAGGGGTCGTGGGTCCAAAATGGTGGCAATACATGCACGCAGCATGAAGGCTTTCGTTTACTTTCCTCGTTAGCCGTACGTTTCCAGCAAGTCGCTCACGATCGACGGAGACAAACAATAGCTGCGTATCGTCAGTCCACAGCACGATAGTCCCGTCTCTCAACTGCAGAATGTCTCGGATGCGCTGACCTAACGGGATAGGTTCGGCATACACGACTCTCGTGCCTTCCAACCGCATTCGAAAGAGCGAATTTGCCTTCAGCGAGGCCACGAGCAGATCGCCATCCCACCTTTTGTCGAATCCCCGGACCTCAATCAAATTCGATGGCCCTATCGAAGGCACCCACGCAAACACAGGACTCTGGTAACTCGTGTGTTCTCCCGCATTCACTTGGTATTCGCTGTCGTACCCCTCGTATGCGGTACCCAGCGAGACGTTTGGCCAGCCGTAGTTGGATCCCTCGGTAATCAAATTGAGTTCGTCACCGCCCTTTGGGCCATGTTCCGTCGCGAAAAGCGCGCCATTCCTTGTAACAGTCAAGCCTTGGGGGTTCCGGTGCCCGAGGCTGACGACCTTGTGGCTACCGCCGCCGATGTTGATTTCGATGATCTTCCCGAATGAAGACGCTGGATCTTGAGAAACCTTCGCCGTGTCTGCGAAGTAGCTGCCGATGGTCAGGTACAATTTATCAGACGGGCCGACAGCCAATCTGCCGCCCGATTCTTCGTTCGAACCATCAGGCTCCGGATCGCTCAGAAAAATGGTCTTCCACGGCGCGGTCGGCCGGATAGCCATCGCATCTATTGTTACCACGGACACCGCCATCCTCGTCTTGCGCAACTCACGATCGAAATATTCGTGCGATACTGCGAGCATTTTCGAAGACGGCAGATACTCGACGTCATAGGCGCGGAATCGCTTTTCATCGATCACGGCGCCCGGCGTTTTCAGGTAGTCTGCGATGTTGTTGGGAAGCGCCGGAAACTCTAGTCGATCGAGATGTGTTCCGTCGGGCGCACTCAAGAAGAGGTGGCCAAGTCTGTCGAGGACGACAACGCTGCCTCCGATCGCCGTGATGCCGCCAGCAGCCTTTGCGACGGGGAAATGATCACTGACCCGCAAGCCCCTAACCTTGAGAGGCAAAAGTGCACTCTCAATGTTTCTGTCCATCATCACTTGCTTGGAGTTACTGGAATATTGGCTCGCAAGGACACCCACGGACTCGCTGCGAGCGAAGCTGTTTATCAAGGACCGAAGTTGTGGGTACGGGAACGGATCGTATTTGCGAGCGGCGAGGCCAAGTTCGAAAACAACGAATGCAAAAAGGAGCAAAGCTAACGCGTTCCGCAAAGCGGTAAATTTCAAACCTCTCACCTCGCTACCCCATTACTTGGAATAATATAGCTAGAACAACTCAACACTTGCAATTGGCCCGCGGGGCAAGGAGAGTATTTAATTAACCTAACTTAGCAAGCTTAATAGGCCAGGATTTCCCATTCCCAATGTGGATCGCGTGGATAAATTCGTCGTTCATCAACCTTCGGCGCAGCGGGGGCGCCGCGACGGAAACCTGCTCAGGTTCGACTCGTGGATGATGCAAGCTCGGATCAACCTTTTGCTCGCGGGATCGAGGTGCACCGCGTTGCACCTCGATCCCGCAGTGCGGTGCAAAGCCAATCACCTAATCACCGGCGCGACCGAGCCGTCTCATCGGCCACGACTAGAACGATTGTATGCGCAATGCCGGCACGCAGGTTCGGTTGCAGATATCAAGTCGGCCGAGCCACGTCCGCCTTTGCCCACAAGTGGAGCTGCGGGCAAAGTCTTGTCTTGTCGTCAGCTCGATTGATCCCGGCCTCTACTCCACCTTGGCGCCCGCGAACTTGACCACCTTGCCCCACTTCTCGGTTTCATCCGCCACCAGCTTGCCGAAGTCGGCGGCGGAGCCCGGCAGCAGCATCGCGCCGAGTTCGGTAAAGCGCGCCTTGGCCTTGGGATCGGCGAGGATTTCATTCACCGCCTTGTTCAGCCGGTCGACGATGTCGGCGGGCGTGCCCTTTGGCGCGGCAAGCCCGTACCAGGCACTCGCCTCATAGCCCGGCAGGAAGTCGGCGACCAGCGGCAGGTCCGGCAGCACTTCCGAACGAACCGTGCTGGTGACCGCGAGCCCGCGCAGCTTGCCGGATTTGACGTGCTCGGCGCAGGTCGGAATGTTGTCGAACATGACCTGCATCTGACCGGAGAGCATGTCGGTCAGCGCCGGCGCGCCGCCGCGGTACGGCACATGCACCATGTTGATGCCGGTGGTCATCTTGAACAGCTCGCCCGACATGTGGATCGTCGACCCGTTGCCTGATGATGCCATGTTGAGCTTGCCCGGATTGGCCTTCGCGTAGGCGATCAGTTCGGGGATCGTCTTGATCGGCAGCGACGGATGCACCACCACGACGTTGGGGAAGCGGATGATGCCCGCGATCGGCTCCATCTCCTTGATGAAATCGAACGGCAGCTTGTCGTAGAGCGTGGCGTTGATCGCGTTCGCCGGCGCGACCAGCAGCAGCGTGTAGCCGTCAGGCGTGGCGCGCAGCACCTGCTCGGTCGCGATGTTGGTGCCGCCGCCGGGACGGTTCTCGATGACGAAGGACTGTCCGAGCTTTTCCGACAGCCACTGCCCCATCAGGCGCGCGGTGAGGTCCGCCGAGCCGCCGGGCGTATAGCCGATCACGAGGCGAACCGGACGCAAGGGATAGGCCTGCGCGCTTGCGGTGGTGGACATGGCCGGGACTGCGGCCGCGCCCGCGACGAGCTGCAGGAATTGGCGACGCTGATATTTCATCATGCTTCCTCTGCTGTGCCGGCGGCTCTTGTGGCCGCTCGGCGCCGATATCCTAGAGCATGATGGAGAAAAATGTGTACCGGTTTTCGCCGCAAGCCACGCAAACGTTGCCGCGGCAAACTCGCCGGGGCTGAGCTAGGCCTTGGCCGCCTGCTCGCTCAGGAACGCCTGATAGGCAAGCCGGATGCCGTCCTCGAGCCCGGTGCTGGCGCGCCAGCCGAGCTTCGCCAGCCGGCTGACATCGAGCAGCTTGCGCGGCGTGCCGTCCGGGCGCGAGGTATCGAAGCTGATCTCGCCGCTGTAGCCGACAGCCGCCGCCACCACGCGGGCGAATTCGGCGATCGTGATGTCCTCGCCGGTGCCGATATTGACCAGTTCGTGATCCGAATAGGTCTTCATCAAATGGATACAGGCATCCGCGAGGTCGTCGACATAGAGGAATTCGCGCCGCGGCGTGCCGGTACCCCAGACCGCGACCTGCCCTGCACCGGAATGTTTCGCCTCGTGGAAGCGGCGGATCAGCGCGGCGACGACGTGGCTGTATTCGGGATGGTAATTGTCGCCGCGGCCGTAGAGATTGGTGGGCATCACGTTGATGAAGTCGGCGCCGTACTGGCTGCGATAGGCCTCCACCATCTTGATGCCGGCGATCTTCGCAATCGCATAGGGCTCGTTGGTCGGCTCCAGCGGCCCCGTCAACATCGAGTCCTCGCGCAGCGGCTGCGGCGCCAGCCTGGGATAGATGCAGGACGAGCCGAGAAACATCAGCTTCTCGGCAGCATTGACATGTGCGGCATGGATCACGTTTGTCGCAATCGCCAGATTGTCGTAGAGGAATTCGGCGCGCAGCGTGTTGTTGGCGACGATGCCGCCGACCCTGGCGGCGGCGAGGAATACCACCTGCGGTCGCCTGGCCGCGAACCATTTGATGACCGCGGCCTGATCGCGCAGATCGACCTCGTCGCGGGCGGCCGTGAGCAGTTCGACATCTTCGCGCGCCAGCCGGCGCACCAGCGCGGAGCCGACCATGCCGCGATGGCCGGCGACGTAGACGGTCTTGCCTTTCAGCTCAAATGGAATGCCTGCCACCCGCCGCCTCCCGCCGTGCGTCTTCGATGTCGTTCGCAACCATCTCCTTGATCATCTTGTTGAAGGAGGTCTTGGGCTTCCAGCCCAGTTGCTCGCGCGCCTTGCTGGCATCGCCGACAAGAAGATCGACTTCCGTCGGGCGAAAATACTCAGGATCGATCCTGACCAGCGTTTTGCCGGATGCCTTGTCGAGCCCGGTCTCGTCGACACCCTTGCCGCGCCATTCGATGCTGCGCCCGACTTCCGCAAAGGCCAGTTCGACCAGTTCGCGGACCGAACGCGCCTCGCCGGTCGCCAGCACGAAATCATCGGGCTTGTCGGCCTGCAGGATCATGTGCATGCCCTCGACATAATCCCGCGCATGGCCCCAGTCGCGCCTGGCTTCGAGATTGCCGAGATAGAGCGCCTCGTCGAGGCCGACCTCGATGCGGGCGACGCCGCGGGTGATCTTGCGGGTGACGAACGTCTCGCCGCGGATCGGGCTCTCATGGTTGAACAGGATGCCGTTCGAGGCAAACATGCCGTAGGCCTCGCGGTAGTTCACCGTGATCCAGTAGCCGTAGAGTTTTGCGACGCCGTAGGGCGAACGCGGGTAGAACGGCGTGGTCTCCTTCTGCGGCACCTCCTGCGCCAGGCCATAGAGCTCGGAGGTCGAGGCCTGATAGAACCGCGTCTGCTTCTCCATGCCGAGAATGCGGATCGCTTCCAGAAGCCGCAGCACGCCGATGGCGTCGGCATTGGCGGTATATTCCGGGCTCTCGAAGCTGACGCCGACATGGCTCTGGGCGGCGAGGTTATAGATCTCGGTCGGTCTGATCTGCTGCATCAGCCGGATCAAATTGGTCGAGTCCGTCATGTCGCCGTAGTGCAGCAGGAACGGCCGGGTGCGGGCGTGCGGGTCCTGGTACAGGTGATCGATGCGGGCGGTATTGAACGAGGACGACCGGCGCTTGATGCCGTGGACCTCGTAGCCGAGGCCGAGCAGATATTCGGCGAGATAAGCGCCGTCCTGGCCGGTGACGCCGGTGATCAGCGCCACGCGCCGCTTAGAGTCCTGACCCGCCATAACTTCTCCAAACGCTGCCGCCGCGCAGGGCCATTAGCATCGCGCCAGTGCCAAGTCTATCGCCAAAGCCGTTTGAAATCAGGCCCTTAGAAGGCTAGTCGCCGTGGTTGCGTAGCCTTTCGAGTTCGACAATGGTGACGCCGCCATATTCGAGCCGCAGCAGGCCCTCCTTCTCCAGTCGCTTCAGGCACTGGTTGGCGTTTTGCCGCGAAATACCGGACAGCGCTCCGATTTCTTCCTGCGTGATCTCAAGATGGCGCGTCATGTCGGGATAGAGGATCGGGTTGAACAGCGAGGCGATGGAACGCGCGACGCGGCTGGTGGCGTCGAGCGTGCGGCCATGTTCCACCGCACCGATGAACTGGCCGAGCCGTTCGTTAAGTTGCCGGACCAGAAAGCGGTTGAACGCGACGCTGTTCTCGAACAGCCAGAAGAATGTGGCCCGATCCATCAGCGCCAGCCTGGTGTCCCGGATCGCAACCATATCGTAGCGACGCGGTTCGCTCTTCAGCATCGAGCCTTCGCCAAACCAGGCTCCTGCCGTGAGGCCGGCGAACGTCGCAGCCTTGCCGCCGCTCGACACCGTGCCCATCCGCGCCAGCCCCGTCACGATGCCGGTCCAGTAGTCGAAGGCGTCGCCACGCATGAAAATGAATTCGTTGGCGCGGTAGGATTTCTCCACTATGCCGGCACGCGCGGCCTCGATCTCCCGCTCGTTCAGTTGGCGCGACCAGGCCGCGATGCGCTTGAGGTATTCCGCAGCAATCATGACCGCATTGACCGTCGTCTCCACGACCCCGTGCTGCGCTGCAGCAAGATTGCCGTCAGATAAAATTTCCCGACCAATTGTCAGGGAAAAGACATTTCAAACTATCGCATTGCCCTAAGGAGGGCCACCTCGGCACGCGCGAACTGTGCGCAGCGGCGAGGTGCGACACTACCGCGCGTGCGGCGGAGCATCGGCTGGCATCCATAGTCGGATGGCCTGCCCGGCATCGCCGATGTAGGATCGCGCATTGCAAACGATAGATAAAGAGCGCCGCTCAAGCGCCATATCTGGAGGGAATGAGTGGCTCATACCTTGGAAGTGCGCGGCGTGTCGCTGCGCTTCGGCGGCGTCCGGGCACTGACCGAAGTCTCGTTCGGCGTGAACGAGGGCGAATTGTTCTCGATCATCGGCCCGAACGGCGCCGGCAAGACCTCGATCGTCAATTGCATTTCGGGCCGCTACAAGCCGACCGAAGGAAAGCTGTTCTATCGCGGCAAGGACATCACCGGGCTCAATCCGAACGCGCGGCCCCGGCTCGGCATCGGCCGCACCTTCCAGAATCTCGCGCTGTTCCACCACATGAGCGTGCTCGACAACATCATGGTCGGGCGGCACCACCTGCTCAAGAACAACTTCCTTACGGGCTCGCTCTACTGGCTGACCGGCGCGCGCCGCGAGGAACTCGAACACCGCCACAAGGTGGAGGAGATCATCGACTTCCTCGACCTGCAGTCGGTGCGCAAGGCGACTGCCGGCACCCTGCCCTACGGCCTGCGCAAGCGCGTCGAACTCGCCCGCGCGATGGCGCTGGAACCGCAGCTGATCCTGCTCGACGAGCCGATGGCCGGCATGAACTTCGAGGAAAAGGAGGACATGGCGCGCTACATCGTCGATCTCAACGAAGAGTTCGGCATGACCGTGATGATGATCGAGCATGACATGGGCGTGGTGATGGACATTTCCCACCGCGTCATGGTGCTGGATTTCGGCCGCAAGATCGCCGAGGGCGATCCGGCTTCCGTGCTCGCCGACCCCCATGTCAAACGCGCCTATCTCGGCGAAGAGGACGAGGCGCTGGTCGATCCCGACGATGCGCCGGCACCGCGGGAGAGCGCGGCATGATGGATTACGCCGGCCGCGCCGCCAAGGCGGATACTTTTCCAAAACTGTTGCGCCTCAATGCGAAGGAGCATGGCGGCGAGATCGCCCTGCGCGAAAAGGATCTCGGGCTGTGGCGCGTCTTCACCTGGAACGACTACCAGACGCGCACGCATGATTTCGCGCTCGGCATGGTCGAACTCGGCCTCGGGCGCGGCGACGTTGTCAGCATCATCGGCGACAACCGTCCCGACTGGGTGGCGGCCGAAATCGCTGCCCACGCCATCGGCGCCATGAGCCTCGGCCTCTATCGCGATGTGCTGGACGAGGAAGCGGCCTATCTCCTGAGCTACGGCGAGGCCAGACTGGTATTCGCCGAGGATGAGGAGCAGGTCGACAAACTGCTGGCGCTCGCCGATCGCGCGCCCAATCTCAAGCACATCGTCTATTCCGATCCGCGCGGCATGCGGAAATACGACGATCCGCGACTGATGGAAGCGGAAAAGCTCGCCGCGATGGGGCGCGAGCGCGCCGCGCGCGAGCCCGGCCTCTACGACCGCCTGGTCGACGCCACCGGCGGCGAGGACGTCGCGATCCTCTGCACGACGTCAGGCACCACGGCGAACCCCAAGCTGGCGATGCTGGCGGCCGGCCGGGTCCTGAAACATTGCGCGACTTATCTGGCATTCGATCCGAAGGGGCCAGACGACGAATATGTCTCGGTGCTGCCGCTGCCATGGATCATGGAGCAGGTCTATGCGCTCGGCAAAGGGCTGCTGTGCCGGATGAAGGTCAACTTCGTCGAAGAGCCCGAGACCATGATGCACGATTTCCGCGAGATCGCGCCGACCTTCGTGCTGTTCGCGCCGCGGCTCTGGGAATCGATCGCCGCCGATGTCCGCGCCGGCGTGATGGACTCCTCGCCGCTGAAGCAGAAGCTGTTCGACGTCGGCATGAAGACGGGACTTTCGGCGCTGGCAGAGGGCAAGCGTTCGCTGCTTGCCGATCAGCTCCTGTTCCGCGCGCTGCGCGACCGCCTCGGCTTCACGCGGCTGCGTTCGGCCGCGACCGGCGGCGCAGCCCTCGGGCCCGATACCTTCAAGTTCTTCCAGGCGATGGGCGTGCCGCTGCGCACGCTCTATGGCCAGACCGAACTGCTCGGCGCCTATACGCTGCATCCCACAGGCAAGGTCGATCCGGATACCACCGGCGTGCCGATGGCCGATGACATCGAAATCCGCATCGACAACCCCGACGTCAACGGCGTCGGCGAGATCGTCGTCCGCCACCCCAATGCGTTCCTCGGCTACTACAAGAATCCGGAGGCTTCGGTCGCCGACATCAAGGATGGCTGGATGCATTCCGGCGACGCCGGCTATTTCAACAGTCAAGGCCAGCTCGTTGTCATCGACCGCATCAAGGACCTCGCGGAGACTTCGCGCGGCGAGCGTTTCTCGCCGCAATACCTCGAAAACAAGCTGAAGTTCTCGCCCTATGTCGCCGAGGCCGTCGTGCTCGGCGCCGGCCGCGACACGCTGGCGGCGATGATCTGCATCCGCTACTCGATCATCTCGAAATGGGCGGAGAAAAACCGCATCTCGTTCACGACCTATACCGACCTGTCCTCGCGCCCCGAAGTCTATGCGCTCCTGCGCAAGGAGGTCGAGAGCGTCAACGCGTCGCTGCCGCCGGCACAGCGCATCTCCCGCTTCCTCCTGCTCTACAAGGAACTCGACGCCGACGACGGCGAACTGACCCGCACCCGGAAGGTCCGCCGCAGCGTCATCAACGAGAAATACGCCGATATCATCGACGCGATCTATGCCGGCAACAGCGACATCCCCGTCGACACCGTGATTCGCTTCCAGGACGGCACCACCCAGCGCATCCGAACCACGCTGCGGGTCGTCGATCTCGGCGCGTCAGCATCGCTGGCGGAGGCCGCGGAATGATGGCGATACAGTCACACAAGGCGCGCATTGATGCGCCCTCTCCTCGTGTGGGACAGGGAGAGAGGGCCGCATGAACAGCCAGCTTCTGATCCAGCTCCTCGTCAACGGCCTCGTGGTCGGCACGCTGTACGGCGTGGTCGCGATGTCGTTTGTGCTGATCTACAAGGCGACGCAGGTGGTGAACTTCGCCCAGGGCGAATTGCTGCTGATCGGCGCCTGGGTGTGCTGGTGGCTGCTCACCAAATACCAGGTGCCGTTCTATCTGGGCATGCCGATCACGCTGGTCTTCATGTTCCTGTTCGGCATTGCGATCCAGATCGTCATCCTGCGGCCGATGATCGGCGAGCCGATCATTTCCGTGATCATGGTGACGATCGCGCTGTCGACGGTGTTTTCGGCGCTGATGAAATGGATATTCGGCGTCAACCTGCAGCCGTTCCCGCGCATCTTCCAGACCCAGAACGTCGACATCCTCGGCCTGCAGGTGCAGACGGTTTACCTGATGAGCCTTGCGGTCTCGGTCGCGATGATGATCGGCATGGCGTGGTTCTTCCGCCTCTCCAAATACGGCCTCGCGATGCGCGCCACCGCCTTCAACCAGCAGGTGGCGCAGTCGCTCGGCATCTCCGTAAAGAGCGTGTTCGCGATGGCCTGGGCGATCTCGGCGACCGTCTCCGCCGTCGCAGGCGTGGTGGTGGCCGTCGTCAACGGCGTCTCGGCCGGCCTCTCCGCCTATGGCGTGAAAGTGTTTCCGGCGGCGATCCTCGGCGGCCTCGACAGCGTCGGCGGCGCCGTGCTCGGCGGCATCATCATCGGACTCCTGGAAAACGTCGCGCATTTTCTCGACAGCGAATATCTGCACTGGGGCAATCTCTACGAGATCGCGCCATTCTATGCGCTCATCATCATCCTCATGATCAAGCCGTACGGCCTGTTCGGCACCAAAGACATCGAGCGGGTGTAAGCAATCATGGCAGGCCAGACCCTCATCCCCGCCGGCGATTTCCGCACCACCTATGCGGCTGACACCACCGTGTTTCCGACCGCGACCAGCCGCAACGCGATGATTGCGGGCATCGTGCTGGTGTGTTTTGCGCCTTACGTCGTCAACGCCTACGTCCTCAGCCTGCTGATCCAGATCGGCATCTTCGGCATCGCCGCCCTCGGCCTCAATATCGTTGTCGGCTTCACCGGCCAGATCTCGATCGGCCACGCCGCATTCTTCGGCTTCGGCGCCTTCACCTCGGCCTATCTGTCGAACCGGTTCGGCATTCCCGTCTTCTTCTGCATTCCGCTGGCGGGCGTCGTGACCGCCGCGGTCGGCCTGATCTTCGGCCTGCCGGCCGCGCGGCTGAAGGGGCTTTATCTGGCGATCGCCACGCTGGCGGCGCAGTACATCCTGCTCGACTTCTTTGCGCGGGCCGAATGGTTCACCGGCGGCAGCGTTCCGGCCAGCGCCGAGCCGTTCTCGATCTTCGGCTATTCGATGCGCGGCGACAAAAAGTACTTCTACGTCGTGCTGGCCTATGTCGTGGTCTGCTACCTGCTGGTGACCAACCTGATCCGTTCGCGCGACGGCCGCGCGCTGATCGCGGTGCGCGATCACTATTTGTCCGCCGAGATCATGGGCATCAACCTGACCAAATACCGCACGCTGTCGTTCGGCCTCGCCGCGTTCTTCGCCGGCGTCGGCGGCGCGCTCTATGCGCACTACAACCAGGTAGTCTCCAACGAAGGTTTCGGCATCGATCGTTCGATCATCTTCCTGGCCATGATCATCATCGGCGGGCTCGGCTCGGTCATGGGCACGCTGATGGGCACCGCGTTCATGGTGCTGCTGCCGGAATCGATGGAGTGGCTCAGCGTCGCATTGCGCGGCAGCCCGATCGATCAGATGCTGGCATTGAAGAACAACATCGCATTCCTGCGCGAGATGGCCATCGGTCTCATCATCATCGTGTTTCTGGTGTTCGAGCCGGACGGGCTTGCGCATCGCTGGCGCCAGATCAAGGCGTACTGGAAACTCTACCCGTTCTCGCATTGAGGTCGGAACGGGACGGACAACAAGAAGACCTCGAGAAACGACCGGAGGATTATGTCCATGACGATGAAGACTCTATTGAGCTCCGCTTCGCTTGCCCTGCTGCTGGGCAGCACGGCGGCACTGGCCCAGGCGCCGATCTCGCTCGGGCACCTTGCCGACTATTCCGGCGCCACGTCTGACGTCGGAACGCCGTTCGGACAGGGCGTCGCGGACGCTTATGCATGGGTCAACAAGAACGGCGGCATCAATGGCGCCAAGGTCAATGTCGACACCGTCGATTACGGCTATCAGGTGCCGCGCGCCATCGCGCAGTACAAGAAATGGTCGGGCGCCGACAAGGTCTCCGCCATCCTTGGCTGGGGCACCGCCGACACCGAGGCGCTGACCGGCTTCCTCGCCGAGGACAAGATCCCGGATATCTCCGGCTCCTACGCCGCGGCGCTCTCCGACCCGACCGGTGCCGGCGGCAAGGCCAAGCCTGCGCCCTACAACTTCTTCTACGGTCCGAGCTACTCGGATGCCGTTCGCGCCATGCTGACCTGGGCCGCCGAGGACTGGAAGGCGAAGGGTAAGCCCGGCAAGCCGAAGTTCGTCCACATGGGCGCGAACCATCCCTATCCGAACGCGCCGAAGGCCGCCGGCGAAGCCATGGCCAATGAACTCGGCTTCGAGGTCCTGCCGCCGATCGTGTTCGCGCTGACGCCAGGCGATTACAGCGCGCAGTGCCTGACGCTGAAGAGCTCGGGTGCGAACTATGCCTATCTCGGCAACACCGCGGGCTCCAACATCTCCGTGCTCAACGCCTGCAAGGCGGCGGGCGTCGACGTGCAGTTCCTCGGCAACGTCTGGGGCATGGACGAGAACGCCGCCAAGGCCGCCGGCGCCGCCGCCGACGGCGTGGTGTTTCCGCTCCGTACCGCGGTCGCATGGGGCGGCAACGCACCCGGCATGAAGACCGTCACCGATATCTCCAAGATGTCGGACGCCGCCGGCACGGCCTACCGTCCCGTGCACTACATCGCCGGCGTCTGCACCGCGCTCTACATGAAGGAAGCCGTCGAATGGGCCGCCAAGAACGGCGGTGCAACCGGCGAGAACGTCAAGAAGGGCTTCTACCAGAAGAAGGATTGGGTGCCGGCCGGCATGGACGGCGTCTGCAATCCGTCGACCTGGACCGACAAGGATCACCGCGGCACGCTCAAGGTCGATCTCTACCGGATGAAGGTTGCCGGCGCGACCGACGCCCCGCTCAACGATCTCGTCAAGAACGGCACCATCAAGCTCGAGAAGGTGAAGACCGTCGACCTGCCGCGCAAGCCCGAGTGGCTGGGCTGGTGAGGATTGGAGACGTCGGTAGGCGTCTCAACACTCAACTGTCATCCCCGCGAAAGCGGGGATCCAGTACGCCGCGGCTTCTCGATTGATCGCAGATGCCTCTGGAATACTGGATCACCCGCATTCGCGGGTGATGACGGCGGTGGGTGGAGCGGATGACCCGCCCCACCAACAGCGCCAGGATCGGAAACATGACCGAAGCAACCACAATCAACCGTCCAGCGTCATCGGCGACGCAAGCCGCCCCGCTGCTCAGCGTGCGCAACATCGAGGTCGTCTACGACAAGGTCATCCTGGTGCTGCGCGGGCTCAGCCTCGACGTGCCGAAAGGCGCGATCGTGGCGCTGCTGGGCGCCAACGGCGCCGGCAAGTCGACGACACTGAAGGCGATCTCCGGCCTGCTCAAGACCGAGGACGGCGACGTCATCCGCGGCGAGATCCTGTTTGACGGCGAACGCATCAACGGCATCGATCCCGACAAGATCGTCCGCCGCGGCATCTTCCAGGTGATGGAGGGGCGCCGCATCATCGCCGACATGACGTCGATCGAGAACCTGAAGCTCGGCGCCTTTACCCGCACCGACAACGAGATCGGCGCCGACATCGACATGGTGTTCAGGTATTTCCCGCGACTGAAGGAGCGCACCGGGCTCGCCGGCTATCTCTCCGGCGGCGAGCAGCAGATGCTGGCGATCGGCCGCGCGCTGATGGCGCGCCCGAAGATGATCCTGATGGACGAGCCCTCGATGGGCCTGTCGCCGCTGCTGGTCAAGGAAGTGTTCTCCATCATCAAGGAGATCAACCGCGACCTCGGCGTCACCATTTTGCTGGTGGAGCAGAACGCGCGTGCCGCGTTGTCGGTCGCGAGCCACGGCTATATCATGGAACAGGGCAAGGTGGTGCTTGACGGCACCGCCGACGAGTTGCGCGACAATGAGGACGTCAAGGAATTCTACCTCGGCGGCGCCGGCGACCAGCGCAAGAGCTTCAAGAACCTGAAGAGCTTCAAGCGGCGAAAGCGGTGGCTGTGAGCCAATTCAAATGCTCACCCTGTCACCCGATCACCTGCTCCGCTTCCGTGACCGCGCAGAGCACATGATAGAACGAGGACGCAGGAATGGTGGCAACCAGCGAGTTGCCGTCGCGGTCGAACTGGTCGTGCCAGCCGCCTGCGACGGGATGGCTGAGGTAGTGCCGTTCGAGCCGCGCCAGCGCCGCGCGCGCCTCATCCGCCGCTTCCGCCTCGCCCGACTCGGCCTGCGCGATCCACGCCTTGGCCATTTCGGTCTGCGGCCACAGCCGGCGGGTATGGCGCCGGATGTTGCCGTTCGCATCGCCCTCGTCGACCAGGCAGCCGGTCGCCGCGTCGCGGTAGCGCAGCGCGGTCGCCAGCAATTCGCCGCGGTAGCGCCCCGTTGGGCAGCCGGTGATGCGCTCAAATCCCCTCAGGAGCCACACCCACTCCGCCTGGTGCCCCGGCTCCACGCTGACCGGCTCGATCTTCGACCAGTCCTCCTCGAAATACTCGGTCAGCACCTGGCGCTGCTTGTCGTAGAGGTTGGCCAGAAACAGGCTGAAGAAATTGCCAGCCCGGTTCTGGAACACGAGGTCATGCGTCGCGTCGAACGCGGCAACCATTGCCTCGAACAGATGCATCTGCGGGTTCTGCCGCCGCGGCATCGAGGGCGGCAATCCTTCGTGAACCCCGCCGTGCGGCGAGCGCAGGTCGGTCTCGATGAAGTGGCACAGCGCATCGATCTCGGCGCGGACCTGCGCGTCGCGATCGAGGCAATGGACGGTCGCAAGCGCGAGCAGGACGAAGGCGTGGTCGTAGGAATCCCGCTGCGGGTCCAGCACCGCGCCATCAGGGGCCAGCACGTGGACGAAGCCTGGTTTGCCATCGGGCGCCTTGGCCTTGGCCAGCAGATGCTCCAGCGCCTTCAGCGCGATCGCACGACCCTCGGGATACCAGCCCATCTGCGCTGCCTTGGCGAAGCAGTAGATCTGCCGCGCCTGCACGAAAACCCGGCGTGGCGCCATCGCATCGGCACGGCCATCGGGACCGAGCCGGTCGACGAAGCCACCCGCCTTGTCGTCCCAGCCCTCGGTCGACCACAACGGCAGGCAATGGTCGATCATGCGGAGCTTCAGCCTGGCGACGATGTCAGCCGGAACGGCAGCGTCTTCGGCCGCAGCAGGATGTCCTTCAGCCATTGCGTCCCCTGGAACACGAACAACACCGATAGAAGCCGTCTGATAGCACGTCACCGGCGACGCGCAATCGGCCCCAATCCGCGGAACGCTCAGCCATGACCGACCACTACGACGACCTTGAAACGCGCGAGCCGGGCAAGCGCGAGGCTGAGCTGTTTTCCCGGCTGCCGGACGTGCTGCGCAAGGCGCTGGCGGCGCCGGCCTATGCCGAGCGGCTGAAGGGCATCGATCCCGCCTCCGTGACCAGCCGGAGCGCGCTGGCGAGCCTGCCGGTGCTGCGCAAGTCGGAACTCCCTGCCCTGCACAAGGCCGCGCCGCCCTTTGGCGGCTTCGTGGCGGGCCCCCTGGGGTCGTTCGGGCGTTTGTTCACCTCGCCGGGGCCGATCTTCGAGCCCGAGCCTGTTCGCGCCGACCCCTGGCGCGGCGCCCGGGCGCTGTTCGCGGCGGGCTTCCGGCCCGGCGACGTCGTGCTCAACACCTTCAGCTACCATTTGACCCCGGGCGGCTTCATCTTCGATGCCTCGGCTCGGGCGCTCGGCTGCGCGGTGATCCCGGCCGGGCCCGGCAATACCGAGCAGCAGTTCGAGCTGATCGAGGCCTATCGGCCGGTCGGCTATAGCGGCACGCCGGACTTCCTCAAGATCCTGCTCGATGCCGCGGAGAGCGCAGGCCGCGACGTTTCCTCGATCAGGCGGGCGCTGGTGTCGGGCGCGGCTTTCCCGAAATCGCTGCAGGACGAGGTGAAGGCGCGCGGCGTCGACGCCTATCAGGCGTTCGGCACTGCCGACCTCGGCATGGTCGCGTTCGAGACCCCGGCCCGCGAGGGCATGGTCGTGAACGAGGATCTGATCATGGAGATCGTGCGCCCCGGCACCGGCGATCCGGTGGCGCCGGGCGACGTCGGCGAGATCGTGGTCACCTCGCTCGACCCGCAGCATCCCTGGATCAGGCTCGCGCTCGGCGATCTCACCGCCGCGCTGCCCGGCGCGAGCCCCTGCGGCCGCACCAACATGCGCATCAAGGGCTGGATGGGCCGCGCCGACCAGACCACCAAGGTCAAGGGCATGTTCGTTCGGCCCGAGCAGATCGCCGAGATCGGCAAGCGCCATCCCGGCCTCGGACGGCTACGCCTCGTCGTCACGCGATCCGGCGAGAGCGACCTGATGACGCTGAAGGCGGAAACGGCGTCGGCCGGCGCGACGCTGCAGGACGAACTCGCGGCAAGCCTGCGCGCGGTGACGAAGCTCGGCGGCAATGTCGAACTGGTCGCCGCCGGCTCGCTACCGAATGACGGCAAGGTGATTGCGGACGAGCGAAACTAGTGGCCTGCGCGGCGAGCCCTCGGGTTCGTTCTGCCAAATCGCCTCAATTGCCAGTCCTGACGTGACTTTTCGTCTTCGGACGATCTACAAATTAATCATTAAAATCAATTATTTAGATGATTTTTAGCTCTCCTGAAGATCAACACCGTATCCGCGGTGTGTCTGCAAATCTGCTGCGGCCGACGAAGTCCTTTTCCGCGCGCGACGACACGATCCTGAAACAAAGCGCCCACTACCCTGCTCACAACGAATGTGACGAAGTACACGATTATTGCGGCCTCAAATTTCTAGTCTCCAACCAAACAACACTGCAACAGGCTGGCGAACTTCACTGCTGATCATTGGTACCCTCTGTTTTTCAACTGGCGAGCAAATATCATGGCAAACAACGCGCCTATTGTTTCCATCGCGGATCACAGCCTGCTGCACGATCAGTGGCAGCGCGTCCAGCCTTGGATCAGCTATACCGATGCTGACGGCAATCCAGCGGTAAAGTACCAATTCTGGGACGGCGGAACAGGCGCATCCAGCGGCTATTTCTGGACCTCAACCAATACGCATTGGGCTGCCAACACCACGATTGAAGTCGCAGCTGCGGACATCTCCGATGTGTGGCTTCGTGCAGGTTCAGCCGGAGGTTCCGAGACGCTGTGGGTTCGCGCGTTTGACGGTACAGACTGGAGCAATTGGGATTCATTCACCTTCACCACGGTACCCAATACCCCGCCCGTTGCCACGATTAATGACCAGACACTCCACAACAACACATGGGCGCAGGTCTCGAATTGGCTGAGCTACTCGGATGCCAACGGAGACGTTGCCACCAAGTATCAGTTCTGGGACGGCGGTACGGGCGCGAACAGCGGCTATTTCTGGACCCCCGACAACACCCATTGGTCCGCCAATACGACCGTCGAAGTTTCGGCGGAAGATCTCGCCAACGTCTGGGTGCGGGGCGGCAGCGCGACCGGTAGCGAAACGCTGTGGGTGCGCGCCTTCGACGGAACGAATTGGGGAAATTGGGATAGCTTCACCTTGACGACGGCAAACGCAACGCCCGTTGCCACCATTGCCGATCATTCATCGCACCTTGATCAATGGACTCAACTCGACAGTTGGATAAGTGCGTCCGACGCGAACGGCGATACAATCACGCGCTATCAGTTCTGGGACGGCGGCACTTCGGCCACCAGCGGCTATTTCTGGACCCCAACCAACTCACATTGGGCCGCGAATACCCTTCTCGACGTGTCCGCCTCCGAGCTCGCGGACGTCTGGCTCAGGGGCGGCTCCGCAGTCGGCTCCGAGACGCTATGGGTGCGCGCATTCGACGGCTTTGAGTGGAGCAGTTGGGATTCATTCACCCTGACGACGACGGTGAACACCGCGCCGGTCGCAACCATCGCGGACCAAAGTGTGCACGTAAATCAATGGGCCCAGCCGCAGAACTGGCTCAGCACCACGGATGCCGAAGGCGATGCGATTGTAAGCTACCAGTTCTGGGATGGAGGCTCCGGTGCAAACAGCGGATACTTCTGGTCTCCTGCCAACTCGCATTGGGCGTCCGGCACTGCCATCGACGTCTCGGCCTCCGATCTGGGTAATTTCTGGATTCGCGGGGGCTCGGCGACAGGTTCTGAAACCATGTACGTGCGGGCTTTCGACGGCTCCGCTTGGAGCAGTTGGGATAGTTTCACATTTTCATCTACGAATACGGCACCGGTCGCGACGATCGACAATCATACGCTGGGTGCCGCGGAGTGGGCGAAGGTCGTGAACTGGACGGCAGCCTCCGACGCCGATGGCGATGCCATTACGCAGTACCAGTTCTGGGACGGAAACTCCGCGGCCAACAGCGGCTATTTCTGGACACCGGAAAATTCTCACTGGGCCGCCGGCACCGCAATTGATGTCAACGCCGCAGATCTTGCAAACGTCTGGATCCGGGGCGGCACAGTCCCTGGCACCGACACCATGTATGTGCGCGCGTTCGATGGCACCGCCTGGAGTGCATGGGATTCGTTCACGATCGTCGTCTAACATGGCAAGGAAAGTGGGCCCGCCAGCGTGAGCCGGCGGGCTGCGCGCCTGACGCTTTACCTCAAAAGTCGCGAACGAGACCGATCACCTCTTCCTGCTGCTGCCTCGTGATCTCCGCGAACATCGGGAGCGACAGGATTTTCCTCTGGTCGCCGAACGCATGTGGAAACTGCTCGGGGCGGTGGCCGAACCGCTGGTAGGCCGCAAGGAACGGTAGCGCCGTCGGGTAGTTGATCGCGGTCTGCACGCCATTGGCATTCAGATGTGCGGCCAGTGCGTCACGGCGCGGATGCCTGATCGTATAGAGATGATAGACGTGGCTGCGGCCCGGCGCGACCTGCGGCACGGTCACCTCCTCGACCTGGTTGAGGCCGGCATCGTAGACCTTCGCCGCGTTCTGGCGCGCCTCGGTCCAGGCCGGCAAATGCGGCAGCTTGGCCGACAGGATCGCCGCCTGCATGCCGTCGAGCCGGCTGTTGATGCCCTCGATGTGATGCTGGTGCTTCACGAGGCCGCCGTGCCGCGCCAGCATGGTCATGTGTTCGGCGAGCGATCCGTCGCTGGTGACGACCGCGCCGGCGTCGCCCATCGCGCCGAGATTCTTGCCGGGATAGAATGAATAGGTCGCGGCTGCGCCGAACGTTCCGACCTGCCGGCCCTTGTAGCGCGCCAGGTGCGCCTGCGCGCAGTCCTCGATCACCCAGAGCTTGTGCCTGCGCGCGATCGCCATGATCGCGTCCATGTCCGCCGGCTGGCCATACAGATGCACCGGGATGATGCCCACGGTGCGCGGCGTGATCGCGGCCTCGATCGCCGCCGGATCGATCGTGAACGTGGAGCCATCGGTATCGCAGAACACCACGGTGGCGCCGGCATGCGTGATCATTGCCGAGGTGCTGATCCACGAATGCGCCGTGGTGATCACCTCGTCACCGGGTTTTACCTTCAGCGCGGCCATGGCCAGATACAGCGCGTCGGTGCCGTTGGCGCAGGACACGCAATGCCCGACGTCAGCGGCCGCGGCGAACTGCCGTTCGAAGGCCTCGACATAGCTTCCGCGAATGAAGGCGTTGTCACGGATGACGTCAGATATCGCGCCGTCGATCTCGCTCTTGATGGTCTGATACTGCAATTGCAGATCGGCAAAAGGCACCGGCATCGTCGTCTCTTCCTACCTGTCCGCCGGCAACCGGCGCGCCGGATTTCCGGCATATTTGCCCGGCACCGTGATGTTCTTCGTCACCACCGCCCCCGCGCCGATCACGACATCATCGACGATGCTGACCGGCATGATCGTGGCGTTCGAGCCGATCGAGACGCGGCTGCCGATCACAGTCTTGCGCCACAAATCCCGGTTACCCCGCGCCGGACCGCCGGTCGAAAACGTATCGTTCACGAACATCACGCCGTGGCCGACAAAACAATCGTCGCCGATCGTGACCAGTTCGCAGATAAAGCTGTGGGACTGCACCCGCGTGCGAGCGCCGATCACGACGTCCTTCTGGATTTCGGTGAACGGCCCGACGAAGCAATCGTCGCCGATCCTGCAGCCGTACAGATTGCAGGGCTCGACGATCCTGACGCCCGTGCCGAAATCAACGTCGCGAACGCGGGCCTGAAATATCTCGGGCCGGTTCACGAGACGACGCCCAGCCGGCCAAGCCGGGGCGTAAAGCGCAGCGGCACCTCCGCGCCGGTCTCGATCGATTCATAGAGCGCCGAAATCAATTCCAGGCTCTTGCGCCCCTCGAGACCATCAACCAGCGCCGAGCGCTGGTTCACCAAACAGTCGATCACATGCTGATAATAGGCCTGATGGCCGAAGCCGTAGACGTTCGGCGGATTGACCGAGAACTTCTCGATCACGTCCTTGTCCGAGGGAAGTTCATCGACAAAGCGCCAGTGCCTGATCTGGTTGACGGCGAAGCCGGCGATCTCGACGGTTCCCTTCTCGCCCAGAATCGACAGCGAGCCTTCGAGGTCGGTCGGGCGCGCCGCGGTTGTCGCCTCGATGATGCCAAGCGCGCCGTTGCGAAATTTCAGCGTTGCGACCGCAGTGTCCTCGGCCTCGATCTTCGCCAGCGCCGTGACGGCACGGGCATGCACGCTGACGACGTCGCCGAAAAACCATTCCAGCATGTCGATGTGGTGACTGGCCTGGTTGGAGAGCACGCCGCCGTCATAGGCCCAGGTGCCGCGCCAGGCGTCCTGGTCGTAATAGGCCTGATCGCGGCACCAGCGCACGCGGACAGTACCGAGGACGAGACGTCCGAAGCGCCCCGCCTCCAGCGCCTGGCGCGCCTTCACCACGGGGACATTGAACCGGTTCTGCTTGACGACGAACAGCTTGACGCCGGCTTCGTCACAGGCGCGGACCATGTCATCGGCGTCCTGAAGCCGCAGCGCCATCGGCTTTTCGACGACCGCGTGCTTTCCGTGTCTCGCACAGGCGATGACATGGGCAGGATGCATCCCGCTCGGCGTCAGCACCGCCACCGCGTCGATGTCGTTGCGGGCGAGGAACGCATCCATGTCGTAGTCCGCGGGGACCCCGAATTTCGAGGCGATCGCGTCGGCACGCTTGCGAACAGGGTCGCATACCGCGACCAGCCTGGCTCCTTCGACATGATTGCCACCCAGCAGGTCGGCGTGACGCTTTGCGATACGCCCGCATCCGAGCAGGCCGAATCTGATCATGGATCGCCCTTCAACTTGTCGTCTGGCACGTTAACCGCCCGGCCACCCGCAGCCAACCCTCAGGCAGGCAGCCTTCCAAATCCGCGGCCGGGCTGCTAGGTTTCGCCCCTTCCGGAGGCGTTGACAAGACCCCTCGATGAGCTGCGGCGGCGCGGCCGTGAAGCGCCGGGATCAAGCGAAATGGCCGAAAATGAGCGGAAATCGAGGCGCATGTTCAAGCAGCGGCCGGGCGTGAGCAAGACAAGTTTACTCCAGACCACGATGTGCTTTCAGGCGACGAATGAAGAGACCAGCGATTTTCTTTGACCGGGACGGCGTACTCAACGAAGACGACGGTTACGTCTACGAAATCACCAGGCTGAAATGGATCGATGGCGCGCGCGAAGCCGTGAAGGCTGCGAACGATGCCGGATATCTGGTCTTCGTCGTCACCAACCAGTCAGGTGTGGCGCGCGGCTTTTTCGAGGAGCAGCATGTGCAGGCCCTCCACGCCTGGATGGCCGCGGATCTGGCCACGATCGGCGCTCGTATCGACGCCTTCGAATATTGCCCCGATCACCCCGACGCCGTGATCGAGCGCTATCGCAAGGTCAGCCCTCGACGAAAGCCGGCTCCCGGAATGATCACCGACCTGCTGGCGCGCTTCCCGGTAGATCTCAGCCGCAGCATTCTCATCGGAGACAAGGCCTCCGATCTGGAGGCTGCGCGGGCGGCCGGCGTGCAAGGCATTCTGTTCGCGGGGGGCAACCTCGCCCATCTCGTGAAATCGGCATTGCAGCCACGCAGCAGCATTGGCGACTGACGCGCCCCATTTTCCTTGCACCGCGAGTTGGCGTGTACTTAAAGGGGCGTTCAGTTGCTTCGCTTCGGTGAGTTTCATGGCTGCTACCGTGCTCGTGACCGGCGCCGATGGTTTCATCGGTCGCAATCTCGTCGCCTTTCTCGCATCACGAGGTTATGGGGTCATTGCGGCTTCCAGAACCGCTTCTGCTCCCGATCATCCCAATGTCGTCGCAGCCCCTCTTCCCGACCTGGCTTTGCCGTTCGATTGGCAGGCCTTGCTGGAACGATGTGATGCCATCGTCCATCTGGCCGGTATCGCGCACCGGTTTTCCGACGACGAGCAATACAACCTGGTCAACCACCGCGCCACCGACGCGCTGGCGAAAGCTGCTTGCCGCCAGCACAAGCACCTGGTTTTCGTTTCGTCGATCGCCGCGCAGAGCGGCCCCTTCTCGGAACAGGAGCTGACGGAAGAGGCTCCCCCCAGGCCGGCCAATTCCTATGGCCGGTCCAAATTGGCCGCCGAGCAAGCCGTCCGCGCATCCGGCGTCCGTTTCACGATCCTGCGTCCCGTCGTGATCTACGGACAAGGCGAAAAGGGCAACGTCTCGATCATACATCGTATCGCCGGCCTCCCCATACCATTGCCGTTCGGCGCGCTGAAGGCGCAAAGATCGGTGCTCTCGATCGACAATTTTTGCTCGGCCGTCGTGATGGTGCTGACCGATCCTCGCGCGCAGGGTGAGACATTCATCGTGTCCGATCCCACGCCGCTCACCGTTTCCGATCTCATTTCCCGACGCCGCGCCGTACTGGGCCGCTCGCCCTGGCTGGTGCCGGTCCCCGAACGGTGGGTCGAACTATCCTTTGCGGCTTTCGGACTGGGTGACACCTGGTACCGGGTCGGCAAGCCGCTCATCGCCCGACCAAGCAAGCTGCTTGCGCTGGGGTGGAAGCCGTCCTGAGATTGCATCTGATAGGCGCTCCCGACCATCATCTCGCCGAATCGCGCTATGCTGTTGCCAGCCGAATGGCTGGCTCGAACTAGTGACCAATCGTAACCTTGAGGCTCGTTCAGCGCATCCAGTCCGCGGAGCATCGCCAAAGGCCATCAGAAACCCATATCGAGGTCAGCCGAGTTTCAAGAACACATCATGAGCGGTTCGGACGCCCATCTCACGACGATATCCTCACGCCCGGAGCGCTGGCTCAGACAGGCCTTGCTCCTTTGCTGGCACATCGCGGCGTGCGCCGTTTCCCTGAGCTACGCCGCGGCCTCCTTTCCTGGAATTATCGAGTTTGAGAAGGCAAACGTCCCGATAGCAATACTACGCACGCTACCGATCATCGCCGTATCAGCCGTTTTCATAGTCAGTCGATTCAGCTTTGGCTATTTCGCTGGATTTTATTTCTACACGATGATCTTCGGGTATCTTTGGCTGGTTGAGTTTTCAGTGCTTTCGTACAATCATTCGCTGGCGATCGGTTCCATCCTTGCATCTGCACTGGCATTTCTCGCGCCAGCGCTGTTTATCACGGCACCGATCAAGACGCGGCTGGACTTGTCGGTTAGAGGATTTGATCTGCTACTTTCCGCCATCTTGATCTTCGCTGCAATTCTCATCGCGGCCGCCGCCTCCTACAATTTCAGGTTTGCCAGCTTTTCGGAGATGTACCGGCTTCGCGCAGAACTCGCATTTCCCGCGGCGGTGCGATATGCCATTGGCATGACGTCGAACGCGCTATTGCCGTTTGCATTTGCCGGCCTCATTCTGCGTGGAAAATTTCTTCAGGCGGGCATCGCACTTCTACTGATGCTGCTGCTCTATCCCATAACACTAAGCAAACTAGCGCTCTTTGCGCCGCTCTGGCTCCTGTTTCTCGCCTTCTTGTGCAGGACGTTTGAAGCGAGGAGCACAGTCATCTTGTCGTTGTTGTTACCGACATCGGTCGGCGTAGCAACGCTATTCCTCGCCAAGGCAGACATAATTCCCATTGAATGGGCAGCGCAATACTTCGGCCTGGTCAATACCCGGATGGTCGCCATGCCGTCGGTCGCGCTCGAAGTGTACAACAATTTCTTTTCGACGCACCCGTTGACGCATTTTTGTCAGATCAACGTACTGAAGCTCGTTATCGACTGCCCTTATAATGAACCCCTATCGATTCTCATGAAGGTCTACGATCAAGGCGCATTCAACGCGTCGCTGTTTGCGACGGAAGGCATTGCCTCAGTTGGCCTATGGTTGGCGCCACTTTCCGCACTGGCATGCGGCTTGGTGATCGCTGTCGGCAACCGCCTCTCGTCCGGCCTGCCGCCACAGTTTATCCTGTTGTCCGGAGGCATCCTCCCCCAGATTTTGCTGAACGTCCCTCTCACGACGACCCTGCTGACCAATGGCGCCGGTATCCTCTTCTTGCTATGGTATGTTACGCCGCGTTCGATATTCGAGCGCGTTTCAACCTCCTCGTGACGTGCCCTCATGACCGGTGCATCGCGCTGCGCGCAGTTTGAGCTGCCAGGGAACCGGGATAGTCGATGCAGAGCGTTCTGATCACGGGTGGCGCGGGCTTTATCGGCCAGAACCTGGTCCATGCGTGGAGAGCGGCGCGGCCGACCGACCGCCTCACCGTGCTTGACGCCATGACCTATGCGGCCAATGTCCGCAGCCTGGAGCCGCTGATCGCCGATCGCAGCATTGGGTTCGTGAAGGGCGACATTGGCGACGCCGCGCTGATGCAGCGCCTGTTCGACCAGCACAAATTTTCGCGCGTGGCGCACCTCGCCGCCGAATCCCACGTCGACCGTTCGATCAGCGATCCCGAGGCCTTCCTGCAAACCAACGTGCTTGGCACATTCACGCTCCTGAAGACGGCCCTCGATCACTGGCGCGCGGCGGCGAAGCTCGACACCGCGCGGTTCCTCCACGTCTCGACCGACGAGGTCTACGGCTCGCTCGGCCCGGCTGATCCGGCCTTCACGGAATCCTCGCCCTATCGTCCGAACTCACCCTACGCGGCGAGCAAGGCCTCGAGCGACCATCTGGTCCGCGCCTTCGTCGCGACCTACGGCATGCCGGCGCTGATTACGAATTGCTCCAACAATTACGGTCCCTATCAGCATCCCGAGAAGCTCATCCCGCTGATGATAATCCATGCGCTGGAAGGCAAGCCGCTTCCGATCTATGGCGACGGCTCCAATATCCGCGACTGGCTGCACGTTTCCGATCACTGCAGCGCCCTGATGCACGTGATCGAGCACGGCCGCACCGGCGAAACCTACAATGTCGGCGGCCGTAACGAGCGCACCAACCGCTACGTGGTGAGCCTGATCTGCGATGCGATCGATGCCGCCTTCGCGGCCGACCCTGCCCTCGCCACGCGCTTTCCGTCCTGCCCCGCCGCTGCGGCCAGTTCCTGCCGGACGCTCATCAGCTATGTGACGGATCGCCCCGGCCACGACCACCGCTATGCGATCGACGCTTCCAAGTTCGTTCGCGAGTTCGGCCGCAATTTCGATGTCGGCTTTGAGACCGGACTGCCGCAGACCGTGCAGTGGTATCTCGACCACGAGCCGTGGTGGCGCGATGTCACCAGCGGCGCCTACAAGGCATGGATCGAACAGAATTACGGATTCCGGCGAGCGGTCTAGCCATTCATGCGCATCCTCGTCCTCAATGCGGACTATCCACGCTTCCTCAACTGGCTGTACCGCCGCCAGCCCGGGCTTGGCAGCGCCGGCTACGCGGCGCAGATGGCGGCGCGAAACGCCAGCCTGTTCGGCGTCGCCGATTTCTATTCGCGGAATTTTTCGGCACTCGGCCATTCGGCGGCGGAGATCCATGTCAACAATGCCTGGCTGCAGACGGCGTGGGCGCGCGAGCGCGGCATGGCAGTCAAGGCGGCGGGGCCTGAAACCACCAGCGGGAGCACCACGTTGCCGGGCTGGCTGCAGCGTGCCGTCGCCCCGCTGAAGCCGATGCTGCGCCCGCTCGCCCGCAAGGTCGGCCTCAGCCCCAGCCTCGACCCGCAGGCCGAGACGATCCTGCTGGCCCAGATCGAGGATTTCAGGCCCGACGTCGTGATCAACCAGGACACCTTTCACGTCGACCCGCGGTTGATGCGGCGGATCAAGGCGATCGGCAATCCCATCCTGGTCGGGCAGATCGGGATCGAGCCGTCCCGTGGCGTCGACTGGCCAGTCTATGACCTCATGATGTCGCAACTCTCGGCGAATGTGGAGTTCTTCCGCCGCCTCGGCGTGCGCGCGGAAGTCAATCATCTCGCGTTCGAGCCCACGCTTCTCGAAGCGCTGCCGCCGCCGCCCGCGACGGACATCGACGTCTCCTTTGTCGGCACGGTGTCGCCGGATCACAAGCAGCGGATGGCGCTGCTCGAAACCGTTGCCGAGCGTTACGATCTGAAACTGTTCGGCAACCCGCCGCAGGCTCTGTCGGCCTCTTCGCCGCTGCATCGCTGCTTCCAGGGCGAAGTGTGGGGCGCCGACATGTACCAGACGCTGCGGCGTTCGAAGATCACGCTCAATTCGCATATCGACATGGCCGGGCGGGAAGCCGGCAACATGCGCCTGTTCGAGGCAACCGGCGTCGGCGCTTTCCTGCTGACCGACTTCAAGGACAATCTGCACACCCTGTTCGCGCCGGACCGCGAGGTCGCGGTGTGGCGCTCGGTCGACGATTGTCTTGAAGCGATCGGCCGCGCGCTCGGCGACGCCGCCAGCCGCGCCGGCATAGCGGCTGCGGGACAGGCCAGGACCATGGCGCAGCATACCTATCGTCATCGCGCCGCCGAGATTCTTGGCTTTGTCGAAACCTTGAAGTCCTCGCGATGAAGCTGCCGCGCTTCGTCAGGCGGATCGGCAAGCGCGCCGTCAAGGCCGTGCCGCTCCTGCGTCGACACATCCTGACCTCGACCGACTACAAGGTGCTCGACGGCGTAGAGGCGGCGCGCCATGCGGCTGCGTCGTCCGATGGCTGGCTGGCGGCGCGGACCGTGGCCCGCCAGGAACGTGCCTATCAGGCCTTGATCGCCGACATGAAGCACGGCAAGCCGCGGCTCGACTTCACCGTCGCCGCAGAGGCCGTGGCCGCCACCGGCATCGCCTCGCCGCGCCTGCTCGATGTCGGCTGCGGCAGCGGCTATTACTCGGAAGTCTTTGCCGATCTCGTGTCCGCCGGCGTCAACTATGCCGGGATCGACTATTCGGACGCGATGATCGCGTGTGCCCGTTCAAATTATCCATCCGTGACATTTGAGGTCGCGGACGCGACCCGGCTGCCCTACCCGGACAACGCCTTCGACATCGTCTTCAACGGCGTGTCGCTGATGCATATCGTCGACCATCAGGCGGCAATCCGGGAAGCCGCGCGCGTCGCCGGGCGGTACTGCATCCTGCACACCGTGCCGGTGTTCGACGATCATCAGACAACTTATCTGAGCAAATATGCCTACGGCGCGCCCGTCGTCGAGATCGTGTTCGGCAAGCGCGAGTTGATGTCGCTGTGCCGGGACGCCGGGCTTCGGCTGCAGCGCGCATGGCCCTGCATCCCCTACGACGTCTCCGAGGTGACGGGCCATCGCTCGCGGACCGAGACCTATCTGTTTTCGAAGGATACCGCCCGCTGATCGGCGGGAAGCCACGCCTCACAGCGGCGCGATGATCGTCTTCACGAACGGGCTGAGCAAATTGTCGATCAGTGCGAGCTCCCTGATCTGGCTCAGGCTTGCCCAGCAGAACATCGCCATGTCGGACTGGATCACGCCCTCGTCGTCGACGAAGACGATGATATTCTCGTTCGACTTGCGCCAGAACCGCCCGCCCTCTTCATTGTGCTCGGCACGATAGATGGTGCGGACGCCGGACGTGGCCGTCAGCACTTCGAGCATCGGCGACAGCTTGCCGCCGTGTGCGCGGCGGATGTTCGACCATGTGCTTTGAACGGAGGGCGAGAGCTGGAGCACGCCGATATTGCCCGGCTCGGCCTTGGCGTACAGCAGGAACTGGACGCCGTTCGCCGCCGTCTCGCGGGCGACGAGGCCGAGAACGCCGCCTTCCGGCTGGGTGTAGATCGGCTGGTCCCACGCGGCGACCTCGCGCAGGGCGCCGCTTTCGACGCGCACGCCCTCGACTCCGAAAAACTGCCCGGTCTGGTGCCGCACATTGCCGTGGGCATCGCGCGACCAGCCACGGACATCGTCGAGCCCGATCAACTCGGCCTTGAACCGGACCGTGCGGCAACGCTCCTCCCGCCAGGCCAGGATCGGCGCCGGATCCTTCGGCTCGATCGCAACCGAGGCTGCGAGCCGGCCGCGAAACCAGTCGAGATGCGCGCGCTCGGCCATCAGATCACATCCCTGAGCACGTCGATCACGGTGTCGACTTCCTCGTCCTTCAGGTGCGGATACATCGGCAGCGAGAAAATCCGCTGCGCCTTGCGCTCCGCGACCGGGAACTGGCCCTCGCGATAGCCGAGGTCGGCGCTGCCGCGCATGGTGTGGATCGGCCAGCGGTAGGAAACATTGCAGTTGATGTCGCGCTTAGCGAGCCGCTCCAGCACGCCGTCGCGGTCGGTCGGGTGCTCCACCACGTAGACATAATAGGCGTGACGGCCATGGGCGTTCTCGCGCGGCGTCACGAGGCCAGTTCCGGCAAGACCCCGATCGTACCGCGCCGCGATCTCCCGCCGCCGATCGATCCAGGCCTCGATGCGCGGCAGCTTGAGCGACAGGATCGCGGCCTGCACCTCGTCGAGCCGCGAATTGTAGCCGTGGCGCTCGGAATAATACTGGGTCTCCATGCCGTAGAAGCGCAGGCTGCGCGCCAGCTTGATCACAGCCTCGTCATTGCTCAACACCATGCCGCCGTCGCCATAGGCGCCCAGCACCTTGGTCGGATAGAACGAGAACGCCGAGGCATGCCCGACGCTGCCGGATTGATGATTCCTGTAGAGCGCGCCCTGCGACTGCGCGCAGTCCTCCATCACCTTCAGCCCGTGCCGCTCGGCAATCGCCATCAGCGGATCGAGATCGACGCACTGGCCGTACAGATGTACCGGAACGATCGCTCTCGTTCGCGGCGTGATCGCCGCCTCGACCTGCCCGACGTCCATCAGGAAATCGTCCTCGCGCACGTCGACAAAGACCGGTGTCGCCCCGAGCGTACGGATCGCCGAGACCGTCGGCACCGCCGTATTGGGCACCGTGATGACCTCGTCGCCGGCCTTGACCCCCAGCGCGGCCAGCGCGATGTAGATCGCATCGGTGCCGCTGTTGACGCCGACGCCACCCGCAACGCCGAGATAGAAGGCCATCTCGCGCTCGAACTTGACGCCCTCCTGCCCGAGCACCAGCCGCCCCGAGCGAAACACCCTGTCGACCGCGCCGAGTATCTCGTCACGCAGTTCGTCGTATTCCCGCAGGTAGTCCCACACGTTGATCGGCATTGTCTCTCACACGGACTGATGCGGCGGATTGCTTGATGCGAGCGCCTTCGCGATCATATCCCGGCACCGGGCGTCGCTGACGAGATCGCGATGGAAGCGCTCGTGGTCGCCGCCGGCGATCGCCGACGTCACCGCCTCCAGGAAATTGGCAAAGCCGTCGGCGGGTTCGAATGTCACGATATCATCGACATTGCGGATGCGCCGGCGCCATTCGACATGATGATCGGCGGGCGGAGTGAAGACGCGCTCTATTAACACGGACCCGGAACGGCCGACAACGAGCAAGCGATTCTGATACTCGCCCTCGAAGCTGAAATGGCCGGAAAACGTGCCGCCATTGCCGAGCCGGGCGAGCATCGAAAAGCCCATATCGACACCGGTTTCGGGATGCCGGCCGCCGGCCAGCGCCGTCACATCGGATATGCCGTCGCCGCCGAGAATGCGCATCGTGGCGGCGGCGTAAGGTCCCATATCGAGCAGGCAGCCGCCGCCGAATTCGGCATGGCTGCGAAAATTGCCGATCGGCAGCGGCGGAATGATGAACTGCGCCGCGGCCTGCGTCATTGGGCCGGTTTCGGCGACAAATTCGGCGAGCGTTGCGAACTGCGGGTGATAGCCGAACACCGTGGCCTCCGCGACGAGGCGATTGACCCGCCGCGCCTCCTCGACGGCACGTTCGCTCGCCGCCAATGTCATCATCGCCGGCTTGTCGACGATGACATGCTTGGCGGCTGCCAGTGCCGCCATGGCCCAGCGCTCATGCATCGCGTTGGGCAGCGACAGGTAGACGAGATCGCAGTCGCTGCCGCGCAATGCGGCCTCATAGTCGTCGAAGAACAGCCCCTGCTTCGGCCAGTTCTCCGGTCTGGGACGGCTCTTGCTTGCAATCGAAATCGTCTCGATGCGCCCGACCTCCGCGGCGGCCGGCAGCACGCGCCGTTCGACGATCGAGGAGTAACCGAGGATCAGAAGTCGCATTCGCAAGGATCTCCCGAGGCGGCGATCAGGCTAGCGGACGGCAATGGCGCGGCCGGTGACGATATCAAGCCAGCGGTAGACCGTTATCCGCCCCTTGCGCACCGCATTCAACAGGCGGTCAACGAGATTGCCGGCCACCGGCTTTCGGATCGTTTCGGGCTGCTGCCCCGGCAAAAGAGAGACCGAAAGCCGCTCGGCCTCGGCGAGCGCGGCCGCGTAAGGCATGTACAGTCTTTTCTTGATCAGGCCGGAAAATGGCGCGTGATAGACCCGGTGGCTGTTGAAGTAGTAATCACCGCTGCGCTTGACCCCGTAAAAGTGGAAGAACAGCAGCGGATAGCGTCGTTCGATCTCGACCCTGCCGTCGTTCCATTCCAGCCGGCAACCGGCAACGTTCCAGGGCGCGAGGTTGGCGCCGAGATGCGATATCACGTGAACGCCGCTGAACGCTTCGGGCATCCGGTCGAGGTAGCGCTGGTCGGCGAAACGATCGCCCTCGACCCGGTCGTAGCACCATTCGATGCAGCGTTCGCGCCACCAGCGCAGCGCGGCGATGCCGTCTCCGCGCTTGCGCGCGCTCACCCAGCCGACATTGTAGATTCCGAACCGGCGCTGGTCTTCCAGACCACGCGCGAAACGGTGCGGAATGATGCCAAACGCCGCATCCTTCATTTCCTCATAGATCGGATCGGGCGATGCAAAGAAGAACAGGTCGCTGTCGAGATAGGTCGCCCACTCGGCATCCGCATTGCTCTCCAGCACGAAGAGAAGCCAGGCCGGCGAGCATGTGAAGTAATACTCGATCTGGCTGCGGGATGGCCGGGTCGCCGCGACGTCGGGATTGGCGGCTTCGAAATCCGCCAGCCGCACCGGGACGAGGTGCGGAAGCGTGAGCTGCAGCAGGGCGCGATGGCAGGCCTCGCTGAGGCAAAGCACCCAAAGTTCGGCGCCCGGCGCGTGCTGCTGCAGCGAGTGGTACAGCGCCAGCCCGCGCGGCAGATAATTGTGATCGAAATAGGTGCAGTAAACGCGGCTGGCCATGATCCCCGTCGCAGGTCGCAAATGGCGCTTGATGTCGTCGACAGAGCGTTGTCAACCGCCGTGGCGTCATTCCTATCGCACCCGCATGGCCGGCGCAACGCGGCCATGCCCGGCGTAAGCCATTGAAATATTTCCGCTATAAAGGCGGAAGTCGCTTTGAGGGCCGCTTGGCGCGTGCTAACGAGGCTGCAAAATCCCCGCCAACCGCGAAGAGCTCGGCGCATGAACCGCAAGGGAATCATACTGGCAGGAGGCCGTGGAACGCGGCTCTATCCGCTGACGCTCGCGACCTCGAAGCAGCTATTGCCGATCTACGACAAGCCGCTGATCTATTATTCCCTGACCACGCTGATGATGGCCGGCCTGCGCGAGCTCCTGATCATCACCACCCCGGAAGAGACCGACCAGTTCAGACGCCTGCTCGGGGACGGACGCCAATGGGGGATCGAGCTTTCCTATGCCATCCAGGATCATCCCGGCGGCATCGCTGAAGCGTTCCTGATCGGCCAGGACTTTCTCGCCGGCGGATCGTCTGCGCTGATCCTCGGCGACAATATCTTCTACGGCGACAATCTGCGGGCGCTGTTGCGCAGCTCCGCGCAGCAGAGCCGCGGTGCGACGGTGTTCGCCTGCTGGGTCGACGACCCCGAGCGCTACGGCGTCATCGAGTTCGATTCCGCTCACCGGCCGCTGCGGATCGTCGAAAAGCCGAAGGCACCGAAATCCAACTACGCTGTGACCGGGCTCTACTTCTACGACGACCGCGTCGTCGACGTCGTGCGGGAGATGAAGCCGTCGCCGCGCGGCGAGCTCGAGATCACCGACGTCAACCAGTGGTATCTCGAACGCGGAGAACTTCACGCCGAGCGTTTCGGCCGCGGCTACGCCTGGCTCGACGCCGGCACGCATGAATCGCTGCTCGAGGCGTCGCAGTTCATCCATGTCGTGGAAAAGCGCCAGGGATTGAAGATCGCCTGCCCCGAGGAGATCGCGTTCAGCCAGGGCTTCATCGACGCCGAGCAGTTGCTGCGGCTGGCCGAGCCGATGAAGAACACCGCCTACGGGCAGTATCTGATCCGGCAGGCGGCGATGCCGGGCTAGCGCGGGATCGCCGCAATCAATCTCTCGCGTATGCTCCCGACGGCAAGCGGACTTGCCGCCAGCGCGGCAACGATCAGCCACAACGCACATTCGGCAAAAAATCGCGCCAAACCGGTCCACGGCAACAGCGAGCGTATGATGATCGCGATCGCACAGCCGGACAACACCGTCGCGGTCATCAGCGCCGCCAGGAACACCGCATGCCGCAGCGGATGCCGCAGCGTCTGCCGCATGACGACGGAGGTCAGAAAACCGATCTGGATCGACAGGTCGCTCGCCACGATGGCGATCGCGGCGCCGAGCGGCCCCAGCGGCGGGATCAGCAGCATCGACAGGATCAGGAAGACGCCAAGTTGCAGGCCCTTCGCCCGGATCAGAAGGCCGCCACGATTGCTGTAGCTGGCGTAGCTCAATGCCAGGATCGCCGGCGCGACCGCAGCGGTGCCGAGCAAAAGGGTCATTGCCAGCGCCGGATCGTGGGGAATGGCGCCGTGGGTCCACAGTTCGAAGAAATCCCGCCAGAACGGCAGAAGGCCCGACACCATGACGCTCGCCAGCACGGCGACGAACACCGAACCGCGGGCGTAGAGATCGCGCAACCGGTCGGTCGCTCCGACGGCGTGGTCATGACCGAGTTCGGCGGCAAGCGGAAGCGTCGCCTGCAGGCAAACGCCGCGCAGCAGCCCGGCAGCGACCCGGGTGAGGCCCCATTGCGCGACGGCGACGCGATCCGACACCAGCGCACTCACCAGCAGCACCGGCAGATTGAGCAGCGCCAGTTCCGTGGCTGCAGCAATGCCGAACGGCGCGCCCTGGCGGAACTGCCTGATCGCCCAGCGTGGGGAAGGAGTTTCTCCTGCGCGCCGCAGGAACGGAAACTGGCGCCGTGCATCAAACGCCACAAGGTAAACCGCGATCAGCATTTGCGTCGCGACGTAAACGACGACGACGGCAAGAAGGCTTCCGGTCAGGACAATTGCGGCCAGTTGCGCGACTTGCCCGACCAGCGTGCCCCAATTCTGCAGCCACACCGCGCGGCCATAGAGGCCTCGTGCACGATAGAGACCCACCACGAGATTCGACGGCAGCGTCAGCACAATGCCAGCCGCCATCACGACAAAGGCGGTGTCGAAATCGGCAATTCCCTGAAAGCGCAGCACGACGGATGGCGACACCAGCCGGGTGACTGCCAGCACGAGCACGGCAAGGACGACAGCGAGGCAAACGTAGACCCGCAGCAGCGCGGCGTAGAATTGCGCCGTCCGGCCGTCGGCATCCGCGCCCGACTTGAAGCCGAGGAAACGGTTGATCGCGCGAAACTGCAGACCGCCATCGGCGATCAGCACGAGGCTGCCGACGGCATAGATGACGAGCCAGGCAGCCAGGACCTCGCCGGTCCAGAAATGCAGAAAGACCGGCACCAGCGCGACCTGCTGGACCAGTCCCAATATCAGTTGAACGGAATTCGCCGACCATCCGGCGAGAAGTCTGCCTGCGCGGCTGGCGGCCGAACCCATCGCTGCGCTATCCGCTCTCCACCAGCACGCCATCGCGAAGCGCATACTTCACCTGCGTGCGCGGGCAGATCAGATCGTCTTTCAGGCGCTCGCCCGCCCGGCTCATCCAGCCGACCCGCCGCGCAGGATTTCCGACCATGAGGGCGAAGTCAGGTACATCCCGGGTCACCACGGCGCCGGCTCCGATGAAGCTGAACATGCCCAGCGAGTGGCCGCACACGATCGTCGCATTCGCGCCGATCGAAGCGCCCCGCCCGATCGGCGTCCTGCGGAATTCGTCCTTGCGCGAGACGTTCGCGCGGGGGTTATTCACGTTCGTGAAGACGCAGCTCGGACCGCAAAACACGTCGTCTGCCAGTTCGACCCCGTCGTAGATCGCAACGTTGTTCTGGATCTTGCAGCCATTGCCGACGCGGACGTTCGGTCCGATCATCACGTTCTGGCCGATCGAGCAATTTTCCCCGATCACGGTCTTGGGCAGAATATGACAGAAGTGCCAGATCCTGGTGCCGCGCCCGATCACCGCGCCGTCATCGACGAAGCTCGAGACATGGATGAGCGCGCCGGGAAACCGCGGGTCTTCCCTCATCTCGCTCACGGCCGATTGGCCTTGATCGCAAACGGATGCACGCCGTTGGCCTTCGTAATCGGCAGGCCTCGGAAGTCCGATACGATGTCGATCGATGTCCGGACGTCGTCGAGCCCGAAGCCGCGTCCTGCGAGGATTTCTTCATAGCTGCGGGTGTGCAGATCGGTAAACCCTTCGGAAAATTCTATTTCCTCACCATCGACCTTGATCGAGCGAAAGGTGGTCTTCTTGCCGCGCACGCTCTCCGGCAGGTCGTTCCGGTTGATCGAGAGGAACCAGCTGACATCGGCGCGCTCGCATTCGAGCGAACCGGCGGCCCGCTCCGGCTCGCGAAGATGGGCTTCGTTGCGGCTAACCCCGCCGAAGACGAAACTCAGCATGTCGAAGAAATGAACGCCGATATTCATCGCGACGCCTCCCGACTTGCCTTCCTCGCCTTTCCACGAGGCATGATACCATTGGCCGCGCGAGGTTATGTAGGTGAGTTCAACCTTGTGCCGCTTGTTGCTGTTGGCAAACCGCTCGCGCAGCGCGATGATCGCGGGGTGCAGCCGCAACTGCAGGATGGTCGAGATCTTGCGACCGGTATCGCGCTCGATCTGAGCGAGGCCATCGATACTGGCGGGATCGAGCACCAGCGGCTTTTCGCAGATGGCGTCCGCGCCCGCGCGCATCGCGAACCGGCAATGCGCATCGTGAAGGTAATTCGGGGAACAGATCGCAGCGAAATCGATCGCCCGGCCGGAACGGCGAATCTGGTCGATGTGGCGGTCGAACTGCTCGAACTCGGTGAAGAACTGCGCATCGGGAAAGTGACTGTCGAGGATGCCGACCGAGTCATTCGGATCGTAGGCGACCAGCAGATTGCCGCCGGTTTCCGCGATGGCGCGCATATGCCGCGGGGCGATGTAACCGGCAGCGCCGATCAAAGCATACGATGTCAAGGTCGCCTCCAGTTTTGCACCATTCATGCGCGGACAATATTGTCGGCCGGCGCGAGAAACTTGCCCCGGCAATCGATCAGCAGCGGGGCCTGCTTGCGGATCAACTCGTAGTCAAATTTGTCGTGGTCGGTCGCCAGCAATACGCAATCGAATTTGGCGATGCTCTCGGCCGACAGTGCGACGCTCGACAGATCGAAATGATGCGCGCGCATCTTTGGAAACGCCGCAACATGCGGATCGCTGTAGGCGACCTTTGCGCCGAGGTCGCGAAGCTTCTCCATCAGGAAGACCGACGGCGACTCGCGCACGTCGTCGACATTCTTCTTGTAGGCGATACCAAGAACCAGAATGCTGCTGCCGTTGATCGACTTGCTTTTCCCGTTGAGCGCGGAAGCGACCTTCGAGATCACGTAGTCCGGCATCGAGGAGTTAATCTCGCCGGCCAGCTCGATGAAGCGCGTGTGCATTCCGTATTCGCGCGCCTTCCAGGTGAGATAGAACGGGTCGATCGGGATGCAGTGCCCGCCAATTCCCGGGCCGGGATAATAGGGAACAAAGCCAAACGGCTTGGTCGCCGCGGCGCGTATCACCTCATGGATGTCGATACCCATCTTGTCGGCCACCATCTTCATCTCGTTGACGAGGCCGATGTTGACCGAGCGATGGATATTTTCCAGCAGCTTCGTCAGTTCGGCCGCCTGGGTCGAACTGACCGGAACGACCCTGTCGATGACCTGCCGATAGAGCGCAAGTCCCGCCTCGAGGCAGGCCGGCGTGCATCCTCCGCACACCTTTGGAATGGACCGCGTCGTGAAGTTCTGGTTGCCGGGGTCCTCGCGCTCGGGCGAAAACACCAGGAAGATGTCGCGCCCCACTTCAAGGCCGCGCGTCTCGATCCGCGGCTTGAGTTCTTCTTCCGTCGTGCCCGGATAGGTGGTGCTCTCGAGGGATACGATCATGCCGGCATGCAGATAGGGCAGCACGGATTCGACCGTATTGAGAACGAAGCTCAGATCGGGCTCCCGGTACTTGTTGAGCGGAGTTGGAACGCAAAGGATCAGCGCATCGACTTCAGCGGTGCGGGAAAAATCGGTAGTTGCATCGAAATTGTGAGCCAGCGCCCATTGAATGCTCTCAGCGGAAATATGTTCGATATAGGATTTTCCAGCCTTGAGCGCGTCGACCTTGCTCTGGTCGATGTCAAAGCCGACGATCTTGTACCCGACCTCGCAATAGCGGAGCATCAGCGGCAGGCCGACATACCCCAATCCGACGATCCCGATCGTCGCGGTCTTCCGGTCCAGCTTGGCTATCAATTCAGAGTTCATACGAAACGCCCATAGATCCAGCAGTATTGGCATCCATCGGATGGATGTCAGCTCATTTTCATTCCGTCACATCGAGAGGCAAACAAGCCCGTGTCCGCGCAGCAGCGGCACCGGCTACCCAACGAAATCGGCCCCCCGGGCTGTGAATCGGTGTCCACTCAACTGTCTGGGCCGGCAGAGCAATAGCCGCCAACCGCCCTGACTTCAATACCTACATTATGGAACGGATTTCACCGGTCGATCACCGTGAGGCCGCTCTTGCGACGGCCGCTGGGTCGAGGATTCCGGATCGAGATCAAAGCGGCTGTCGGGCCTGCGATAGGCCTCAAGCATCGCTCTCGCAACCAGATCGGGATTGTGCCATCTCTCGACATAGGCGCGCGATTCTCGTCCTCGCGCGGTCCACTCCGGTCGCTGGTCGAGAATCGCGGCAAACCCTTCAACGAGGTTCCCCGGATCGATCCTGTAGATCGGCATCTCATGCCGCATCGCTTTCGGCACGAACTGCATGTCGCCTTCCCTGATATAGCAGGCGACCGGCTTGCCCATGGCCATCATCTCGACCGCAAATCCCCCGTACCAGCCCGCCAGCACCTGATCGATGGCGATATCCGCCGACCGGTACAGCGCCAGCGCCTCCTCATGCGACTTGTTTTCCACCAGGATCAGCTCGAAGTCGTACTTCGAGCGAAGCTGCTGCAAGCCGTCCAGGATGATCGAGGTGCCCTTGATCTGCCCGACGCTCGGCGCATGAACGATTCTCGGCTTGCCGTAAGCGGAAGGAAGCACAACCTCGCTCTTCTGAATCTCGACATTGGCGTATGGCAGGAACTGCCCGTTCGGCACGACATGGCCGAGTTCCGGGTTGAGATAGAAAACCCGATCGAAGAACGGCAGCACCTTGTCGATCATGTAGCGCCGCCGGCCATCAAGCACATCCAGACAGGTCTGATACAATGTGCAGTGCTCCGGCGCGCACATCGTCCACTGGTTTCGCCTGTTGCCCTCGCCTGCCAGCCGTGCGTCGCAGCCCTGCAAGGTCATGAACAGCTTGCGGCCGAGAAATCGCGCGAGGCGAAGATCCATCGTCGACAGCTGATTGAACATGCCATCGATCGCGGCATCTTTGGAAAACGGGCGCCCCGGCGAAAGGAAGGTCTGGCCAAAGTAGAAATGCAGCACGTCATAGCGCCACTGCCTCGATAGCCCGTAGATCACGCTGCGAAGGGCTGTCTTGACAAAGCCCGTGCCGTGCCTGGAAAGCACGAGGTCGGCGGGGTATTTGAGCCAAGTATCGCTTCGAACGGTCAGATCGCTGGAGGCGCCCAAACGACGTTCCGCGCGCGAAAGCGCCCATGGCTGGTTACCAACGTTGACCGGTCCATGCAGAACTCTCACCGCGCCCTCATCCCCCGCTCAAACGGCCGGCTTCCAGCATGCCGACTTCAGCAGACGGCGATACGCGCCGAACTGCAGCTCCACAATTCTTTCCGCTGAATGATACCTCCTGATCCAATCCGCTCCCGCTTCGCCGACCCCGCCGGTGTCGTCCCGATCCAGAATGATCCGCTCCAATGCCGCGGCGATCTCGTCCTCGCTCGACACCGAATAGACCGGCGGCGCCCTGGAAAAGAAACGCTCGGCATCGCCGACATTGACGTTGGTAACGACCCTGCATCCGAGCGCCAGCGCTTCGAAGGTAACGCCTCCGAACGAAGGCAACACGAACTGGTCCAATACCGCGTGACTCGAGAGATAGGCCTTCCACAGGTCCTGCTTCTGCAGCGGGTCGATCCACTGCACCTTGCCTTCGATGCCAAGGCTCGCGACCAGATCACGGCTGGCGGCAAGATCGCGCCCCCACGCGATCATCCTCAACGTTGCAGCCGGATGTATCAGGCTGATCCGTGCGAAGGCGCGGATGAGACGGTCATTGCCCTTGATCAGGCTTGGATTGGGGTCCCGCCAGTCCTGGCGGGCCGGATGAAACAGCACCGCGTGGTCGCCGGGCGGTTGCAAGTCGCGATTCCGGTCGCGAAATTCCGCAAGCTTTCGATCGTTGAAGGCGTGCGGCAACGCCGTGTATCGATCCGCGGAGATGCCAAGCCTCTCCGCGGGTTCGATGCAGTCCAAATTGGTTATGAAGACGTGCTCCGCGCCCATGAAAACGGTCGCGGTCAGCCTGCCCAGCGCATCCGGCGCGAAAGGCAGCGCCCGCAACGTTCCGTGCTCATAGGCGACATATGGCCGGTTGGCCAACAGCGGCCACGCACCATCGGTCGAATAGCCCTGAACCACGTCGAACTTCTCAAACAGGGGTTGCAACATGCCGAGCCGCGACGCATAGCTCTTGAAATCTCGTCCACTGACCGGCGTCTCATGCGGCACATTGGCGCGTTTCCAGAGTTCAAGCAGCCGCGACCCGACGGGATTCGCTGGCGCGCCGCTTGAACCGCCCGCCTTCAGGCCGCGCAGTTCGGAGCGAAGTTTCCGGCGTATCCTGGTAGCCAATCGCGTCGCCCGGCCGCCATAGCCCGTCGCGCAAATGGCCTCGCGGCGGGCTGCCAGCCTGGCGACCAGCGCCGCGGTTTTCTGCGACTGCCCGTTGACCTGGGAGTCGATCACTTCGCAGCACAAATCCAGCGGTCCCGCCGCAAACCAGTCCGGGCGCACATATCCGGCGAGGTCGACCTTTTTCCAATCCGGGAAGAAGGCATCGCCATAGTCGCCCTTGAATCTTGCCTCCTCCCATTCGGGGGTAGACATGATGTGATAGTTCTCGGCGGCGATGACATACGCTTCGATGCCGTACAGGCGTTGGATGCGCGCATTGTTGAAGGCGTTGTTGGCGATGTTGCCGAGATGCAGCACGCGCAACGGACGGTTCATCTGCCGCTGCCAGCGCGCGTACCACTCGAGCGCCCTCATTTCTTCCTGGGCAGCGTTGCTCACATTCCTGCTCTGAACTTCCAAGGCCGCCGGCAAATCTAGATCTGCGCCGGCGCCGCCTCGGCGCGGCCTTTCATTAGATCGGTCACGCGCGCCCGCAGCTTCGCGTTCAGATCGGCGGGAAGGTTTGCGGTGTCGAGATAAAGCTGTCCCAGGCGCGCCGCAACCGCTTCCGGACTGTAATGCTGTTCGACATAGCGCCTTCCGGCCTGGCCGGCACGATCCAGATCGATCTCGCCACGCAGGCATTGCTTCAGCACGTCATAGATCTTTTCGGGGCGCGTGTTGATGATCGGACAAGTCGCCGGGTCGATCATCATCTGGTCGTTTCGCATGAAGCAGAGAACAGGCCGCCCCAACGCCATCGCTTCGAGTGCGGTATAGCCGTGAAATCCGGCCACAAACTGGTCGGCAACGATGTGCGACGCGCCAAACAGCCCGATGACTTTGCTGTTGGAGACTCCCTGAACCGAAACCAGCTCGATCTTCTCGCCTTCGCTGGCGAGCCTTTCGATCGCATTGATGAGAAGACGCGTTCCCTTGAAATGACCATGGTTCGGCGCGTGAGCCACTTTCAGCGTCTCGCCGGAGCGAAACGCAACGGGCGGCGCAGCCAGCTTCGTGGCGTCGATCGGCCAGTAATGCATGTCCCGGCAGCCCGGCACATAGGCGAGCATGTCCCCCATGGCAAGCTGGGCGGTAGCGCCTTTCGCGAGCGGCTTGAGCGAGGACTGCAGCAATTCCTCCGAACAGATGCAGTACTTTCCGGGCTGCGGGCATTCCTGACACAGATTTGGCTGCCCCAGCCCCAGCGTCGTTTCCCGGGTTCGCACGTCGGCGCCATAGGCGTAGGTGTATAGTCGCTTGCCGGACTTGCGCAACAGGTCGACTTCCTCGGAATTGATGCCGTATCGCCCCTCGCTCAGCATGAGGCCGCGATCGTAGAAATAGTGAAAGACGTCGAAACGCAACAACGCCCAGGCGAACACCAGGCGGCGGAAGACGCTCAGGCACCAGCGGCTTCGCGTCAGCCGAAAAGCGCCTTCCAGCAGGATCAGGTTTATGTCGAATGATCGCGTGATGTAGTAGGTATTGAAGACCAGCGATGACGATTGAAGCCCGAGCAGGCGATCGCACCGGGCAAGGATCGGCAAGGTCAGGATCGGCGTCGACGCCCAAAGCGTGCGAACCTCACCTTTCGCGATCCGCCGCTCCGTTGCCGCGCGAGCCCGTCTTGCGAGAGCATCAAACATGCAGTTGGAGATGGCTGGCCTCATGGCCTGCGATAGTCATCCACCGCCCCCAGCGGATGATGCGCATGAATTTTGCCTTCATACCCGCCCGATCGTCCGCGCCAGACCGTCTTCGAACCGGGCGAAACGGCGGAGGTCAAAGCGTTCCGCGAGCCGGTCCAGGCTCGGTACGATGCTGACGGGCTGCCGCGGGAATACCTCCAGCCTGGGCGCCTTCCCGAGCTGCCGCCCAATTGCATCCGCTATTTGCCTGATCGAGAGAGCTTCGGGACTTGCGACATTTTTGGTGCCCGTCCAGGACTCTTCGAGACCGGTCAGAATTACTTCCACGATGTCGTCGACGAATGTCGGAGTCAGCAGCATGCCCTCGCCCTCGGACGTGACGTGAACGGCTTCACCGGTTCGAACCCGCCTGATCAGATCGGGGATGAGGCGATCCTTCTGGTTCGGTCCGAATGGAAAGAACAGCCGCAATACGCTCAAGCCGAAAATACTGGAAAAGGGCTTGGCGATATTTTCCGAGGCAAGCTTGCTCGCACCCATAAATGAATTCGGAGATACGGCCGCATCTTCGTGCAACGGGCCGCTGAACGGCTCGTAGACGGTCCCTGACGATACCAGGCAGAACCTCGCCACCTTCGTCCGCGCCGCCCATTCCAGCAAGGACATCGTCGCGGCGACGTTGACCTCGAACATCTCGCGGGAGTCCGTCGGGAAATTGCGGTAGCTGCGCGATTGAGCGAGGTGGACGATGCCGTCGACCGCCTCCGGCAGCCCTGCCGTCGCAGTCGGACCTGTCATGTTCCAGCCAACGGTCTGCCCGAACGGCGCAACCGATCCAGGGCGGCACGCGCAGAAGACGTCATGACCGGCCTCGATCAAGCGCGGGACAAGCGCGGAGCCCACGAACCCGGTGCCGCCTGTTACCAGAATACGCATGCTTGGATTATGCAGAAGGCTTGGTCAGGAGAACCGAAATTCCGTTCGGATTTGAATCGTTGAACGCGTAATCCTTCACCCCCAGATCCTTCAGCCAGCCCTCGACCTCCTCGTCGGTATGCTGCCAGGCGTTATGAGGATGGTACCAGTCGAAATTGACCATATTGTTGGTCTCGTAATCGAACGCCTCGTTCCAGAAGCATTTCAGGAAATTGTAGTAGAACAGCCGCTGCACATTGTGCGTTCCGGCCGGGATGCCCAGCACCGGAATGGGTTTTTCCAGTGTGATCGTTGCATTCAGCCGCGACAATTCGCGGCCAAGCTCGGTGATCCCCTCGCACGCCGCGTAGCATTCCTCCGGCGAGAGCGGCATGAAGTTCTCGCGAATGTGATTGTCCGAAAAGACGCGCGCCGCGCCCATCTTGCGGTAGACATAGAAGAAGAACTGACCGCCGGGACGCACCTTCCTGTAGAGCGCCTCCACCGCGGCCCGCGTGTTCGGCGTGTGGTGCAGCACCCCATCGGCAATGATGAAGTCAAACGTTTGATCGGGAAACGGCGCCTCCATCAGATCGGCCTGCACAACGCAGCAATTGCCGAGGTGGCGCGTATTCTCGAAGGTCGTGAACGCAGCATCGGAGACGTCCAGCGCGAATACCGAGCCCGGGCAGTTTTCTGCAATGAAGCGCGTGTTGAACCCGGAACCCGGCCCAACCTCCAATACCCGCTGCTTGCCGGCGTAGAATGCCTTCAGCGCCTCCAGATCCGGCACGCCCAGCTTCTTGCAGTACCAGCCGAACAGAAACTCCTTGTGCTCGGGCTCCAGTCCATATTGCTTGAAGCGCCGCCATTTGTCGGAAAAGGTCTTGTTGGTCTTGGCCTGCTCGTCCGCGCCCGAACGGGAGCGGCTCGCCGACGGCGCCGCGAGCTTGTGCCTGGCACAGAAATCCGAAAGGTCGGGCTGCATCGCTCCGGTCAGGAAGGACGGCACGCCTTTGACAACGGGATACCAGACTGCGGGATCGGCGGTTCGAAGAACGCCCTCGACCGTATGCTCGCCCTCGACCGCAAAACTCTCAAGTTCAAGCCGCCCCGAAGCGTTGACGGGCGACAGGAATGCATAATTCTCAGAAATCACGATCTACGTCCTTGGAGAGAAAAACCACTGCCTTGATGGATTAACGGCAAATCCCCGGATCTATCAACCGGTCCATTCCGGCCAGCCAGCATCTCTTGAGACTCAGACAGATTGTCCTGCAACGATACCGTTTCAGCTCTTTTTTCGATCAAGGCGCGATAGACATCGGCTTGAAGAGATACGATTCGCTCAGCCGAATGATAATCCCTGATCCATTGCCGCCCCGCCTTTCCCTTGCCTGCCTTGTCGTCCGGATCACGGACAACCGACCTTATCGAGTCGGCCAGTTCCGCGACATTTGTCGCAGGCAACACAGGGGGCGGACATCCAAAGAACAACCTCAACTGCTCCACGTCTATCTTCGTGATGAGCCTGCGTCCCAGCGCGAGCGTCTCGAAGCCTACCCCTCCCAGGGCCGGCAGCGAGAATTGATCCAGAACAGCATGGCTGCGGCAATACTGATGCCACAGCGACTTCTTGTTCATGGGCGGTACCCACGACACAAATTCGTCAAGCCCGAGCTGATGGATCAGCGCCTTGCTGGCGTCGATATCGACGCCCCATTCCACCAGAATGAGTCGGAACCGGCGTCCCTCGGCCGCCACATTGGCGGCCGCCTTCAGCATCAGGTCAGAGCCCTTCGTCAACGATGGGTTCTGATCCCGCCAATGCTGCCTGCTGGGACAAAAGAAATGAACAAGATCGGGATCGGGAACAACGCAGGCGTTGCTTTGACGAAAATTGTCGAGCTTCCGGTCGTCAAATGCGTGAGGAAGATAGCAGGTGCTCTCCCTTTTCAGGCCCAATTGCGCGGCGGCGCCCAAGACATCCGAGTTCGTGATGAAAAACGATGGCGCGTTGCGGTAGGTCAATCTGCAAACCAGGCCAAGCCACGTGTTTGCAAAAGGTATGTCTCTCAGGGTGCCGTGCTCATAGGCCGTGAACGCCGGGAATTCATTGGCAAGCGGAATAATTCCATCGATCGAGTAGCCCTGAATAATGTCGTATTTCGCGAGAATGGGCCGGAACCTGAACACATGGCTCGTCAGGTAACAATGAAATTCCTTCCAGACCTCCTCCGGAACATCGAGCTCCTGTCGCTTGAACATGGCGATGAACCCGTCGGCTCTTGCCGTTCGTTCGTTGATATCCTCCTGATGAACCACCCCGCTCTTGATGAGTAGCCGCACCGGGAAGAATAATACATAGAGGCCTACTTCGAAGACCGTGCGAGCCGCCATCAGAAAGAGGCTGCGTGCAACCGCGATCAGGGGGAACGTTGAACCCGACTGCTTATCAGACAGAGCCGCCAGAACTTCCCGTCGGTCGACGGTCGCAGCACCGCGGGACTTTCGAAACCGGCGCCACAGCGAAAGTATCACATGCGCCAATCGATTGGCGCGCTGGTCTTTGGACTCGGCAACCAGCAACGGTACGAGGACGCGAGCCCGAAGTGAGCCTCGCAAGGAATGAAGACGCTGGGTAAGGGTCTTCCACGGGTCGAAACTCGCGGCATATGACTTGAGTTTGGGTCTCCATTTTCCAAGCCGCCCTCCCGGCCGGCCCTTGAATTTCATCCAGTTGAACGAATCGCAACCCATGGCGTAGGGGAGAAGCTTGTACTTCCATGACTTGAGGGCGCGAAAAAGTCTGATCTTCGACGAAGCGAAGCGTTCGCTGCCCGTCCGGACCGCATTTTGTTCGAGAAGATCCCAATAGGCTCCTTCAATTCCCCAGCGACGAAGCCTTGCGAGTCTGTTCTGCCCTCTCGAGCGCGCCACCATGTAGTCAATGCAAAGCGACGCCGGCCCTTGAATGAACCACTCGGGGCGCCGGAACCCCCGAAGTTCCGTCGACCACCAATCCGGAAGGAACGTGTCCACATTGGCGCGGACATTGCCATCCTCCCATTCCGGGGTGGCCATGACATGGTAGTAATCGTAACAGAGAACATCGGCTTCGATGCCGTAGGTCCTTTGTATCTTGGCGTTGTTGTATGCGTTATTTGCAATATTGCCGATGTGAAGCACCCGCAGCGGTCGACCGTTGGAACGCTCGAACGCCCTCAGCCAATCAAGCGAAGTTTCTGCTTGGGTACTCTCTACCGGCACATACTTCTTTCTATCGGTCATCGTCTGAATCTATTTTTGCTCTTTTGCAACGACGGCTCTCGATGTTCAACAAGGCCGGCTCTTGGCCTTGCTGCATCATGCCATCTCGTCAGCGAGCGACGAGTCGCTTACGCACTTGCACACCACCTCCCGACTTGGATTACTGACGCATTACAGGTTGTGCGAACTGCCAATCATCATCCCACCGATCGCACGATCCGCACGACCTTCATCTGATCGTCATCTGTCATTCCCGGAAAAATCGGGAGGGTGATGGTGGTATCCTCGGCGCGCGCCGCATTCGGGAACTGCTCAGGCCTGGTGCCATACTTTGAAGCGTAATATCCGAGACGATGAACGGCGTGAGTTCCCGGACGCGTCTGAATCTGCTCCTTGGCGAGCACTTTCATGAGATCGTTGCGGCGCTTCCTACCTCCTTCGAGCATGCGGATGACATAGGACTGATACGTGTGCCCGGCGACGTCTCCGCCCAATGGCCTGGCGATTGAATTTACCTCCGACAACAATTCAGAATAACGCAATCCGAGTCGCCGCCGCTCCGCAAGCAGTTTTTCCAGCTTGGCCATTTGCGCCACCCCGACCGCCGCCTGAATGTCGGACAGCCGCAGGTTGTACCCCAGATTATCGAATTTCGCCATCGTCCATGGGCCCGGTTCCTCCAGCGACGGGTCGGGTGCCCCGCTCGCCCCGTGATTGCGTTGCGAACGAACCATGGCGGCGAGGCCGTCGCGGTTCGTGGTGACCGCCCCACCCTCGCCGGTGGTAACGACCTTTCTGGGGTGGAACGAAAAGCAGCCGATATCGCCGAGCCCGCCGACCAGCTGGTTCTTGTAGGTGGTTCCGATCGCACACGCCGCGTCCTCGATCACCGCGATGCCATGCGCCTTGGCGATCGCGTTGATCTCATCCATGGGGGCTGCCAGCCCGAACAAGTGGACGGCAACGATCGCCCGGGTTCGGGGGGTGATCGCCGCCCTCAGTGCGGCCGGATCGATATTGAACGTCGACAGATCCACATCCACAAACACCGGCTTTGCGCCGACATATTCGGCGGAATGCGCGCTCGTCACCCAGGTGAATGCAGGCACGATCACCTCATCCCCCGGCCCCAACTGGAGGGCCAACGCAGCCAGATGAAGCGCCGCGGTGCACGAGGTGCACGCGATGGCGTGCTTGACCCCGTGCTTGTCCGCGATGAGCTTTTCAAAGCGTTCGGTCATGGGCCCCTGCGTTACCCATTTTGAATCCAGGCATTCACGCAAGGCGATGATTTCGTTTTCATCGAAACTGGGTTCGGTCAGATTCATGTGCAACTCCGGCCAACGCCGAGCGAACAACCCGTCCGCTCCTGATGTCTAGACTCTTGAAACTCTCGTAATGTACTCGACGAGCTGGGTGACGCTCGAACTCACGTCATCCATGTCGGTGTCGACGACCAAGTCGGGCATGACAGGAACCTCATAGGGCGCCGACACGCCGGTAAATTCCTTGATCTCACCCGTTCGCGCCTTGCGATAGAGTCCCTTGGTATCCCGCTTCTCGCAAGTCTCTATCGAGGCTTTGACATAGATCTCGTGAAAGGATCCGGCAGCCGCGGCCCGCGCGCGCGCCCGGTCGACCTGATAGGGCGAAATGAACGCCGAGAGCACGATCGTCCCGGCCGAGGCGAACAGTGCGGCGACCTCGCCCACGCGCCGGATGTTTTCCACTCGCTGATCCGGCGCGAAACCCAGGTCTGAATTCAGGCCCTGCCGCAAATTGTCGCCATCCAGCACAAACGAGTTGAATCCGCGCGAGAACAGCAGCCGGTCCACGCCCTGCGCCAATGTCGATTTCCCGGCTCCGGAAAGCCCGGTCAACCAGATGACAATGCCGCGATGGCCGCTTCGAGCCTCGCGCTCGGTACGCGTAACCAGGCTCTCCACCTTCTTGATGTTGCTGCCGGCCACGACATGGCTACGGCGTTGATCAGGGAAGCCCTCGAGACTCGCAAGACCGCCGCCCGCGACGTCAAATCCGTCCAGCAGGACGAAGCGGCCGAGCGCGGGATCATGCCGCTCACCTGGGAACGGCAACTGCGTGCTCGCGCGCAGCACCACATTTGCCAGGTCATTCCTCTCGACCCGGTCGGTATGCCGGACATCCAGCGTATCAAGGTCCACCACCGATTCGATGGCCTTCACTGTGACGTTTGCGATCGCCGTTCCAAGCTTGATGCGATAGCTTGCACCTGTCTTCATCGGCTGATTTGCAAGCCAGAAGAGCTGGGCGCGGAACACATCCGATAACGGGGGTGCGCTGTCGACGAGGCTGGCCACCTGGCCGCGTTCGACGAAAATCTGTTCATCCAGAATCAGGCCGACCGACTCGCCCGCCGTTGCCGAAGTCGGCGGATCTGAATGGCCGAACGATTCGATCCGGGCAACGGACGCGGTCCGATCGCCCGGGGAAAACAGCAGCCGGTCCTTGTTGCGCACGGTGCCCGAGGTGACCCGACCGGCAATGATCCGTCGCTCGTCGAACTTGTAGACATCCTGGACCTGGATGAGCAGCGGACGGTCGGTCGCCGAGCGCTGCGGCTGAAAGTGGTCCAATGCCTCGGTCAGCGTCGGCCCGGAATACCAGCCTGTATGGTCCGAGCGGTTGACCAGATTGTCGCCACGGTAGGCCGAAATCGGAATGATGAAACGGGCAACGAGATCGAGACTGCCGAGATAATCCCGCACCTCCTCCGACAGCGCCGTGAATTTCGCCTTTGGATCATCGAGCAGATCGATCTTGTTGATCACAACGGCGATTTGCGAAAAACCGAGAAGCTTCAGAAGGAACGCATGCCGGCGGGTCTGATCGCGCATTCCCTCCACGGCGTCGACCACAAGCACCGCCGCATCAGCGTCGGATGCCCCGGAGATCATGTTCTTGAGAAATTCGCGGTGACCGGGCGCGTCGATGATCACGGTATCGCGGCCGGGTGTCCGCAGCCAGATGCGCGTGGTGTCGATCGTGATGGCCTGATCGCGCTCGGCCTGGAAGCTGTCCAACACGAATGACCATTCGAGCGGCATTCCCCGCCGCTCGCTCATTTGCCGCAACTCCTCGATCTTGCCCTCGGGAAGGCTCCCGGTGTCATGGAGCAAGCGGCCGATCATTGTCGACTTGCCGTGATCGACGTGGCCGACAACCACGATGCGCAGGTTGCCGCTCGATTCAGCCGCCATCGTCGCGGCTTCTTGACCCTGATTATACTGAGGCATGTATCACATGTATCCCGAGGCGCGCAGGCGCTCGAAGCTGTCTTCCGAATCGTGGTCCATCAGACGACCGGCACGCTCCGGAACGTTCGTCGCCTCCAGCTCCGCGATTATTTCCTCGATCGAGCTGGCGTCAGACTTGATCGGCGACGTGATATTCTTCTCGCCGAGCGAGCGATAGCGGTAGCCTGAGCGGGACAGGTAGAGTGGAACGATCGGAATGTTCTCCCGCAGAGTGTATTTCCAGATGTCGATCTCGGTCCAGTGCAGCAGGGGATGGATCCGCAGATGCTGGCCCTCGGGGATTTCAGTCTTGTACTGATCCCAGAATTCCGCCGGCTGATTGCGAAAATCCCAGGCTCCGTCCGTCGCGCGCGGAGAGAAGACCCGCTCCTTGGCTCGCATGCTCTGTTCGTCGCGGCGAATTCCGAGGATGATCCCCTTGAAGCGATCGCGACCGATCAGGTTTCGCAAACCCGCGGTCTTTCGCGCGGCAGCCCGCGAGGCCGGCGCGAGCGTCGGGTCCATCTCGTCCTCCGGAGGGCAGAGTTCGATCCGCAGATCGAGCTTCCATTCCGTGGCGATGCGATCGCGAAATTCGTAGACTTCCGGCAATTCCATCTCGGTATCGAGCTGCACCATCGGAAACGGAACGTGGCCGAAGAAAGCCTTGCGGATGATCCAGAGCAAGGCCGTCGAGTCCTTGCCGATTGACCACAGCATGGCGGTCGGCTTCACACGGGCAAACGCCTCGCGCAGGATGAAGATGGTTTCATGCTCGAGTTGGCTGAGATAGGACATGCGGGGATGATCAGATTTCATTGTGCGGGTATGTCAGTTCAGGATTCACGGCGGCCTTCGAAATAGTGCTGAGCCTTGGTCGACGAGACCTGATCTACCTTGATGCCGTTTTCATCGAACCAGACCTGTATCTCCTGCGGCTCGTAGCGATATGCGTATTGCGGGTGGTACCAGTCGAAATTGACGACATCCGAGTAGCGCTCGCCGAATTCCGGGTTGAACCAGCATTTCAGGAAGTGATCGTAGATGAACGACTGAACGTCGTACTCGCCGGCCCTGACGTTCAGAAATGGCAGGTCCTGAGCGATCACGATCTTGCCGGCGCAACTCTGCAGATCGCGGCCAAGCAACGTAAACTGCCGCGCCAGGTCGAAAGCCTCCCTGGCCGGCATCGGGACGATCCGCTCCCGCAGCGCATCGTCGCTGGCCTCGCGCATCGGCGCCTTGGTTGCATATGCCGTGATAGCGATGGTTCCCCCGGGCGCGAGGCGCTTGACCAAGCTAGCAAACGTCGCGCGCGGGTTTTCCGTATGATGGATGGCGGCCCGGCAAATTACGAAATTGAACAAGTCGTCCGTCGGGACGGGGTCCGAGATATTCCAGCGAACAAACTGCGCGCGGCTTGAATCAACGCCGGCGGGACGCTGAATCGTCGAGAGCGAGCCGTGGATGTCGGCGCCGAGATAGGTCAACCCGTCCGGAGCGGGGGAAGCGAACAGGTCCTGAAACAGACCGCCATAGCCGCACGCCGCATCCAGCAGCTTGACGGGTTTCGAGTCCGCCTGCCGGCGAATCCTCTCGATCAGGCCGGGCCATCCCATTTGCTTGCTGGTCATCACCGACAGCGCGCCGGGATTCGAGCGGTAGAACGAGGCGAAGTCCACTTCGGCGCCCCATTGCAACGAATAGTGATCCGACGTCTGACCATCCGTCCGCTGCTCCGACAGCAGATCGACCACGCCAGGTCCAGGTGATGGAAAGCTGCAACCACTGCTGCAAACCCACCTGCTGCCACCTTCTCCGGCAGCAAGCGCCACGTGATGTTTCGGACAGAGTATCATCGGAATTCCTTCGCAGTCAGGCCCTGAGCCAATGGCCAAGATCCCGGCCGAGCAAGCGACCGAGCGCGGTCACATCCTCGCTGAACGTTTCAAGCAGCATCTCGCGCGTGGCCGGCAACATTCGCTGGTCCTCCGGCACGGACCTATTTTCCACCTCGACCGCCCGATTGGGGAGACCGTCCGGGGATATATCGAGGAAGCTGGCGATCTCTCGCAGAGTGCCGCCTGGATCGGCGACGAAGTCATCGAAGATCACGATCTTCAACTGCGAACGATCGAACTCCTCGAGCCAGCGCGACAATTGCAGATGGTAGAGGCCGCGCTCCGCGTAGGCGAACGGCGCCAACTCGCCCAGCGCCGTGCCCGCGATCTCGTTCTTGCGCTCGGCCTCCCGCACAATGGCGTCGTCAAACGAGAGCGTTTCAAGCCCGCTCTTGACCGTATGCCAGTAGTTCGAGAACGCCCGTTCCACGGGATCGCGCAAGATGCAGATGAACCTGGCATCGGGCAGACTGCCGCGGATGCGCCTGGGCACGTCGGGTCCGAACAGATAGGAGGTCGACGCCTCGCCCACGGCGCGCTGGCCCCGCCACGCGGAGAAGAACCTCTCTTCGTAGTAGCCCAGCCCCTGGGCATATTCGGCGCTCTTGAAGAAAAAATGCGGCTCCGGCCGCTTGTTCACCGGAAGATAGACGTCCGGATGGTCCTTCAGGTGACTGTAGACCGTGGTGGTGCCCGAGCGGGCCGCGCCGACGATCAGGAAATTTGGCAGCATCACAAGCCTCAGATCGAGTAATTCGGGAAAGCCGGCGCGCTCGCGAGCATATCCGCATGATAGGCCCTCTCATCGGCGACGAGCGGTGCTGCGAGCGGCGCCCCGCTGAAATCGAGATTCGCTCCGCGTGCGACGGCGTTCAGCAGAGCGCCGTAGGTCTCTCCCCAGACCTCGACGCTGTGGTTCTGCTCGATCCAGCGCCGCGAAGCCTTCGAGAAGTGACGACGTTGCTCTTCCGAAGCGGCGAGGCGCGTGAGCTGATCCGCCACCTCTTGCGGCGTCGAAGCGTTGAGGACCGGAGGCGCGCCCGTCGGACAAAGCGCGTCATACTGCTCGGTCAGAAGATTCATGATCACGGGAAGGCCGGTCGACATGGCCTCCAGCGCGGTAGCGCCATAATAGCCGATCGCGAACTGATCGATCAGGCAATCGGCGGCGCGCAGATATTCGGTCAGCTTGCGCTTGCCCGAAACCGGAAGGCGGACCAGGCGACCTTGCAGGCCGGCACGCTCCAGTATCTCAATGTCACGGGCGCTGTCCTCGCCCCAGCCGACCAGCACCAATCGCGCCTGGGGATGGCGCTGGGCGAACTGCAGGAAGCCATCGATGCCGATATGCGAGGCTTTCCATTGGCGGTCGAGCCGTGCGGTCACAAGCGCAAAAAACTCTCCGCCAACCTCCTTCCGCCACGCCTCTCGGGCCGGGCTTGGACCTGGCGAATACGCCTCCATATCGATCATCAGGGGAGCGTAGATGACATGGCGGAATCCAAACCGGCGCGCATTGGAGTAGGCCCACGGGTTGGTTGCGAGAAAGGCCGAGGCGTTGGCATAGGCGCGCCGCTGCAGATTGCCAAGGCCATCATTGCGGGAGGCCTCGAACCAGAGTTCACCGCCGGTCTGCGACACGAGGTAGGGTCGGTTTGCAAGATAGGCCAGATAGGGAGACTGCGCCGCAAACAGGCAGTCGTATTTCTGCAGCGCCTTGAGCATCGGCAGATAACCGAAAAATTCCGGCCACAACAGCAAGTCGGTCTGACGGATGAACTTGGGAACAGAACGTGGCGGCCATTTTCTTGACGGCGTGAAGTTCGCTGCCTTGATCAGCCGATCCAGTTGCTCGCCGCCATCGACGGGCGTGATGTAGAGATTGGGCACTTCGGGAAGATTGCTGCCGCGCTGCTCCAATTCGTCGATCGTGCTTTCTCCCTCGATCAACGTCGTCTCGGCCAGCTCCCAACCCGGGTGGCTCATGACATATCGGTCCCCCGGCGACGGATAGAGGTCGATCGAATATCCCTCTCTGCGCATCGGCAACGCGCGGATGGCCATGTTGTTGGCGAGGTTCCCGACAAATGCGTAGCGACCCGCGCGCGCCGAGCGCCCTCCATAATTTTCAATAAGCTCACGCGTCATCGCGCGCTCGAAAGCCCTCGTGGCCTTCAGGTTCTCCGACGTCAGCCAGGGGTGACACCACGGCGTGCGGTCAAAACTATGCCAGCAATTCCGGGGACGTAATTCTTCAGTGAGAAGCGCAGCTCGCTCTTCGACAGAGCGGCCTCTCAGCGCATCCGTAAGGGCCGATTCCGGAGTTGGCGCCGACCGGTCAAACGCCGCTCCCATCCGCGAAAGAAGGTTGATGAAACGCAAAACACTGCTGTGGGCCTGAAAATACCTCATCTACAGCGAGACCACGCGTTTCCATGCGGGCAAGACGATAGCCTCGCCCTGCCCCGGCCAACGATAGGTCAGATTCTCGATCGGCATCTCGCAATGCAGTTCAAGACCGCTTCCGCTCTCGACCAGCGAAACCGCATCCAGGGTCGTGAGCCAGTCGATGTAGCTTTCGGCCCCCAGCGCCGTCCAGCCCTTCTGGCGGCCGAGCTCGATGACGGTGCGGTGCACGTCGTGAAAGTCGCTGACGTTTTGCGGATGCAGGTTCATAACGATAACGCCGGGATCGCTGCCATCGATCTGTTCGGCAAGACCGCTGATGCGCTTGACCTGCTGGCGCGTGGACCACTTCTGCAGATAGTACATGCTGTCGCTGAACGTCGAGAACAGACTTCTGTGAGACGACCATGAGCCGTCCTGACGCAGAAACCGGAACGGCAGGTAGGAACCCATCGGACAAGTCCCGTCGAGCCCGCGGGTGTTCAAGTCCAGCACGAGGCCGCATTCCTCCCAGCTCGGCAGATAGCCCCAGTATCCCTGGTTCAGATGACCATGGTTGCGAACCGTTCGGGCCGGCTTTCCGACCAGGCTGCGCACCGCCTCGGTCTGGGCCCGGCATACCGACGGATAGCCCGCCGGGTCGGGCAAGGCGTCGATATGAACTCCGAATTCGATATTCGCAGGCATCGCAGAGAGCGTCTGCGCCGTATGCTTGGTGTGAGGCAGCATGATGTAGGTCATCGGAAAATCGCCGAGCAGGCCAAGCTGCTCGTCGTATTTTTCGAGGAAGGCCTGATCATCGTCCCCCGTCAGCAGGATCGCTCCCCGGGCGCCTCCGGGCAGCGGCTCGAGCAGCGGAAGCCCGCTCGCATCGGCGATCAATCGCGCAAGAAGGAAGCCGAGCCGGTCGGCCCACGGCACCATCTCGAACTTCGGAACGATATTGTCTTCGTAGAGATAGGCAGAACGTTCGTGCCCGGAGCCCCAGAGCGTCTTGTCCTTTGCGGTGAAAACCTTCTGCGGGTCGCCCTGGGTATAGCGGACGGTTTCCTCGACAACGCTCAGGCCGATAATCAGATGTTGGCGTCCCTCGTGATCCCACCAGCCCACCACGGTGCGGCCGTCCGCTGTCATCAGCACCGGCGTCAGCGATTTTCCGGAGAAACTGACATGCGGCAACAAGGCCCGGTAGGCCGGAACACGCTTTCGAAACCAGGAGGAACGATTCCGGTACAGAAATCCGCCGCCGGCTTCCGCACGGGCCTCGAGGCCGTCGATCGCGCTTGAGCCCGGCCGGTCCACCACAACGACCGAAAGCCGGTCCGCGGAAAACACGACGCTCTCGAAGCCGGCGTTGACGATCGAGAAGCGCCTGGTGACGCTGTTTCCGTCGGCATCGAGCCCGAGCAATCCATAGCGGCGCAGGACCATCGCCAGATCACGGCGCCAGTTGGACCTGTCGGAGGCAGTATCCGACAGGCCGTGCGCGAGGTTGGTTTGGTGCGGCACCGAAAGCTCTTCGTTCGTCTACGACATCACGGGCGCATCAGGCGCGCCGGTTGTCTTGAGCTGCATCCGCCAGCCGACCGGCCGTTGCGCGAGCACCATGCCTTCGGACGTGACGGCGGTCTCGAATCCCTTGGTCTTGAGATAGCTCTCGATTTCCCGGTAGATCGGAACGCCGTCGCGCATGACGTGTCCACGCGCCGCGATCCGCTTGGTAATCGCCAGCGACGCATCCATTCCCATCACACCCTCGAGTTCGGCGCCGTTTGTTTCAAACAGCACAAAATCGATCGACTTCAAGCCGGCTTCCGCGACGATGTTGTCGACCGTATCCACCTTGACCGTCGTCGTGCCCTTGTAGCGCCGCTCCTGCAGATGGTCGGTCACGCCCCACCATTCGTAGCTCAATTCCTTGGCGCCGAGATCGGCCAGGCGATGCTCCTTCTCGCCTCCGGTAAAGAACTGCAGCTCGGTCGTTTCCTTCCAGGCGCCCTTCGGGACGATCGTCACCTGAGGGAAGCGGTCCTTCGGAAAACATGCCGCAAGCTTGGCGAGATTACCCGCCTCCGGTTCGACCGCGATCAGGCGTCCGTTCGGACCGACCGCGCGTGCGAAGCGCGAGGCCTCCTCACCTGAACTCGCCCCCACCTCCACGACGACGTCACCCTTCTGGATCGGATAACGATAGAAGAACGTCACGATATGCTCGAAGAACAGGTCCCTGTTCTCCGGGACATAGGCGCCCCTGTACCAGCGATGCCAATGCCGCGTGAAAACGAGGTCCTCGAACCTGTCGCGCAGCGGGCCGGACATCGGCACCAGGCGGTTGAGAAACGAAATTTGCTTGTACACGAAGGGCCAACAGCGGGTCGCGAGACGCGTGGCATGCCGTGGAATCACTCCTGCAAGAGTAGCAACTAAGCGCATCATCTCGCCCACGATACTTCGCGCATATCTCGATATCATTTTTCTGTAAGTTCCAAGCAAAGATTGGCTATGTAGTCCTGGGCAAGTCGAGCATAGCGTTGCGGCTTAAGAAATTTGCTGCCTTGCACGATAGAGAAGGGTTGAGCACCAAATTTGCTCTTGAAACGCGTAACTTTCGAAACAGACCAGTCAGACGGCAAACTCGGAAAATAGGGACCGAGTCGATAATGCGAATTTCCCAAACTCTTCAGGAATCCAATCGCCCTCCACTGCAGAAAATCATTCACTCCGTTGGGCAAATGCGCTGGGTCCGAAACTCCGGCAAAATAATACGCAGACCTCTTGTCATGAAGTAAAATCGCGGCAGCCACTCGCTCTCCGTTGAAGGTCGCGAAAAGAAACGAACACATTTGGCGCGGCAACAACAGATTTCGAATCTCTTCAAAATAACTCGCGTTCGGAAGCGATTCTCCCGTACGCTGAGCTGACAACGTAGCCAAGCGATAGTACTCGGAAATACAATCGTCGGAACTGGTCAGATCAACAGTTTGAAAGCCGGCGTCCTGTGCTGCCCTCACTGTGTATCGACAACTTTTGGTCAGTGCGGAAAATAACTTATCTTCGGGTTCTGCTAACACGACGATCTGATCGACGACCGTAGACGCAAGCCCCGGTCCGGGAGCCAGCCCCAATGGACCGAAACTGTTCCCCAGTTGAAAGCCAAAATCAGTTACCCAGAACGGAATTTCGCGTCGCGCGGGTGAAAGGTTTTCTCGGGATAAGTTTTGCTCCCCCAAGTAAATACGATCCGCATTTGCGCCCCGAGCAATATCCAAAATGTTTCGAAGCACACGGCCCTGGATCTCCTTGACCTCAGAACTGGTGAGATCGGGGGCCAGCACCAATCCCGTATGACGGTGCAATCCATTGTGAACCAGCAATTCAACGAACGCGTTCAGCCCAAGATTGGAGATGAAAAGCGGAACCGCCGCTACAAGCCGTCCACCGCTTACGATCCCGAACGATCGATTTTCCGATCGACTTTGGGCCGCCTCGATCTCGATCCAGCCGCGGCTATGAAATATCCAGCCCTGCTCGGATTGAGAGCATAGCCCATCCCAGTCCGAAACCGAAATCTCAGAAATCGATATAAACTTCATGCGTTATCTTTTGGTAAGAATGAAGTTGTGACGGTATCCGCGATACGGATTCAACGGATGCACATCCTCCATCCGCACATCGGCACCTAATGATGCACCCAAGTCAAAGAAGTTATCATAATCATAGTAATAGAATATAGCCTCTCCCGGCACGTCAGGCGCCGCGCTCACCGCCTCCGACGCTGCTGACGTCAGCTTGCCCGGCCCCGCCACCGGAGGCGGCCCGTATTCGGCAGTAAGCCATTTCGAGTACTCGTGAACACGCACCTGATATTGTGCAGCTTTGCTCTTGTCCGCTACAGACCCGATCATAACGCGACCGCCGCGCTTAACTACGCGCAGCATCTCGCGGACCAGCGGCATAGCTTCATCGAAGGAGGGAATATTCTGAAGCACATCATTCGCAATAACTGCGTCGAACGACTCGTCTTGAAAGGACAACGCCTCTCCATCCGCCTTGAAGAACCTGGCGTTAGCCATATTCATTCGACCTGCAACTGCCAAAGGCAGAGACGACATATCAATTCCGGTGTATTGAGCGACGCGCGGAGCAAGCCCGCAGGCGATGTAACCCGACGCACAACCAACTTCGAGCACATTCGAGGTGCTATCCAGATTCAGAGCATTTTCAATGCTCGCAATCAGATCTCTGTGGAGGTCGGGCCGAGCCGATAGCCTTGGATCTTTTCCACTAACCCTGCAATGATCAAGCAGCGTCGGGACACCGTCGACTTTTGCCGCCTGATCATAGAAAAAACGTTCGAGACGAAGCTTCCAATCTGAAGAGACCATCAATCCTACTCAAAGCTCACTTGAATTTGGGGTTCGTAAAGAAGACTTGCTGGATACATTACGCGGCGCTTAACCGAGAAAGTAGCAGCCTTCTCTACATAATGCAGATAGGCTTCGTTGCCCTTTGGCAACATGAAGCGGCAGAGAGACACGCTAACATGATAGCGTCCCTCACCAAACTCCGCTTTCGGAATCGTGTATACAACTCTTCCACTACCGGACAGCGGCCGCCCTTCGTTGATATACGCTCCAAACTGGTAGGCATCGAAGCCGGAGACAGCTTGCAGGCGATCGCTATCGATCCGATAGCCGCAATAAATCTTGTCGTCGACAGTATTGCCTTCCCAGTCGACGGCGATGCGCAATGTTTCGCCATTCATCACGCCGGTGGTCGGCCTGTTATCAATATCTAGCAAGGTCACTTTCGTAACACGAATTCCTTCTCCACCGAGTTCATATTTACTTGTCTGAACTGTCCGCTCGTAGGCATCCCCATTCGCGTCTGAATTACGCTTCATCTCGCGATCCCAAACCCATTGATGGTAAGCCTTTGTAACGGGTTCTGCGCCTCCTTGCAGGACGACACGCCCGTTATCGATCCAAATGGCCTCATCGCAAAGATCTGCAATCAGTCCCTCCGAGTGCGAGACAAACAAAACGGTCGCTCCAGACTCACAGATTTGCCGCACCCGACGCATGCACTTGTGAACGAAAGCCGCGTCGCCAGCGGCCAAAGCCTCATCGACAATGAATATCTCGGGATCGACACTGATTGCCGTCGCAAAGGTGAGCCGTGCCTGCATCCCGCTCGAATAGGTGCGGAACGGCTGATCGATCACGTGCTCCAGTTCGCTGAAATCGATGATCCACGGAACCTTCGCCTCGATTTCGTCCTTTGTCATCCCGAGACAGAGCCCACCCATTGTGATGTTGTCTCGTCCCGAAAAATCGGGATGAAAGCCGCTTCCCAGTTCGAGGATCGCCGACAAGCGTCCGAAGATTTCCACCGTACCTTTGGTCGCATCGAGCAGGCCTGCGATGATCCTCAGCAGCGTGCTCTTGCCCGCGCCGTTTGGACCGATGATTCCGACCACGCGTCCGCGTGGAATCTCGAAAGAGATATCGTCAAGAGCCCAGTGCTCCGAATGCTGCTTCGTGCCGCCAAGAACTTCACGAAAGAAATCGAACGGATTGGCGTAGCTACGGTACGCCTTCCCCAGGCCGTTGACACGGATGGCCAGACTTGATGATCCGGCCGACGCCTGTGGCTCGACCGACATTTCATTAGAGGACGTTGCCATAGTACGGTTTCAACCTCTCGAAGGCGCGGTAGCCGATTCCCAGGACGAGCAAAGCCAGCAGCACGGTCACGACCCACGCGAACGGATGACGTATCGCTCCAAAGAACAGCACATCTTGATAGACCCAGATCAGATAACTGAAGGGATTGAGATAGATTATGGGCCGCAGGACAGGTGGCATCCAATCGGGGAGATACACCGTCGGCATCAGGTACATCACGACCGAGGTGAACACCGTCACGATCTCACGCAAGTCGCGGAAGAATGGCGTCAACGCCGCCAGCGCGAACGAGAGTCCCAGCGCCAATGACAGATGGAGGGCGAACGCGGCTGGCAACAGCAGAAAACCCCAGCTTAGACCCCCCACCACCAGCTTATAAAGAATGACAAGAACAATCGCGGGCAAGTGAGGGATGGTCGATGCAATCGTGGTTGTAATCGGCAGCACCTCGATCGGAAAGACAACTTGCTTCACAAGGTTTGCATTACCGATCAAGGCGCTCGGGGCACGAACAATCGCGGCCTGCATCATCAGCCAGGGCACCAGGCCGGCCAGAATATAACCTGGAAAATCTCCCGGAAACTCTCCTGAAACCGCGATCTTGGTTCCCAATACGAAGCCGAAGATCAGGAGATACGTGGCGACCATCACGAGGGGGTGTACGAAGATCCATATCCACCCGAGTCGATGCAATGCATGGGCGGAATTCATATCGCGAACAACCATCTCCCTCAGCAATTCCCGATAGCGCACCACACTATCGATCGTGGCTCGCACGGCTCTTCCGTTCCGCCGCAGAGAGAGCCCAATTCCTGCTGACCGAGTGGCTGAGATGAATCGACTCATGGCTGTTCACACACCGATATTACTTTATCAGCCAAGTACACCAAAGCACCGGCACCCGGCTGACTGTTCGATGATCTCATCAAAAGTAGCCTTCCATCAGCTGCTCGATATTCAGCAACGACCAGATCAGCAGGCGGCGGTTTTCCTTGCCCTGGAGGTGGTCATCGACCAGCGCGCGGACGGCATCCTGATCGAGCACGTCGTAGATTCGAGCCTTCTTGTTGAACAGCCGCCGCTTCACGTAGTCGATGCTCTCGCCCTTGAACCAGCTGGCATCGGGCGCCGAAAAACCCTGCTTCTCCCGATCGGCCACTTCAGACGGGATATGGCGGCCCATCATCTTGCGCAGGATCAGCTTGCCGTCCCTGGTCCGCTCGTAATAGCGCTGCGCCTTTCCGCCCGGCTCGTTTTCGTTGAGCCGGATGACCTCCGACAGGTTGCCCAGTTTCACTTTGGCCGGCAGCCGCATCGCGAAGTCGACCAGGTCGTTGTCGAGGAACGGCACACGGCTCTCCAGCCCGTGCGCCATCGCGAGCTTGTCGTCGACCACGAGCAGTCCGTTCAGGAACGTCTTTGCCTCGAAGTAGAGCGAGTGATTGACGTAGTCTTCCGGCCGCGTCAGCTGCGAGGCATGCTCCCTGAAGACGCCGCGAAATATCTCGACCGGCGAGGCGCGGCTCGCATCCGGCCAGATCGGCGCCAGCAATTTCGGCAGCGTTCCGCCGGGCACCATTCGTTGCCAGAAGCCGAAATATTTCTCGACATAGTGGTCGAAATCGTCGTTCACGACCGCGCGGTAGTAGCGCCAGGGATAGCCACCGAAGAGTTCGTCGCCTCCCGTGCCGCTCAGCACGACCTTGCCGAACTTCGACGCCAGCTTGGCCGCGTAGAAGTTCGGATAGGATTGTCCGACCCGCGGCTCCTCGAGATGCCAGGCAAGGCTCGGCAGCGCTCGCTCCATGTCGCCGGCCTTGAGCACCATTTCGTAATGCTCGGTCTTGAAGCGGTACGACATGTACTCGGCCTTCGACCGCTCGTCGTAGCCGAGCTCCACGCCCGAGGCGGAGCTGAGGTCGAAACCGACGGTGAACGTTCGCATGAAGGGGAGCTGAGCGGCCGCCAGCGCCGTGATGGAGCCGGAATCCATGCCACCCGACAGATACGATCCGACCTCGACATCGCTGACGAGCTGGCGGTTGACAGCCTGCTGGAACAGCCGATCGAGCTCGTCGAGCGCATCCGCCTCGTCGAAGGCTCCCTGCGGCTCTTCGAAATGAAAGTCCCAGTACCGGACCGGCGCGGCAGGTTTGTCGCCCAGGCTGATCTGCATGTAGCAGCCCGCGGGCAGCAGCTTCACGCCGGCAAACAGCGTGCGGTCCGTGAAGAAATTCTGGAACGAGAGGTATTCGGTCAGTCCCTCCGGGTCCATCCGCGCCGCATAGCCGGGGAAGGCCCGGAACGCCTTGTGCTCGGACGCAAACAGCAGGGCGCCGTTGACTTCGGTGTAATAGACCGGCTTCACCCCGAAACGGTCGCGCGCAATCGTCAGCCTGCGTTCCCTGGTGTCCCAGATCGCGAACGCGAACATTCCGTTCAGCTTGAGCAGGGCATCGAGCCCCCATTCGGCGAAGGCCTGCATCAGCACTTCGCTGTCACCCGATGAATTGAACTTGTGGCCGCGGGCGGACAGTTCGAGCTTGAGTTCCTTGTAGTTGTAGATCTCGCCGTTGTAGGTGAGGACGTACCGCCCGTCCTTGGTTTCCATCGGCTGACGCGCGGCATCGGTCAGGTCGATGATCGAGAGCCGCCGATGCCCGAGCCCGATCGGCCCGTCGCAATACTGGCCTTCGCCGTCAGGTCCCCGATGCGCGATGACGTCGGTCATCGCCTTCAGCGACGTGATCGACGCCGGCCGGCCGTCCCGATGAAATATTCCGGCAATGCCACACATGGCGACCTATCCGATCCCGGTTGCGCTCAATCGCGCTTCAGACCTGCGCTTTCGCGCGGCGCTGCTCGACCTCATCGATGTGCAGCCTGCGCCACTCGATCAGCCGGCGCAGCCCCTCGTCGAGGTCGATGCCGGCGGTGAAGCCGATCTCCTCCTGCGCACGCTTCGGCGAACCGATCCGGTTGCGCACCAGCGTCGCCTGGCTTCGCGGGGCATAGTTGATCGGCTGGTTCGAGCCCGTCAGGTTGAGGAGCTTCTCGGCAACCTCCTTCAGCGAGGTGCGCTTGCCGGTACCGACATTGTAGAACCGATCGGTAGCGGTGGCTTTCATGGCGCAAAGGTTGGCCGAGGCGCAATCCTCCACGGCAACGAAATCGAACGCTTCGGACCCGTCACCGAGGATCGTCGGCCCCTGCCCCCTGTCGATCGCATCGAGCATTTTCATGATCACGGCGATGTAGGCGCCGCGATAGTCCTGCCGCGGGCCATAGACGTTCATGTAGCGCAGCCCGACATAATCCAGCCCGTAACGGAAGTGATAGGCGCGCGCCATCGCCTCGCCGCAGATCTTGGTCGCACCGTAGAAATTCTTGTTGTTGAACGGATGATCCTCCGTCATCGGCTCCTCGATGGCGTCGCCGTAGACGGACGCCGACGACGACCAGACCAGCCGCTTGACGCCATTGCGAACGCAGGAATCGAGCACGTTGAACATGCCCTTGACGTTGACGTCGAAGGCGGTCCTCGGAAATTCATGGCACTGCAGCAGCCACAGCGCCGCGAACTGGAATACGCCGTCCGCATCCTTCAGCGCGGCGTCAAGGATATCGGTGTGGGTGATATCGCCCCCGGCCTCGAAGATCTTGACGCGGGGATCGCGCAACGAATTGGCGAGGTTCTCGTGCGTGCCGCGCACGAAATTGTCGTAGATCACGATCTCGCCGACGTCCTGCTGAATGAGCTGATCGATCGCATGAGAACCGATCAGTCCAGCCCCACCGATCACGACAAAGCGCTTTCCCCGAATATCCATCTGTTCAGCTCTCGATTTCCTGGATGACTACGTTGGCCCGGAGGCGCTGCTCCAGGCCTGTTTCAGACATGCTACCGCACTCCGGGTGACTCGAGGTCCACCGGACTGCACCACTCACCTGCCTCGCAAGGCAGGCGACCTTACGCCGCCGCAATCAGCTCCGCGCCCACGAGCACGCGCACCTTGCGGCCCAGGAAGTCGAGCAGAATGGAGACACGTTCGCGATCGGCAACGCCCTCGACCAGCGCCAGGCTATCGACGAACGCGCCATCGACCACCCTCACTCTGTCGCCCGGAGAGAACGGCGCCCGCCGTTCGAGCCTGACGAAGCCACCTTCGTCTTCCCGCGCCTTCAGGGCGTTGACCACGCCGTCGTCGACGGACGCAGGGGTCACGCCCCGGCAGACGAGATGCGATACGCCGATTGTCGACTGAATCGACCGCCATCGCTGCGCGGCTACATCCATCGCGACGAAGAGATAACGGGGAAACAGCGGGCGCGCCACGGTCTCGACTCTTCTCGCATGGCTGCGACGCTTGAGATAGCGCGGCAAATACAGGCTGAAACCCTGCAACGCAAGATTCGCGGCGGCTTTTGCTTCCGCATTGATGTGCGTCTGCACAACATACCAGCGAAGGCCTGTTTCGTTGTTCATGGCGCGACGTCCTGTTCCGGTGACGGGCGCAACCCCAACAGCTCAGGCGCGAAGACCTTGTCGCTGCCGAACCGGGCCACCGCCTCTTCGAATACATTCTTCGCGCGCTGCAAATCCGTCACGACGACACCGTCGAAGGATTCGGCGACGTCGGAATAGCCCGGCACGACATCGACGCCGATGAACCGCCCCGCGGTCTCATCGGGATCGACGACGGCAACGATGGTTATCGGGCTGTCGACCGCGCAAAGAATGGCGATTTCGCAAAGGTCGGATTTTCCGGCGAGGACGAGACGCCTCAGGCCAAGCGCGTGGGCGCGCGTGAACAGCCGGCCGTAATCGTCCTTTGCCTTGCGAAACAGCGAAAACGACGAGGACAGATACTCCATCGTCAGCCGCGACTTTTCGGAAAAACCCTGCGGGGTGAGATAATAGGCGTAGCGACGCGCCGGCGCCTGCCCGACCTTCACCAGTCCCTTCCGGATCGACCGCTTGAGGTAGGCGTTGACGAGGCCGAGGGCTACGCCCAGTTCGGCGGCCATGCGGCGCTGGGATCGCGATCCATCGCTTTCGACCGAGGTCAAAAGACCAAGCACGATGCGATCGCTGTCGCGGTTGTCTGTCGGCTGAATCCCCATATCGGCGCTCTTAGCGCGTTCAGCGCGTGAACGTCAAGCACCTTGTTCAAATCATGAACACATATAAGCCATTGATAATGATCATATTTTATGAACATCGGCCGGGAAGAATCGGAACTGGACCGGAATAACGGATCAAGCCAGATACCGGGCGGCGAGTGCCGAATAGCTGAAACGCTCGACCGCGGCGACGCGCTTCTCCAGCTTCTGCTCCGGACCGGCCAGCGCGGACAGGAGGCCCTGCGCAAGCTCCGAGGGGTCATCCGGCGCGCATCGCAGCGTCACCAGATCCTCGAGGCCGGTCAGCGCTTTCGGCGCGCAAGCAATGACGCTGCGCGGCGCGAACAGGCAGTAGTCGAAGATCTTGTTCGGGCTGATGCCGTAATCGTAGAGCCGGTTGTTGTGAAACGACACGGCGGCGCAGTCGCACAACCGCAGAGCCGCATGCGCAACGGGCCGATCGACCTCTTCATGAAACTCGACATTGGCCAGGCCGCTTGCGCGCTGCTGAAGCGCCTCGCGCGAGGTGCCCGACCCCACCAGCACGAACTGGATTTCGGGATTGCTGCCGGCGAGCAAGGCCGCGGCATCGACCAGGTACTCCACCGCATTCGGCGGCCCCATCGAGCCGGCATACAGCACGACGCGCTTGCCCTGCCGTTTCAGGTCGCGAATTCGCTCGATGAACGGAAGCGTGACTTCCGCCGGCTCTCGCGCACGCCTGATCTCGCTTTCCGAAACGCCATTCGGTATCCAGCGGAATCGGCCGGGCGCGAGCCCCCGCGAATTCATGTAGGCCTCCGCGCCACCGAGCAGGCAGACCACACGATCCGCCGAGCGGTAGGCAAGACGCTCCTGCCAGGCCAGCAGCGTGATCAGCGGATGCCGTGCCGGCATCAGGCCAAGCGCCACGATGCTTTCCGGCCAGAGGTCGCGAACTTCAACCCAGAATTTCGCGCCCAATCGCCGCGCCATCCGCCCTGCGACGGAAACGAAGAACAGATGCGGCGTGGACGCGATGACCAGATCCGGCTTGCCGAACTGCTGCGAAATCGCGGCGGCATCGCGGCTGCTTCTCAAGCCGAATGAGATGTTGTTTCGTAGACGGCCGACGCTGCCGGCATAGCGCGGCGTATCGACGAACCAGAAATCGACCTCGCCGATCCGCTGCGGTCCGGGCGGCCGCGTTCCACCGACCAGCAGATGATGGAAATTCGCGCAAATCACGATCGGCTTGTGGCCCATCCGGCCCCAGGCTTCCGCGAGCAGGTACGGCCGCCAATGGCGCCCGAGCCCCGGCCCTCCGGCAAAGGGATGCAGCAGCCAGATGTTCATGCGCCGGCCCGCGGGAATTCGAAGCCTTCGCAAGAGCGATGACGCTGGATGCGCCCGGAAATCACGCCCACCGTCACACCGCCTCGATCCGGAATCGCTCCTGCCAGAGCGCTATACAGTACAATCTCCACCGCATTCCCGTATCCAGACGATGAAAGCGCTTCCGCAGAACCTTTAGGTCGGCGAACCGTCCGACCAGCGAGCTCGCCAGCACTTTTTCGTACATAACATCCGCATGCCGGTTCAGCCATATCTGGTCTGGCGCGGCAAAGCCGACCTTGTCCTTTCGCCAACAGATATCTTCAGGCAGATCCTTCTGCATGGCGGCGCGCAGCGGCCACTTGGTCCAGCCCTTGTTCAGCTTGACGGCGACGGGAAGGCCAAGCCCGAACTCCACCAGCCTGTAATCCAGAAACGGCAATCTGGTCTCGATCGCAAAATGCATCGAGTTCTTGTCCTCGAACCGCAGCAGCATGGGCAGGCTGGTTTCGGTGATTTCGAGCGCTTGCATCACCTCGGCGTTTCCTGCGCCGCGCGCAAGCCGCCTGAGCGCATCCGGAAGCCGGGGGTTTTTCAGAAACCCATAGCTCCAGCGATAAGCCTGCTCCCGCACCGTGGCGGAGCTGGCGCCAGCGAGATACATCGCGAGCTTTCGCACCGGCGTCACCGCTGCCGCGGCCAGGAATGCCGAGACAAATCCGCCAACACCGCCCTGTCGAAGCCGGTCGAGCAGCCAGGCGGCATAGTAACGCTGATAGCCCAGCAATGTCTCGTCGCCGCCCTGGCCGTCGAGCAGCACGGTCACGCCGTTGGCACGCGCGGCCTTCATCACCTCGTACTGCATCATGATCGAGGGGCCGCCGAACGGCTCCTCCTGGACATCGATCAGCGTGTCGACCGTCGCGGCAAATTCCTCATAGCTCGGCCGGGTGCGCTTCCAGCCGAGCCGCGACTGCTCCACGATCCTGACCGCGTATTTTTCCTCGTTGTTGCTGGCCTGTTCGCTCACCGCGGTGATCGCGAAGAATGGCTCGCTGGAATTGGCGGCATGGCGCGCGGCGGCCAACGTCGCGACGCTCGAACTGTCCAGCCCGCCCGACAGGCAGGTCCCTACCCGCACGTCCGAACGCAGACGAAGGCGCGTCGCGTCATCGAGCAGATCGTGAAGCAGGCGTGGCACCTCGTTCTCGCTGAGCGCGCGCGGATTTGTCTTGAGAGAATAGTAGCGATTGATCCTGAAATGGCCGGTGGCGACATCGACACGCAGCCAATGCCCCGGCGCCAGCTTTTCGATCCCCCTGAAGAAGGTCCTGCTGGTGTGATCGGTCAATCCGCAAACCAGGAAGTCGTTGACCAGTTGGTCGTCGGCGATCCGCCGGCCGATCAGCGGCAGAAGCTGCCGGATCTCCGAGCCGAAGGCGAACGCCACCGGCGTGTCGGCATAATAGAACGGCTTCACCCCGAAGCGGTCGCGGGCACAGAACAGCGTGTTGTCGCGCTCGTCATGGATGGCGAACGACCACATGCCGTTGAAGCGGTTGACGCAGTCCTCGCCCCACGTCAGATACGCATTGAGCAGGACCTCGGTATCCGTCGCGGTCTCGAAGACGACGCCGAGCTCCTGCAGCTCCGTGCGAAGCTCGATGTAGTTGTAGATCTCGCCATTATAGGTGATCCATAGCGGATGCCGCCGATGGCGCATCGGCTGAATTCCGTCGCTGCTGAGATCGATGATCGCGAGCCTGCGATGGCCGAGCCCGAGATTGCCGTTGACATGCGTGCCCGACCCGTCCGGCCCGCGATGCGCGACCAGGTCGGTCAGTTCCCTTACCCGGTCTTCGCTGACGGCGCCGTTCCTGTCGACGATGCCGAATATGCCACACACAGTCGCGTGTCTCTCTTCGTTCGCAGCTATGGAAGTGGCTTTTAGTCGACCGGGTGCCTGAAGCAAATAGGCCAGTTCGGTCCAGGCTATTCCGCTCCGGCTCGCATTTCGAACGCGGGAACGCGGCTTGAGCCGCGATCAGATGCGTCGTTCACACGAGATGGAAGTCGCCCTGGTGTAGAAGATGTGCAAGCCAATCCGGATTGGTCGTTGCAGCGTCGTGGAAATTGCCGGCAAGGCCGGGGTGCGCATCGTTTTGACCTGACAGCGGCTCCAAACCGGCGGGCGTTGCGCTGTCGATCGCTGCACCGGAATGTCCGATCACGTTCAAATCGGACAGCGACGGGAAGGTGAAGGCCTGGCCAGATCCGAAACCTGTGACGATTGCACTGTCCTGAGCGATCGTCGCTTGACCAGGCGCAGCCTGTCCGGGAGGCACGCCGATGGTGCCGTCGCCGTTGAGATCCTGGTGGAACGTGGTCTCGTATCCTTCCAGCGCCGCGCTGGTCCCTGAAACGGTCCCGGTCACGTTCGCAATCTGGTTGCCGTTGCTGTCGGTGGTCCACACCACGTACTGGTCGGCGCCGGGCACCTTCCAGGCAACGACGTAACCACCCGAGGTCTGCTCGGCACCGATCGGCGTAACGCCGCCGAATTGTCCGGCAACAAAGGGAGATCCGGCGTACTTCAAGGTCGGGCCACTGTTGCCCAGATAGAAGTTGCTTTCGATCTTGACCAGGCTGGTCGATCCAAACGATTCGATCACCGTCCCGGCGACGCCGATGGTGCCGTCGCCATTGAGGTCCTGGTGGAACGTGGTCTCGTAGCCCTGCAGCGCGGCGCTGGACCCTGAAACGGTCCCGGTCACGTTCGCAATCTGGTTGCCGTTGGCGTCGGTGGTCCACACCACGTACTGGTCGGCGCCGGGCACCTTCCAGGCAACGACGAAACCGCCTGAGGTCTGCTCGGCACCGATCGGTGTAGTGGCGCCAAACTGCCCTGCGACGAAGGGAGCGCCGGCGTATTTCAAGGTCGGGCCGCTGCTGCCGAGATAGAAGTTGCCCGCCATCTGGACGAGGCTGGTCGATCCAAACGATTCGATCACCGTCCCGGCTGGGCCAATGGTGCCGTCGCCATTGAGGTCCTGGTGGAACGTGGTCTCATATCCCTGCAGCGCGGCGCTGCTTCCTGACACGACGCCGGTGACATTGGCGATCTGGTTGCCGTTGGCGTCGGTGGTCCACACCACGTACTGGTCGGCGCCCTGCACCTTCCAGGCAACGACGAAACCGCCGGAGGTCTGCTCGGCACCGATCGGTGCAACGGCGCCAAACTGTCCGGCAACATAGGCTGCGCCGCCGTACTTCAAGGTCGGGCCGCTGCTGCCGAGACGATAGTTGCTTGAAACCTTGACCAGGCTGGTCGATCCGAACGATTCGATCACCGTCCCGGCGACGCCAATGGTGCCGTCGCCATTGAGGTCCTGGTGGAACGTGGTCTCGTATCCTTGCAGCACCTCGCTGCTTCCGGAAACGACCCCGGTGACATTCGCAATCTGGTTGCCGTTGGCGTCGGTGGTCCACACCACATACTGGTCGGCGCCGGGGACCTTCCAGGCAACGACGTAACCGCCCGATGTCTGCTCGCCGGCGATCGGTGTGATGGCGCCGAACTGTCCCGAAACAAACGGGGAGCCGGCATATTTCAGCGAAGGTCCGGTCGAGGTGCCATCGGCGTAAAGATAATAGTAGCTTCCGTAGAAGGTCAAAGACGTCGCGCCGAACGACTCCAGGGCGACGGCAGCGGCGGTGCCGATCACATCGGCGCCGCTGATCGTCACATTGCCCGAGATATCGATCGAGAAATCGGCGATGCCGTCGCCATTGGTATCGCCCTGAAGCGTAGTCACGCCGAGAGCGCTGTTGTAGAAATAATCGAGCGCGCCGGCGATGCCGTCGAAGCCTGCAGTGGCCAGGAAGCGGAACTGATCGTAGCCACCCGTTGCGCTGATCGCGTCGATGCCGCTGAGATCGACGTGATCCAGAGCTGACACGAAGTCCGTGATGCGATCATGCTGGCCGCTCGCGGCCGATGTATCGCCCGGCCGAAACACAAACGTGTCACCGCCGGCGCCACCCGTCATGGTGTCGACGCCGGAGCCGCCGATCAGCGTGTCAGATCCCGCACCGCCAATCAGCGTGTCGTTGCCGCCACCGCCCGACAGCGTGCAGCTCAGGTCGCTTGCGATCAGGGTGTCGCGGCCGCTGCCGCCGATGGCCTTTTCGATGACCGTGCCAAGCGCGATGCCGATGTTGTTGACGAGCCCTCCAATCGACGAGAATGCGCCGGGATGCAGGTCGATGGTCTGGGCCGATGAATAGCCGGAGCAATCGAGCGTATCGTTGCCGCCGCTGTCATAAATGGTCAGCGCCGGCGCCGGGCTGTAGTTGCCGAAGCTGAATACCGCGCCCGCATTGCTGTTGAAGCCATAAACGGTATTGCCGACCCTGGTCGTGGTAGCCGCGCCGTACATCAAGGCCACCGCGTAGATATCGGCCATCTGCGGCGTGACCACGTACCGGTACGAACTCCCGGAGTAGTTGGGCTCCGAAAAATACGACATCAGCGAATATTGCCAGGTGTCGTTGGCATAGAGCGCGTCGGTCGAATACGACGCGCTGCCATTGTACGGACCCTGATGGCCAAGGCCGATCGCATGCCCGATTTCGTGCAAATAGGTCTGGTAGGCGTAGCTGTCGATGCCGGTCTTGCCGTCGTTGGCGCCGCCGTCGTTGGTCACCCAGTCGGTCGAGATGTTGACGAACTGGTCGGTGATCGAACCGCCCGGCCAGTTGCCGGTGGTGTAGGCCTGCATCGTGCCGTTATGGGTGAAGGTGATATTCGCCGCGCCCGAAGTCTGGACGAAGGTGATGCTGGCGACCTCGGACCATGCCTGCAGCGCCGTCTGCGCGAGGAACTGCTCCGACGCGTTCAACCCGGTGATGTTGTAGCTGATGGTGCTGGAGGGGAAGAAATGGGCGACGGTGGCATTGTATTGCCAGAAGCCGGTGATGAGGTAGTCGGCGAGCGTTGCGATCGACGCGACCGGCTTGGCGGCACTGACCGTCGTCATAGCCGCGCCCCCGGCCGCCGAGGGAAGCGAGCCGCCGTCGTCGGTCCCGAACCCGTCGCGAGCCGCAATGATCACCCCGTTGTCGGTGTCATCAGCTGCAGGAGGCCAGACGCCATCGAAAAGGCTGTTCTTCATCGATCAGGTCCGCCTGCCGTTCATTCGATTACCAAGGATTCGCCAACCTACACGGCAGGACTGCGCCATCAATGCTTATCCACCAATCGGCCCTGCTTTGCCATGCACCGCCGCCCGGACAAAACCCCGTATTTTTACGGAAGCTAAAACCGAGCAGGCCACCGATCAACAACCCATCCGTGTGCCGCCGCCCCTTCGGTGGAATGCCGAACAAGCTGTTGGAAATCGGCGCAAGATTTGTTTAAGTCGCACCGGGCTGCTCTCCCCACCCGCGAAAATTCAAAAAAACAAGGTTTCTCAATGCCTTTCCCACGCGCTTCGCAGGCCCTTTCCCGCTTCACCGTGCTCGATCTCACCCGCGTTCGCTCCGGACCGACCTGCGTCCGGCAGTTGGCGGACTGGGGGGCCAACGTCATCAAGGTCGACGCGCTGCTCGAGGATAGCGGTGGCGAGCAGCCGGGCGGCCCGCGCCGCGGCTCGGACTTCCAGAATTTGCACCGCAACAAGCGGGCGATGACGCTGAACCTGAAGGACCCGAAGGGCCTCGAGGTGTTCAAGCGCCTCGCCGCCAAGGCGGACGTCGTGGTCGAGAACTTCCGCCCCGATGTGAAGGCCAAGCTGGGCATTGACTATGAGAGCCTGCGCCGGATCAACCCCCGCATCGTCTATGGCAGCATCTCCGGCTTCGGCCAGGATGGGCCCTACCACAAGCGGCCTGGCTTCGATCAGATCGCGCAGGGCATGGGCGGGCTGATGTCGGTCACCGGTGCGCCCGGCGAGGGCCCGATGCGGGTCGGCATCCCCGTCGCCGACCTCACCGCCGGGCTGTTCTGCGCCATCGGCATCCTCACCGCGCTATTGGAGCGCGACGTCTCCGGCGAGGGCCAGTGGGTGCAGACCTCGCTGCTGCAGGCCCAGATCTTCATGCTGGATTTCCAGGCGTCGCGCTGGCTGATGGAGAAGGAAGTCGCCAAACAGGCCGGCAACAACCATCCGACCTCGATCCCGACCGGCGTCTTCAAGACCTCCGACGGCTATATCAACATCGCCACGACCGGCGGGCGGATCTGGGAACGCTGCGCGCAGGCGATCGGCGCGCCCGAACTGATCACCAACCCCGACTATGCCACCGCGCCCCTCCGCTCGAAGAACCGCGATGCGCTCAACGCCGCCATCGGCAAGCTCACCGAGAAGAAATCGACGGAGACCTGGGTCCGGGAATTGAACGAGGCCGGCGTGCCGTGCGGCCCGATCTATTCGATCGACCAGATGTTCGATGATGCCCAGGTCAGGCATCTCGGCATCGCCCAGCACGTGCCGAACGACGAGAACCGCCACATCCAGCTCGTCGGCCAGCCGGTCACGCTGTCGCGCACGCCGAGCAAGATGGCCGCGCGGCCGCCGGAATTCGGCGAGCAGACAGAGGAAGTGCTGGAAGAATTCGGTTTTGCCAAGGACGAAATCGCGGAACTGCGCCAGCGCAAGGTGGTATAAAACTACTCTCACGCCCAGCGAAGCAACCCGTCTATCCCCTTGCGGTGCAAGACGAATTACTTGGTGACCCTGCCGCTCAAGGGGTTCAACCGCTACTTCAGCGCCGCCGTCGCCAGCGCGTGCTCGACGCAATTGTTCACATGCACCTGTAGCGTCGCGACCGCCGCCTCGGCGTCGCGTTTCAGCGCGGCATCCAGCAGCGCCTTGTGCTGCTCGGCCGGCTCGCTGCCGCGGTAGCTGAACGCGACCATCTGGTAGCGGAAGTATTTGTCGAACACGAGCGCATGCGTCTCCATCAGCGTGCGCGAGCCGCAGTTGGAAATCAGCGCCTGGTGGAATTCGCCGTCATAGCGCTTCCATTTCTCGAGCTCGCCGAGCCCCTTCTCCATCAACCGGTCGGTGGACGCCAGCTTGTGGTGCGCGGAGACCACGCGCCCTTCCCACTCGACGTCGGCATGGCCGAAGGAAATCCGCATCGCATGCGATTCCAGCAATAGCCGCAGCTCGGCGAGCTCTCTCAGATTGGCGGCCGATACGGCCGCGACTTCGAACCCACGGCGGCCTTCCGCCAGCACAAAGCCTTCCGCGGCAAGGCGACTGAGGATCTCGCGCAGCGTGGAGACGCTGACGCCATAGTCCTCCTTCAGGCCTTCGAGCCTGAGTTTCTGCTCCGGACGCAGCCGGCCGAACACGATGTCGGTGCGGATACGGCGATAGCCGTCGTCGCCGACCGCTTCCTGCTCATCCGTCCGATCGATCAGTGTCATGCCGATTCCTGCGCGCGCTGCGGCCCGGCAGTGCCATGCCGGCCGATTCCTCTCAAGCCTCATCCAAGCATCATACACGTTCTATTTCATATGATGACACTGATTTTATATTTTGACTTTACCTTTGCCATATGAATTATGTTTCCCACCGCGACACCTGAGATCGCGAAATGGGAGAAAACCGCCATGCGGATGGGAATGTTCTGCGCAGCCGCCAGCCTGTGCGCGCTGCTGGTCACACCGGCTTCAGCCCAGGTGCAGGAACGGACGATCCGCTGGGGTCACCTCAACAACACGGACCACCCGGTCAGCTTCGGTGTGCAGAAGTTCGCCGAGGTGCTGGCGGCCAAGAGCGGCGGCAAGCTGAAAATCCGTGAATTCGCCGCTTCCCAGCTCGGCAACGAGATGCAGCAGCAGTCGGCGGTGCGCGGCGGCACCCAGGAAATCCTCTCGGCCTCGACGACCTCGCTCGCCAGCGTCGTCAAGGACCTCGGCCTGTTCGACTTCCCCTTCATCGTCAGCACCTTCGAACAGGCCGAAGCGCTGGCGCAAGGCGCCTTCGGCAAGGCGATGCTCGACACGCTGCCGGAGAAGGAGCTGATCGGTCTCGGCTATTGGGGGCTCGGCTTCCGCAACGCGACCAATTCGAGCCGGCCGATTGCCAAGGTCGAGGATTTTGCCGGGCTGAAGCTGCGCGTCATCCCGAACCCGGTCTATCTCGAAACCTTCAAGGCGCTGAAGGCCAACCCGGTGCCGATGGCCTTCGGCGAACTCTACACCGCGCTGGAGAACCGGACGGTCGACGGCCAGGAGAATCCCTACAGCGTCATCCTCTCCAACAAGTTCTTCGAGGTGCAGAAATACGTCTCGGCGACCAACCACACCTTCACGCAGAACGTCATCATCGTCAGCAAGAAGTTCTGGGACGGCCTTTCGCCTGAGGAGCAGAAGATGTTCCGCGATACCTTCGCCGACACCCGCCAGTACCAGCGCGACCAGACCGTCGCGGCCGCGGAAAAGTCGCTTGGCGAGCTCAAGGCGAAGGGAATGCAGTTCAACGAGATTGCGCCGGCCGAATATGCCCGCATGCAGGACGCGACCAAAGGCGTGATCGAGAAATTCTCCGGAGAATATGATCCGGCGCGGGTAAAGCTCTTCAGCAGCGAACTGGCGCGCATCCGCGGCGGCAAATAGCCGTGGCTGCCGTCGAACGGCTGATCGACCTCTATTGCCGCCTGCTCAAGGTCGCGATCGCGCTTTGTCTGGCGGCGATGGTGGTGCTGGTCTTCACCAATGTCACGCTGCGCTATCTCTTCAACTCGGGGATCGCGACATCGGAAGAGCTGTCGCGCTGGCTGTTGGTCTGGCTCACCTTCCTCGGCGCGATCGTCGCGCTGCGCCAGCACGCCCATCTCGGCGTGGACACCCTGGTTCGCGCGCTCCCTCCGCTCGGCAGGAAGATCTGCTTCGTCGCGAGCTATCTCCTGATGCTCTACGCCGACTGGCTGCTGACGCTGGGGAGTTGGAAACAGGCGGTGATCACCTTCGGCGACAGCGCGCCCGCCTCCGGCATTTCGGTCGGGCTGTTCTTCTATTCCTCCGGCCTCGTGTTCGGCGTTTCCGCCGCGGTGATCCTGCTGCTGGATCTGTTCCGCGTGCTGTCAGGCGCCGCGAGCGAGGAAGACCTCATATCGGTGAAGGAAAGCGAAGAGAATGTCTGACCGGGCTCCGGCATCGGGTAGACGCGCGTGACGCTCGCCGTATTCACCTTCTCCCTGCTCGGCGCCATGGCGCTGGGCATGCCGATCGCCTTCGCGCTGATCGTCTGCGGCGTCGCGCTGATGCACTCGCTCGGCGTCTTCGACTCCCAGATCGTCGCCCAGAACATCATCAACGGCGCCGACAGCTTTCCGCTGATGGCGGTGCCGTTCTTCATGCTCGCGGGCGAATTGATGAACCGTGGCGGCCTTGCCCGGCGCATCGTCAATGTCGCGCTGGCGCTGGTCGGCCACGTCAAGGGCGGTCTCGGCTACGTCACGATCCTCGCGGCGTGCGTGCTTTCCTCGCTGTCGGGCTCGGCTGCCGCCGACGCTGCCGCGCTCGCCGCCCTGCTGGTGCCCATGATGGTCGCGGCCGGCCATCGCAAGACGCATGCGGCGGGGCTTGTCGCCGCCAGCGGCGTCATCGGGCCGGTCATTCCGCCAAGCATCGGCTTTGTGCTGTTCGGCGTCACCGGCGGCGTCTCGATCTCGAAACTGTTCCTGGCCGGCATCTTTCCGGGATTGATGCTCGGCATCGGACTTTGCTTCGCCTGGTGGTGGGTCGCCCGCGGGGAAAATATCGCCAGCCCGCCGCGCAAGTCGCTGCGCGAGATCGTCTGGGCCTTCATCGACGGCTTCTGGGCCCTGATGCTGCCCGCGATCATCATCTTCGGCCTCCGCTTCGGCGTGTTCACGCCGACCGAGGCCGCGGTGGTCGTCGCCGTCTACGCGCTGTTCGTCTCCACCTGCGTCTACCGCGAGCTGAAGTTCGGCGAACTCTACGAAGTCTTCGTCTCGGCCGCGCTCAGCACCAGCGTCGTCATGTTCCTGGTCGCAGCCGCCCTCGTCTCCTCCTGGCTGATCACGATCTCCGAGATCGCCACGCAGGTGGTCGATCTGGTCCGCCCGTTCATGGGCAACAAGACGCTGCTGATGCTCGCGATCATGGCGCTGGTCGTGGTCGTCGGCACCGCGCTCGACATGACGCCGACCATCCTGATCCTGACGCCGATCCTGATGCCCATCGTCAAGCAGGCAGGAATCGACCCGGTCTATTTCGGCGTGCTCTTCATTATCAACAACTCGATCGGACTGATCACCCCGCCGGTCGGCATCGTCCTCAACGTCGTCTGCGGGGTGTCGCGCATCAGCATGGAAGACATCATCAAGGGCGTCTGGCCGTTCATGATTGCCCAATTGATCGTGCTGCTGCTGATGATCCTGTTTCCGGCGCTCGTCACCGTTCCGGCGAAATGGTTTGCCGGCTGACATGCCGCCGCGACCCGCTACACTGCCCCGTCATTTTCCCATGAAAGGCATTCCATGCGCATCATGATCCTCAACGGCCCGAACCTGAACATGCTCGGCATCCGCGAACCGCACATCTACGGCTCGACTACGCTGGGTGCCATCAAGGCGTCCTGCGAGGAGTTCGCCGCCTTTACCGGCACGCAACTGGCGTTTCACCAGTCGAACCATGAGGGCGAGTTGGTCGACCTGATCCAGTCTGCGCGCGGCACGGCCGACGCCCTCATCATCAATCCCGCCGCCTACTCCTTCACCTCGATCGCGATCTACGACGCCATGAAGATCTTCGAAGGCCCGATCTACGAGGTCCATATCTCCAACATCCACGCCCGCGACGAGTTGCATCGCCACTCAAAACTCTCGGCGGCGGTGAAAGGCGTGATCGCAGGCCTCGGCCCTTACGGCTACATCGTCGCGATGCAGGCCGCGCTGCAGGCTGTGGGCCAACTGCCGGCGTCACTGCCCGCGCCCGTGCGCGTCGGCCCAACCTGAAGAATGGAGGCTGACATGCAGGGAGCCGGCTATCTCGCCATCTGGAGCGATCTCGCGCCGCAGGATGAAACCGACTGGGCGCACTGGATCACCCGCGAACACGCCGCCGAGCGGGTCGGCGTCACGGGATTCCTGGCCTGCCGCATCTTTCGCGCGCTTGGCGCATCGGTGAACCGCTACTTCATCCTGTACGAGCTCGAGGATGAACGTGTCGTCGGCGGCGCGGACTATCTGGCGCGGCTGAACGCGCCGACGCCGTGGTCGCAACGCGTCATGCCCCGGCTCGGCAATTTCGCGCGCGGCGGCGGCCGCGTCGCGGCGGCGGCCGGCGTCGGCCAGGGCGGCATCGTCGCGCCGTTGCGCCTCGACGCCATCCCCTCCTGGGACGCCGCGGCGTTCGTCGCCGATCTGGCGCGCCTCGACCGCATCATCGCCGCGCGGCTCCTGCTCACCGACACCGCGCAGACCTCGATCAAAACCAAAGAGAAGGGCATGCGGGACAATGACGGCTCCTTCGCCGCGCTGCTGCTGATCGAGGGCCTCGACGAAGCCGCCGTCCGCGACGCCCTGCATCATCTACGCAAGGCGCTTCCCGCCGAGCACCACACCGTTATCGAAAGCCTGCCGCTCTACCGACTAGCATTCAGCCTGCCGAAGCGAATGCTGCCGGGATGACGAACCGCCGGGTGGGTAAAGGAGCGCCAGCGACGTGCCCACCATCCATCCGCATTGACCCTGCAATGGTGGGCACGCTTCCGCCTTCGCTCTTCGAGCTACGGCGGACAGGTCGCTTTGCCCACCCTCTACGACATCTGTGATTGTTCGACGGACAACTTCTGGTTTTCCGAAATCATGTCAATCCCCAAATTCAAAAATATCCCGCTTCCGTCCCCACCCAAATCAACGGCATAATTCCGCTCGTCTGATGGGCTACGGCCGCTTCGACGGCCTCGGGACGGCGCGCGCGATGGGCCGCCTCTATGCGGCGGCACGGCTCTACGTCAACTTCTTCCAGCCGTCGTTCAAGCTGAAGGAGATGCGTCGCGAAGGGGCGAAAGTGATCAAGCGCTACCATGCTCCGTTGACGCCCTACCAGCGCGCGCTGGCGCATCCCAGGTGGCCGCGGCCGTGAAGACGCGGCTGCGCGATCAGTATCGCTCGCTCGATCCTGTTGCGCTCTTGGCCGAGATTCCCGCAACCCAAGAGGAACTCGGCAATCGTGTCGACCGTCGTGCCGGACAGTCGCGCAGCCTGCAACGCACTCACCGACGACCGCAGCGACTGTTGCGAAGACGCTCGGCACGACGATGAAGGTCGGCGAGCCGCGCGCAACGCACCTCCCGTCGACCTTATAAGACCAAGGTTCGCATGCCGTCCAAGCTCGACCCACATATTGCTATGATCGAGAACTAGTTAGCCGCACAGCCGCAGCTGACCGCACTCGCCATCGTCGGCCGGCTGAGCGAGAAATACCTTGAGGAGTTCGGGACGAGACAGCATTCGATCGTGCAGCGTCTACTGAGGGCGCTTAGACGAAAGGCTGCCGAACCGTTGGTCGAGGCGCCGCTCGGCGGACCGCTGCCCATTGCCCGGGGGTTGCGGACGGCTCGGGCTATGTAGGGCCCGATCCGCCCACAGCCCCTCTCGTCGAGCAAGCCGGGAAAACCACCCGGCCTGGTCGATCAATCGTCATCGCGTCGTCAGTCGCAATGGCACCGTCAGGATAACATTCGCAAGTGCGGCAATACGAGGGTCCCATTCCAACGCCGATTGACACCGCATCGGATGGATTGTGGGGTAAATTGAAGGGCAGAGCGCGGCTTGCTTGCCCTGACGCAGTGAATGGCACTGCGATCAATCCATTCCATCGAGTTCGGGGGCGTCCCATAGAGAGGCCGCCAAAACAACGAGCGATGGAGTCCAGGCGAGCATGGCGCCAAAAGCAATTGCTTGCAGGGTTGTCATCAGTCTCTCCGTAGTTTGGATTGGCTAGCTAACCCGTAAGACTACGGAGTTGTTCCGAATACGGAACAAATGGTGGGCACAAGTTTATTTTGCTTGATTCCAGTGCAGGTTGCGCTGCGTCATTGCATTCGCCCGCCTTTTTTCAGCCATATAGTGAACTGGCACACATATTTCGTGGCCGCCGATGGTTATTTTTGCACTGTTTGGTGCAGTGCGGGCGTAAGGGGCTAAACATGAAAAAAGTAGTCCGGGTTTTCGACGAGCAATACCTTTTCCAGACGGCAGCCGATCTTCTCACTCGAAGAGCAGAGATCGAGAGGCTCAAAGATTCGATAAAAACGGCAGAAGCTTCCACGCGCAGCCGAAGTGTCCGAGGGTCATTAGTAGCCCCCACGGGCCGGGCTTCACCGTCTCCATTAGCTTTGATTGCTGATTGAGTTGCTGCAATCGACGTTCGAGCGCGACCTTTTTTGTCGCCAACCTCGATCTGAGGACCGCCACCATCTGTTCGTGAAGTGCGAACAGATCATCGGTCGACATTTGTTCCAACTCGTTCTTCATGACTCGTCCCCACGATCATGAGCCCACTTTGAGGCGTGTACATAGGAAAAACAGTAAATCCAGCCGCCCCCCTATCGAATGGAGATGTGCTGTGCAGCCATTACCGCGCGATGCACCGAGCCAGTGTCCCAAATGCGATGGCGTCCCGCCTCTGTACCTGCGAATGCCGAGCATCAAAAAACAATCCACCATCTGCGTTCTTTGCTGCCTTCAATGCAATGCGTCGATCTGGGTGAATGAGTGATAGACAGCGATCCGCCCGCGACCGGTCCCGGCCATCACGTCAATTTTGACGCGCCAGCTGTTCTTCGGAAGTGGCCTTCATTGAATAACCAGCGCAGCCATCAAGCTCCTGGTCCCTATCTGTTGCTCGATGGCACGCTGGATGAATGTATTCGTGAATTCATGGCGAAGCCGGCTGGAGCGCGGCATCTCTACGAGATACATACGCAGGCTCAGCCTCCCTTGGTGCAAGCAATTTTGACGGAAGATATTGTGCCCGAGGTCGCGCGGCTACGGCATTTTCTTTGAGTCGCACCATGACCCCCGGGTCGCTGTACCTCAGCCCCACTCCGATCCACCACGGGTAGATAATTTGCGTCCTGCCGCCGGCCGCGGAATCATCCGTGGTGACTTCGCGGTACCTCGCGATGGGCCGGCGCGATCGGAATTGCTTAGTGACGCGGTTTTTGACCATCGTCATGTTGGGTCCAGGTCTGATCTACTCAAGCGAGGCGCAGGCGAAATGCGGTTACCAGTGCGTCAATGGATGGATGCGATCCGTCTGCTCCGGTCCTGGCGAGCAACATGCCCGGCGCAAGCGTGCGCGGTGTCGGGCCCCACCTACTGCCGATCCAGCCTGATCAGGTTCCCCCACCCGGTACATCTGCTTGTCGTCAACAGGGCGGGCGCAGCGTGTGCCGTTAACGTGACCCCTTGCCGCAGGTCGTCTTGTTTCTCGATCTCTCGCTTCAACTGTTCACGCTTCGGTTCAATGTAGTTCCTGCGAACTTGCTTAATCTCGTCTTGCTTCGGTCCGAGCCTTTTTTCGCGATCCAATCCGAGCTCTTCTTGCTTGCTCAAGTCGCTTCTCGCGAGCGAGTCTCAACTGCTTCCGCTTGGGTCCAAGCCGTTCCGCGCGCTTTAATTCTTCGCGGCGCTGTGCCAGTCGTTCACGATTTTCGTTGACCAGAGATTACCATTCCTCTCGGCTCTGCTTGCTCGGATCGCTGGTGGCGCGATCCTGCGCAAAGCACGCGACCGGAACACTGGCAACCGGAGTAACCACAGCGATCATAAGAATATGCATCACGCTCTCGGTGTTTTGAATGAAGTTATTGAATGTTCTCCGTACTACACAGGCTGTGCCTTGACCGGTTCCTCATCCCTACAAATGGGTGAGTTGCGGTCTGCCGTCAGTTGCGGAACCAGCAATGGCTTCGCCACGACCCACACGACGGACAGACAAATACCCACCAGGCGGCCCGGCGGATTGGATCGCAGACGGCCATGAAACCTGCAACATCCAATGTTCGGGCGGTAATTGCGATCGCCGCACGGTCGATGGTCGATGTCCACCTGGAAACGCTGCCTCAAAACCTGCCTTGGTCGAAGATCGGTGCTCGCCTTGTCTGCAAGGAATGCGGTGCGGTAGGATCTGTGAACCGCGCCCCAAACTGGCATGACAGAATCGGGTGAGCCGTCCCGTTTACCAGGCACTGGAAGGGTGACGCCGATCAGCGGAACGAATCTGCGCGCGTCGGCTTGAATCCCCGTTTTGTAGCGGGGAGTTCATTGTGCCTAGGAGTTGGATGCCCTCCATTGTGCCGAGCGGGATGATCAGACGGTCTATTTGGTTGTTTATGATTTTGGTCGAATTGGCAGAGCCTGCGCTGAGGCGGATTACGAAGGCACCGATCTTGAGACGGTCATCCGGGAATGTCCGGGCAATACACGAATCCGATTCGTGTAATCGCCTTCAACACCGGGGAGCGCTGGTCCGAAGATGTCTCGCAAGACGTCGCGTCAGAACTCCGGCGCCGCTGCGATCTTCGCATGTGCGATGTGCCACCTGCTGTCCAGGATTTTGTTGAAACCCATAAAGGCAGCCGAAGGCAACTGACTCTCGGATTAGTTTGAATTGTGTCGACGCGTACCAAGGAATGCTCTCGCATGAGGCCTATCTACACCGATTGGAGCAATCAAAATGATGCGTTCTCTGACAATCGCCGCTTTGAGTGTTTGGCTTGCCTACGCAACAAATGCCCAGGCGAAATGCAGCTGCCAATGCTTCAATGGGTGGATGCGATCCGTATGTTCCGGCCCTGGCGACTCAGTCCCAGCAACTTGCCCAGCACAGGCATGCGCTGTGACAGGGCCCACCGTCTTGCCGGTCCAGCCGCCCCAGGTCCCTCCGCCCGGTACGTCTGTTTGTAAACAACAGGGCGGACGGAACGTGTGCCGCTAACGTACTCCCTGCCGCAGGTCGTCCTGTTTCTCGATTTTTCGCTTCAACTGTTCATGCTTCGGTTCAATGCGGTTCTCGCGATCTTGCTTGATCTCTTCTTGCTTCGGCCCGAGCCTGTTTTCGCGATCCAATCTGAGCTCTTCTTGCTTTGCCCCCAGTCGCTTCTCGCGATCGAGTCTGAGCTCCTCTTGCTTCGGTTCAATTCGCTTCTCCCGATCGAGCCGCAGTTCCTCCCGCTTTGGCGCAAGTCGCTTCTCGCGTTCGAGCCGCAGTTCTTTTCGCCGCTGTTCTAGCCGTTCACGGTCCGCGTTGACGCGAGATTGCCAGTGCTCGCGGGCTTGCCTGTTGGAATCATCTGTCACACGATCCTGCGCGAAGGACCGGACCGGAAGCGTCGCGGCAAGGCAAGGCAAGGCAAGCCAGGATAACGAAAAGGCTTTGCTTCATAGGGCCATGATCCGAATGCGATGTTTTCCACCGGCCGTGGTACCACAACGGCCTGTACCTCGCGACAGTTCCCGATCCCAATAGATGGACAACTCGCGAGTCTCCGTCGCCGGTGGAATCATAGCCGAAGGCTCAGCAACAGCGACACGTCCGATCGACTGGCAAATAATCCCCCGGCGGAATGGCTCGCGGCCATGTAACCTGCAATCCAGTGTTCGGGTGGTAAATGCGACCGCCGCATGGTTGATGTCCATCTGGACACCTGCCCGTGATCTGCCTTAGTCGATAATCGGCCGGCGCCTGGTCTGCAGCAGATGCGGCGCCGCAGGTTCTGTGAACATCGTGCCAAACTGGCATGACAGAATCAGCCATGCCGTGCCATTTTCCAAGCATTGGAAACGATGAGAATCGCCAGTAAAATTGACGGCCAATCGCGCCCTATTCCGATCCCCGAGCAGGCAGCTCGGCGCCTCATGGAGCATGCACAAGCCCTTTGAGACCGTCCAGGATGGCAGAATCTACACCGAGAAGCTCAACGGCCTCTTCTCTTCGGCGATAAGGCCACGTTCGCTGAATGCACCGCCGGCCTTGAGCTTGCGATAGCTCGCAGCTGGCTGAAATTGTCTGAGAGCGGCACGTTCGTGAACCTCACGCAAAGTGGTGCGGACATATTCGCCTAGCAAGAGATGTGTGCGTCCAATAGGGCTTGACCGGCGACCCAGGGCTCCAGAGACCTCTGTGATTGAACCGAGGAGCCGCGGCGTACTTGATCCTCCGCCGGAGTGGATGACAGGCTGGTTCCTCGTCGAACGTCCTCGACTACGCCTTCGCCGGCCGCCACATCCGCGCGACGCTGCCGAAGGCCTTGTCGATGATGGGCCAGAACAGCAGCACGATCGCCAGCGTCGTGATCGAACCGACCAGGCCGTTCGACCAGAACACCTTCAGATCGCCGCCGGCTCCGATCATCGACAGGCGGAACGCGTCCTCGGCGCGGTTGCCGAGCACCAGCGCCAGCGTGAACGGCGCCAGCGGGACGCCGATCTTCTTGAAGACGTAGCCGACGATGCCGAAGCCCAGCATCAGCCAGATGTCGAACATCGCGTTCTGGATCGCATAGGCGCCGATCGCGCAGGACACCACGATCATCGGCGCCACCGCCGCGAACGGCACCCGCAGGATCGAGGCGAAGATCGGCACCGTCGTCAGCACCAGCACGAGGCCGACGACATTGCCGAGATACATCGAGGCGATCAGGCCCCAGACGAAATCCTTGTGCTCGACGAACAGCAGCGGTCCGGGATTGAGGCCCCACACCATCAACCCACCGAGCAGGATCGCCGCGGTGCCGGAGCCGGGAATGCCGAGCGCCAGCATCGGCAGCAACGCCGCGGTGCCGGACGCATGCGCCGCGGTTTCCGGCGCGAACACGCCCTCGATGCGGCCCTTGCCAAAATTGTCCTGGTCTTTCGAAAACCGCTTGGCGAGGTTGTAGCCCATGAAGGACGCGGCGATCGCGCCGCCCGGGGTGATGCCGAGCCAGCAGCCGATGAAGGAGGAGCGCACCAGCGTCACCCAGTATTTCGGCAGGTCCTTCCAGACCGACAGCACGACGCGGAGCGAGATGCCGGCGGCGTGGCCGCGCAACGCCAGGCGTTCCTCCATGGTGAGCAGGATTTCGCTGATGCCGAACAGGCCGATGACGGCGACCAGGAAGTTGACGCCGCGCAGCAGTTCGGCCGAGCCGAACGTCATGCGCAACTGGCCGGACACGGTGTCCATGCCGATGCCGGCCAGCAGCAGGCCGAGCGACATCGAAATCACCGTCTTGTGCTTGGCCTCGCGGCCGAGGCCGACGAACGAGCAGAAGGTGAGCAGATAGACCGCAAAGAATTCCGGCGGCCCGAATTTCAGCGCAAAGGAGGAGATCATCGGCGCCAGGAAGGTGATCAGCATCACCGCGACCAGCGAGCCGATGAAGGACGAGGTGAAGGCCGCAGTCAGCGCCTCCGCCGCCTTGCCCTGCTGCGCCATCGGATAGCCGTCGAACGTGGTCGCGACCGACCATGCCTCGCCCGGGATGTTGAACAGGATCGAGGTGATGGCGCCGCCGAAAAGCGCGCCCCAATAGATGCAGGACAGCATCACGATGGCCGAGGTCGGGTCCATCGTGAACGTCAGCGGCAGCAGGATCGCGACCCCGTTGGGACCGCCGAGGCCGGGCAGCACGCCGACGAAAATGCCGAGCACCAGCCCGGTCATCATCAACAGCAGCGTCTTCCAGGTCAGCAGCACGGCAAAGCCGTGCATCAAGAGGCCCAAAGCTTCCATTTACGGGGCTTCCATCAGGTCAATCCCATCGGTTCGTCAGCGGCCGAGCGCCGCTTCGAGCGGGCCCTTCGGCATGATGACATCGAAGGCGACGTCGAAGGTCACGAACATCACGGCGGTGAACACGAAGGCGGTGAGCAGCGACTTCCACAGCGCGATCTTGCCGACGAGGCGCATGAAGCCTGCGACCAGCAGGAAGCTCGCGACATAGAGCCCGAGGAACTGCGTCGCGAGGACGAACAGCAGCGTCGGCACGAACACCGCCAGCACGCGGCGAAGCTGCGCCCGCGTCACGAAGCTTTCGGAAGCCTCCCGGCGCGACAGGAACGCGGCGACCAGCCCGTACAGGCTGGCGCCGCCGAGGACGATCGACAGGTAGAACGGGAAATAGCCAGGCTGCGGTCCGGTGGATTCCCATCCCGCCCCGGTCCGCCAATTGTCGAGACCGAGCGTGATCGCGAGCGCGAGCAGCAGCAGCGAGACGACCACGTCGACCACCCGGACGCTCGCAACTTGCGGCGAATTGGCCTCAGGCGCGGTCGGATCGTCGACGACGATTTCGATATCGGTATTGGACATGGAGACGAAAAACCCCGGTGCGACGCTTGCGGAGGGGGATACGTGCCGACGTCGCCGCCGTCAATGTCCGGTGCTGCGCTCCGGGAATGCGCTCGCAAGTGCAGCACGCTCGGGCCGAAGCAGGCCTCGCTCGGTGATCAGTCCCGTCACCAGCCGCGCCGGCGTCACGTCAAAGGCATAATTGGCCGTTGGCGATCCCTCGGGAACAATGCGCACGGTCTCCATCCGCCCGTCGGCGGTCCGCCCGGTCATCATGGACACTTCGTCGGCGCTGCGCTGCTCGATCGGTATCTGGCCGATACCGTCGTCGATACTAAAGTCGATGGTGGGCGACGGCAGTGCAACATAGAACGGCACGCTATTGTCGTGCGCGGCAAGCGCCTTCAGGTAGGTCCCGATCTTGTTGCAGACATCGCCATTGGCCGCCACGCGGTCGGTGCCGACAATGGCGAGATCGACCATGCGGTGCTGCATCAGGTGGCCACCGGTGTTGTCGGGGATCACCGTGTGGGGCACGCCGTGATGGCCGAGTTCCCAGGCGGTCAGCGACGCCCCCTGATTGCGCGGCCGGGTCTCGTCGACCCAGACATGGACCTTCAGGCCATGATCATGCGCCAGATAGATCGGCGCCGTCGCGGTGCCCCAATCGACGGTCGCAAGCCAGCCGGCGTTGCAATGGGTCAGGATGTTGACGGGCTCGCCCGGCGGCTTCGCGGCGGCGATCTGCTCGATCAGCGCCAGGCCGTGCCGGCCAATCTCGCGGTTGATCGCGACATCCTCTTCGGCGATCTCGACGGCGCGGGCATAGGCGATTTGCGCGCGTTCGGAAGGCGGCACCGGCTTGAGCACGCGCTTCATCTCGTCAAGCGCCCATTTCAGGTTGATCGCCGTCGGCCGCGTCGCGATCAGGAATTCATGGGCGCGATCGATAGCGGCGTCGGAACGATCGTCCCGCACCGCCAGCGCCATGCCGAAAGCGGCCGTGGCGCCGATCAGGGGGGCGCCGCGCACCAGCATGCTGCGAATGGCATCCGCGGCCGCGTCGGCAGTCTCAAGGCGAACGATCGCAAATTCATGCGGCAGCCGGCGCTGGTCGATCGCGCCGACCGTCCATCCGTCGGCTTCGAGCCAGATGCTGCGGAAATGGCGGCCGTCCACCTTCATGACTTCAGCACCCTGCCTGCCACCGCGTCGAGCCTGGCGAGCAATGTTGGATCGCGCGCCTCCGGCGCCGTGATCAGGGCGGTATCGAGCGCCTTGTCCGAACCGATCGGGCACGGCTCATGCTCGCGCGGGAAATCCCGGGCAAGACACGCCACCAGCGCCTTGGCCCTGCCGGCATTGGCGTTCAGCACGCGGATGATGTCCTGCACGGTGACCGCATCATGATGCGGATGCCAGCAATCGAAATCGGTGACCATCGCCACGCTGGCGTAACAGATCTCGGCCTCGCGGGCGAGTTTTGCCTCGGGCATGTTGGTCATGCCGATCACCGCATGCCCCTGCCTCCTGTACATCTCGCTCTCGGCCAGGCTGGAGAATTGCGGGCCCTCCATGCAGACATAGGTGCCACCACGCACCACCGTGATCCCCTCGGCTTCGGCGGCGGCGGCGAGATGCACATGCAGACGCGGCGACACCGGATGAGCCATCGAGACATGGGCGACGCAGCCTTTGCCGAAGAACGAACTCTCGCGCTTGTAGGTTCGGTCGACAAACTGATCGACCAGCACGAACGTGCCGGGCGGCAGCTCCTCCTTGAACGAGCCGCAGGCCGAGAGGGAAACCAGGTCGGTGACGCCTGCCCGCTTCAGCACATCGATATTGGCGCGGTAGTTGATTTCGGAGGGCGACAATACATGCCCCTTGCCGTGCCGTGGCAGAAACACGATCGGCAGCCCGGCGATGACGCCCCGTGTGAGCGCCGCCGACGGCTCGCCCCACGGGCTGTCGATGGCCTCTTCGCTGATATTCTCCAGCCCCGGCAAATCATAGATGCCGGATCCGCCGATGATGCCAAGCACAGCGCGCGTCATGATCACTCCCGGTCAGCCATCATACCCCGATGTTCGACTATACTGCGGCGCAATAATCAAGCATTGTCCGCAGCCTGCAAGAGGGTTCGACATGCCTGCCACCAGGGACCGGGAAAAACGCCAGTCGATCATCGATGCCTGCCTGCGCATGAATGCGTCAGGCATCAATCAGGGCACGTCGGGCAATATCAGCCTGCGCCATGGCGACGGCATGCTGATCACCCCGACTGGCACGCCCTACGAAGCGATGAAGCCCGACCACATCGTCTACATGCACCTCGACGGCAACCACGATCCGTCGCAGCGGCCGTCGAGCGAGTGGCGATTTCATCGCGACATCTTCAAGGCGCGGCCGGAGGTGCAGGCGATCGTCCATGCCCACCCGCCCTACTGCACCATGCTGGCGATCATGGGCATGGAGATTCCGCCGATTCACTACATGGTCGCGGTCGCCGGCGGCGACACGATCCGCTGTGCGCCCTATGCGACCTTCGGCACCCAGGAACTGTCAGAGCATGCCGTGCGCGCGCTGGAGGGGCGGCTGGCCTGCCTGCTCGAGCACCACGGCATGATCGCGATGGGGCCCTCGCTGCCAAAGGCGATGTGGCTGGCGGTCGAGGTCGAGACGCTGGCGCGGCAATATCACGGCTGCCTGCAGATCGGCACGCCGCCATTGCTGTCGAAGGAGGAAATCGAGAAGGTTCGCCTCCGCATGGCCGGCTACGGCCACGCGGAGGAGTAACGATCGCCGTGGCGTTATTTCGCCACGAAGCCCGCTTCATTCATGAGTTGCGCGTTGAGCTTGTCGTCCTCTTCGAGGAATTTCAGCATGTCCTTGCCGGTAAGGAAGATCGGCTTGAGCGCCTGCTTCTCCATGTATTCCTTGTACTCCGGCGTCTGCGTCACTTTCTGGAACAGATCGACATAGAACGCCTGCTGCTCAGGCGTCACCTTGCCGGGCAGGAACATCGCGCGCAGCATCAGGTACTGCACGTCGAGCCCCTCCTCCTTGCAGGTCGGGACATCGTTCCAGGACTGCGTCTCCGTGACCTTGGTCTTGTAGGAGATGCGCTCCTTGTCGAACACGCAGAGCGCGCGGACCTGGCCGGCGCGCCAGACTTCGAGATTCTCGGACGGATTGTTGACGTTGGCCTCGGTGTGCTTGCCGACCAGTTGCGTCGCCGCCTCGCCGCCGGACTTGTAGGGCAGATAGGAGAATTTTGCGCCGGTCTTCTGCTCCATGAACACGGTGAGCACGTGGTCCTCGCGCTTGGAGCCGGTGCCGCCCATCTTGAACGGCGAACCCGCAGCCTTCGCGGCGGCGATGAAGTCCTTCACCGTCTTCGGTCCTTCGGCATTGTCCCACAGCACGAACTGATCGAGGGCGACCACCGACACCGGCGTCAGGTCGCGCCAGTTGAAGGGAATCTTGGCCGACAGCGGCAGCATGTAGATCAGCGAATAGGCGATCAGCACCTTGTTGGCATCGCCGTCGCTGGACTTCATGTACATCAACGCCTCGGCGCCGGACGCTCCGCCCTTGAGCGAGACCACCATCGGCTGCTTCATCAGATTGTTCTTCTGGATCGCCGCCTGCATCATCCGCGCCATCTGGTCCGAGGCGCCGCCGGCGCCCGCCGCAACCACGATTTCAACCGGCTTGGTCGGCTCCCAGGCGAGCGCCGGAGCGCTTGCAATCATCGCCGTCACAGCGGCTGCCACTTTCAGAATATGTCCCACGTGCTTCTTCCCTGTAGTTTTCTAGGGCCCGGAAAACGAGATTTGACCTCTCGCATCATCCTGCGAGCGAAATACCACCAGTTCAAGCTGCGGTGCAACGCGCAGCCTATTACTTTCGCATTAGATGGAAAGTTGGCTCCGCTCCGCGAAGCGATCTGCGCCGGCTTTTCGGTTGCAAGCCTGAAGGTGCAACCGTTTAATGTTCCCGAGCAATCTGGAGGAGTAGACGCGATGAGAAGTATTCTAATTGCCGTTGCGGTCAGCGCGGCAGTGATGCTCGCTGGCTGCGGCAGGGATCCGGGGCCGAAAGGGGAAGCCGGCCCGCAAGGACCTGCCGGCCCGCAGGGCGCACAGGGCGTGCAAGGCGTGGCTGGCGCGCAGGGACAACAGGGTCCCCAAGGGCCGCAGGGACCGCAGGGTGCCCCCGGCGCCAAGGGCGATCCCGGACCGGCCGGCGCTTCGCTGCGGTCGGTGCAGGCCGACGGCCAGATCAGTTGCGAAGCAAGCGAAACCCTGGTGTCGGTGTTCTGTCCATCCGGCGGCGCCCCCGATGGCGCAAAGTGCGGCACAACGCCCACCGTTGGGCTTTGCCTGAAAAAGCCGTAGACGTCACCAACCCGACACAACCCAGACGACAACATGAAGCGCTGCGCCTGGTCGATCCGACCAGGGCGGCGCGCTCGCATTCACTTATGCGATCGCATGCGCGGCAGAAACGTATCGAGGGCATAACGCGTCGGCAGCGACAGCAAGGGTCGAACCAGTTCCAACTCATCGACTGCAACAATCTTCAAGGTGCCTTCCGCGATCGTCAGCTCTGCAACAGGCACTTCGCGCGCGAGAAAGAGCTCGGCGTGAATGGTGCCGTCCGGCGACGCGTAGTCCGGACCGGACCATCGCGCGAGGTGCTCGAACCGCGCCGGCGGCAGATAATAGCCGAGTTCTTCCCGGATTTCGCGCACGATACAATCGAGAAAGCTCTCGTTGCCTTCCCGCCGACCGCCGAACAGCCCGATCTTTCCCGGTTCGCGAATATCCGAAACATTGTCGCGCAGTTGCATGAGAAGACGGCCGTCCTCATCAAGCAAGATGGCTGCGGCGCTCTCTCGTACGCCGTCGCGGTTCATGCCTTGCGCAATCCCGAGATGAGACCATCGATCAGATCATCGATCTGCGCCAGCGCGACCGCCGGCGGCGCAAACGCCACATCGTCGACGTCCCAGAAAACGACCCGCGGAAGCATGTCGGGAAACCGGCTCGCGACGAACGGTCGATGCTCGTCGTCCTTCAGGGCAATGATAAGCTCGGCCGCCGTAAAGTCAGCCGCGGAGCAGGAGATCGGCAGACGCCGCGTGCCCTCGGGCTCAATACCTCTTGCCGAAAGCGCCTCAAGCGCAAAGGGAGACATCGGCCCGACATTGTCGGGCGAACCCTTTTCAGCCAATCCACGGGAGAACGCCGACCAGGCTAATCCGTCGCGTCTGGCGCGGAAATTGAAGAGCTCTTCGGCATAGCGGCTTCGGTAATAATTCCCGGTACAAAGAAACAGAATCTGGCTCTTCGCATCCATGCCGACCGCCGCTTCAAACCTACTTGCCCTTCCAGTTCGGCGATCGCTTGTTGAGGAACGCGTCCATGCCTTCGCGGAAATCCTCGCTCATATAGGCGCGCAGGATCAGGTCCTCGCCCTCGTCGCGGCTCAACGTCCGGCGGATGCGGCGCACCGCTTCCTTGGTGACTTCGAGCGTGATCGGCGCGTGTCCTGCAACGAGCTTTGCCGTCTCGTCGGCGCGGCGCTGCAGCGTCTCGACATCGGGCACGATCTCGTTGAGCAGGCCGAGCGCCAGCGCTTCCGGCGCCTCGACCAGCCGGGCCTTGAAGATCAGGTCCTTGGTCCTGGCAGGGCCGACCAGCGACACCAGCCGGGAGATATTGGACATCGACAGGCAGTTGCCGAGCGTGCGCGCGATCGGAAAGCCGATCCGCGTCGACTCGGTGCCGATGCGGATGTCACAGCACGCCGCAATGCCGGCGCCGCCGCCGGTGCAGGCGCCGGCGATCGCCGCGATGGTGGGTACCCTGCACGACTCCAGCGCACCGAGCACGCGATCGATCCGCCCCTCATAGTCAAGCGCATCCTGCGCGGTCTTGAAGGCGCGGAACTGGGAGATGTCGGTGCCCGATGCGAACGCCTTGTCGCCCGCGCCGGTCAGGATCATCGCCTTGATCGAGCGGTCGTTGTTGATGGTCTCGCAGATCGCCGCCATCTGCTCGTACATGGCGAACGTCAGCGCGTTGCGAGCCTGCGGACGGTTGAACGTCAGCCGGGCAATGCCGTCCTCGACGGAATAGATCAGGTCTTCGGTCGCAGCTACCGGAGCGTTCATGGCGGCTCTCTCTGTTCTTGTCAGGTCAAACGGTCAGGCAACGGCCGCCTTCGGCATCGACACGGCGTCACGTCCCTTGAGAACTTCCATGGCAGCGAGCACGCCACCGCCGCGATGCGGCACCTTGGCGAGATCGAGGCCCATCTCGACGCCCGACAGCGTGCCCATCAGCATGAGGTCGTTGAAGTGGCCGATATGACCGACGCGGAACACCTTGCCCTTGATCTTGTTCAGGCCGGTGCCGAGCGACATGTCGAAATTCTCCAGCACGACCTTGCGGAAATTATCGGCGTCATGGCCTTCCGGCATGACGACACCGGTCAGCGCCGGCGAATGCGCGCCCTGCTCCTGGCACTGCGTTTCGAGACCCCAGACCTTGGCCGCCGCGCGGGTGGCAGCGCTGTGGCGCTTGTGGCGGGCGAAGACATTATCCAGCCCCTCCTCCTCGAGCATCTTCACCGCTTCGCGCAAGCCGAACAGCAGGTTGGTCGCCGGCGTATAGGGCCAGGTGCCCGCCTTGTTGATGGCGATGACTTCCTGCCAGTCCCAATAGGAGCGCATCGCCGGATTGGCCTTGGCGACCGCGAGCGCCTTTTCCGAGACGGCGTTGAAGCCGAGGCCCGGCGGCAGCATCAGGCCCTTCTGCGATCCGGCCACCGACACGTCGATACCCCAGGCATCGTGTTCATATTCCAGCGAGCCGAGACCGGAGATGGTGTCGACCATCAACAGCGCCGGATGGTTGACGCGATCGAGGATCTTGCGGACGTCCTGCGGATGGGTGACGCAGCCGGTCGAGGTCTCGTTATGGACCACGCACACGGCCTTGATCTTGTGCGCCTTGTCGGCCGACAGCCGCGCCTCGATCTGCTCGAGGTCGGCGCCATGGCGCCAATCGCCCGGGATGAAATCCACGTCGAGCTTGAATTTCTCAGCGATACCGCGCCACAGCACGGCGAACTGGCCGGTTTCCGCCATCAGCACCTTGTCGCCGGGCTGCAGCGTGTTGACCAGGGCGGCCTCCCAGGCGCCGGTGCCGGACGACGGATAGATGATGACCGGCTGCCTGGTGCGGAAAACCCGCTGCATGGACGCCAGCACCGCGTGCCCGACCTCGGCGAATTCCGGACCCCGATGGTCCATGGTCGGCATATCCATGGCGCGCAGCACCCGGTCCGGCACGTTGGTCGGTCCCGGAATCTGCAGAAAATGCCTTC
>NZ_DAINNI010000005.1:0-123783 GCF_036735945.1 Bradyrhizobium sp. | reverse complement strand
GCAACCTCAGTCTGGCCTCAGACTTGGTCGCTATCCACTCCCCATGGAATCTTCGTCGCTTCGCTCCTCGCAATGACAAGGCGCGGGCGGAGATGACAAGAGAGAGATTTCGAACGGTTTGCGCTTCGACGACCATCGCCGCTACAATGCACACGAAGCAACACAAGGAAAAACAAGAATGGATTTGGGTCTGAAGGGACGAAACGCCGTGGTGCTGGGAGGTACGCGCGGCATCGGGCGGGCGATCGCGGAGACGCTGGCGGGCGAAGGTTCTGGCGTCGCGGTTTGCGCGCGCAATGCCGAGCAGGTCGCGGCCGCCGTTGCCGAGCTCAAGGCCAAAGGCGTGCGCGCGACCGGGGCGCCGCTCGACCTCACCGATGCGGCGGCGCTGAAGGCATGGATCGCGGAGGCGGCCGGAGAACTCGGCAGCATCGACATGCTGTTCTCCAATGCCGGCGCGATGGCGCAAGGCGGCGATCCCGCCTCCTGGGAGCAGAATTTTCGGCTCGACGTGCTCGGCGCCGTCAACGCCTTCGAGGCGGCACGGCCATTTCTCGAGGCCAGCGGCGGCAAGACCGGGGACGCCGCCTTCATCATCATCTCGTCGATCTCGGCCGCGCAAGCTGACGTCGCGAGCTCGTACGGCCCGATCAAGGCGGCGCTGATCCACATGGCCAAGGGGCTGGCCCGGCAGCACGCGGCCAAGAAAATCCGCGTCAACGTGGTGTCGCCTGGCACGGTCTATTTCAAGGGCGGCGTCTGGAACATGGTCGAGCGCGACATGCCCAAGCGCTACCAGGATGCGCTGGCGCGCAACCCGACCGGGCGGATGGCAACGCCGCAGGAAATCGCCAACGCCGCGGTGTTCCTCGCGAGCCCGGCGTCATCGTTCACCACGGGCTCGAACCTCGTCGTCGACGGCGCGATCTCGAACCGGGTGAATTTCTGACCTTCGCATCGGCCGGAACGGTAATCCCGTAACCTATGAGACCGCTCTTGACCCGTCAGCCAACCGCTGGAATCCCGTAAACTTGAAAGTAACGCGCTAATGGAACCTTACGACCTCACATTCTAATTTGAACAACCGGCGCGTGAAGCCGATCAAGCCGACGGATGGGCAGGATGATTGTCGACGAACCAAGGACAAAGGTGCAGCGCGAGCCGCGACGGCAGCTGCGCAAGCGGACGACATGGATGACGAGCGACAGCGGGAAGACGAAGATCGAATGCGTCGTGCTCGATGTCTCGCCAGGCGGTGCCAAGGTCGTGACCGATGCTGCGTTCGATGTCAGGGACAGCTTTGAGCTGGCGCTGGTGCCCGAACACACGACGCTGCAGCCCTGCGAAGTGGTCTGGCGCCGGGGCAAGACCTACGGCGTGAAGTTCCTGGCTTGAGAAGTGACGACTGCGGCGCGCAGGCGCGGCGAAGGCCGACTGTCACAATCGGCCACTGTCATAATTGCCGGCCGCCCGACTCCGTGATTGGCCTTGACGTATGACTGTATTATTACAGTCAGATGTCAGTTCAGTTACAGCGGAGCGGTGAATGAGCTTGGAATGGCAGGCGCGGTCAGGGTCCCTGGCATGGTCGAATCCCGTGGCCCGGTGGTGGTGCCTGTTGACCGTCGTGAGCAGCATCAACATCGCCGCCTGGTTCGTGCTGTATCGCGAACTTCCCGTTCAGCCGTACGGCATGACAAGCAGCACGTCCGGCATCGGAGCCATGCTGCTGTTCTGCGCGGCCTATGTATTCGGCTGCGCCTTCCGATCCTTCCTGCCGCGCGCCGATGTGCAGCGGATCTGCCTGGTCGACACCTGGCTGTCGAGCGTCGTGGTCGGCCGCTCGGTCGCGACCGTCGCCGAGATCTGCTTCGTGGCGCAATGGGCTGTCATCCTGCATCACCTCGGCACGATGACGTCAGCGGAAACGGCCGTGAATGCGGCCTGGGTGATCGTCCCGCTGATCCTGATCGCGGAATGCCTGTCGTGGTATGCGGTGCTCACCCGAAACTATCTCGGCAATGCTCTGGAAAATTCGCTGTGGGCGGTTGCCTTCTTCATCATCGGTGTCGGCCTTTGCCGCCTGCTTCCGGAGTTCAACGGTGTGGTTCGCGCGGGCCTCATCGTCGCCATCGCGGGCATTGCGGGCTTTCTGGCGTTTCTGATGACGATCGACGTCCCGATGTACGTCAAGCGCTGGCGGACCGGAGACGCCGACGGCGACAAGCGCCTGACGCCGCGCGAGGGCCTGCGCGACGTCATGACGCGCTGGGTCGTGACGCACGATCACGCCGAGTGGAAGGAAGAGATGACCTGGATGGCGCTCTATTTCAGCCTGGCGGTCTGGTCGAGCCTTGCACTGTGCGTGTTCTATTCGCTCGAGCATCGGCTGCCACACTACCGGACCACGGCAGCGATCACGAGCGTGATGTCGAGCGCGTCCGTCGCCGACAGCACCCGGTAGCGACAACCTGTCCTGAAACCTTACGCGGCATTGCCGCGTTACACGCTGCTCTTGATGAGGTAGCGGCGTTTCGTTTCAGAAGGACGGGTTTTGGACCGGTTTCAGATAGGCGTTCATTTTGTCGCACTGGCGTCGGCCTTCGCGCTCGCGATTCCGATCGGTTGGGACCGCGAGAAGCGGGCGCGCAGCGCGGGCCTGCGCACGTTTCCGCTGGTCGCGCTGGCAAGCTGCGGCTTCGTGCAGGCCAGCGAAAACCTGCTGGTGCATTCCCCCGACGGCATGGCCAAGGTGATCGAGGGCCTGATCACCGGCATCGGCTTCATCGGCGGCGGCGCGATCCTCAAGCAGGGCACGACGGTACAGGGCACGGCGACGGCCGCCAGCCTGTGGGCCACCGGCGCGATCGGCGTCTCCGTCGGACTCGGCAGCTACGATGTCGCGGTGACCATCACGGTATTCACCTTCCTGACGCTGCGGTTGCTCACGCTGGTGAAGGAAGAAGACGATCTCAAGCCCGAATGATCCGGAAGGCGCCAGGGCGCGCCACCAAATCGTCACCTTGACGGCGAATTGCGGGCGAAATGATCAAGGACGAGTTTCCCAAGATGGAACCTCGGCACTCCCTGGTGCATATCCCTGCAATCGGCGCGAGACCTCACGAATGAGCATGCCAAGCGTTGCGAGCAGTTCAACCCTTGGCCTTGTCAATCTTCGGGCGGTTGTGATCCTGATCGTGCTGGCCTTCCATTCGGTGCTCCCGTACCTCGCCTTCCTGCCGCCCACGCCGTATCCGTTCGACCACGCCCCTTATCTCTGGCTGGCATTTCCGATCATCGACAGCCAGCGATGGTTCGGTTTCGACCTGTTCTGCGCCTGGCAGGATATCGGCCTGATGAGCCTGATGTTCTTTCTTTCCGGCCTGTTCGTGCCATCGAGCCTTGCCGGCAAGGGAAGCCGGAAGTTCCTGTCCGACCGCCTGCTGCGAATTGGCTTGCCGATGGCGCTGGCGATCATTTTCCTGGCGCCACTCGCCTACTACGCCGCCTATCGCACGACCGCGGTCGATCCCGGCCTCGGCGCCTACTGGCAAAGCTGGCTCGCATTGCCGTTCTGGCCGTGCGGACCGCAATGGTTCCTGAGCCAGTTGTTGGTCTTCAATATTCTCGCAGCCGCCGCCGACCGGTTCATGCCGCGATGGGATCGCAGTGTCGTTCGATTGGTGGCGCTCGCAGGCGACAATCCGGTGCGGTTCGTCGTCGGTTTGGCGATGATCTCCGCGGTCGCCTACATTCCCCTGATGCTGGTCTATTCACCCTTCGCGTGGACGAATATCGGCCCGATGGCGTTTCAGCCCAGCCGGCCGCTACACTATCTCGTCTATTTCCTCGCCGGCATGGCGGTCGGGACCTATGGCCTTGATCGCGGCCTGCTCCGCTGCGACGGGATGCTGGCGCGGCGCTGGATGGCGTGGCTCGCCGCAGCTTTCGCCGGCTTTCTGTTTTGGGCCGCGGCGACTTCGGCGACACTACCGGACTGGAGCGATGCTCCGCTCGCCGCGAAACTGGCGGCCGGCGCAGGTTTCGCGGTCGCCTGCGCGACGAGCTGCCTCTGCTCGCTGGCGATCTGCCTGCGCCTTGCGCATTGGCGCTCGAGGGCGTTCGACAGTCTCTCGACCAACGCCTACCGCATCTACCTGATTCACTACGTCTTTGCCGTCTGGTTGCAGTACGCGCTGCTCGCCGTCGGCTTGTTTGCAATCGGCAAGGCCGTGATCGTATTCTGCGGGACGCTGATCGCGAGCTGGTGCATTGCCACAGCAATCGGCGGAGCGCTGCCGGCCCTGCGACCGGGCCAGACCATGCAGGGCGTGCGCGGCGCATGAAGACCGAACCGGCATTGCACACAAGGATCGAGCCCCAATAGCATGCCATTGGTTTTCACCCTCGCGTTCCGAAATCTGTTTCATGACCGGCTGCGTTTCATTGCAACTGTGATCGGGATCGTGTTTTCCATCGTTCTGGTGACGGTGCAGATGGGTCTCTATTTCGGCTTTGGGCGCATGGTGACGACGATGATCGACCATGCGTCCGCCGATCTCTGGGTCATGCCGCGCGGAACGAAGTGCTTCGAGGATCCGTCGTTGCTGAACACGCGTGAGCGCTATCGCGCGCTTGCAATCAACGGCGTGGCGGAGGCCATCCCGCTGGTGATCGGATTTGCGGATTGGCGAATGCCCGGCGGCGCGATGACTCCGGTTTTCGTCGTGGGCTCGGATCTGCGCGCGGGCGGGCTGCAGCCGTGGAACCTGGTGGACGGCCAGGTCGAGGCACTGTCGAGCCCGAAAGCCATCGCGGTCGACCGAAGCTATTTCGATCGTCTTGGAATCTCCGGGCTGGGGGCGACCGCCGAAATCCGTCAGCAGCCGGTACGCGTGGCGGCGGTGACCGACGGCATCCGCTCATTCACCACTACCCCGTTCGTCTTCATGGACGTCGACCGGGCGCGGACGCACACGGGAGTTCCGTCCGGCAAGGCCACATATCTTCTCATTCGTCTGAGCGGCGATGCCAATCTCGATCAGGTTCGCCGTCAATTGACATCTGACATCACTGACGTCGAGGTCCTTACGCCGGCCGAGTTTCGTGAACGCAGCCGCACCTTCTGGCTATTCAGCACCGGCGCCGGCGCCGCTCTGTTCGCGGGCGCCCTGCTCGGCGTGATCGTCGGCACCGTCGTCGTCGCCCAGACGCTCTATGCCAGCACCAAAGAGCACCTGAACGAATTTGCCACCCTGCGCGCCATGGGCTCTTCGCGACGCTATATCTACAACGTGATCGTCTGGCAGGCGCTGCTCAGCGCCGTGATAGGCTTCGCCTTCGCGGCGCTCATCAGCGGCCTTGTCGTGCAATTGACGGCGACGACCGCGTTGCCGATCGTCGTCACGCCCGCGCTGGTCGGCGGCCTGTTCTTGCTGACGATCATCATGTGCATCGGATCATCCATCGCAGCGATCGTTCAGGTCACGCGCATCGACCCCGCCATGGTGTTCACGCGATGACCGAACCATTGCTCGAGGCGGTGAATGTAGCGAAGGACCTTGGCAGCGGGGCTGCAAAGGTGGCGGCGCTCAAGGGCGTCAGCCTGGCGCTCAGGGGCGGTGAGCTGACCCTGCTCATGGGACCTTCCGGGAGCGGCAAGACCACGCTGTTGTCGATCCTCGGCTGCATGTTGACGCCGACGGCAGGAACGGTTCGTATCCGTCAGAGCTCGATCGCGGATGCCGGCCCCGAGGACCTGGCGCGTCTCAGGCGCGAGCATGTCGGTTTCATCTTCCAGTCGTTTCATCTGTTTCCGACCTTGTCCGCCGTCGACAATGTGAGGCTGGCGCTCGACGTGCGCGGCGAGCCTTCGAGGGCGGCGCGCGCCAGGTCGCGCGAGGCACTGGCCAAGGTCGGCCTGGCCCACAAGACAAAGGCGTATCCGCGTGAACTCAGCGGCGGCGAACAACAGCGCGTCGCGATCGCGCGCGCCATTGTCGGAAATCCGTCCATCATTCTGGCCGACGAACCTACCGCCGCCCTCGATGGCGAGAACGGCCAGGCGATCATGAAACTGCTTGCCGAAGTCGCCAGGGAACGCGAACACGCCGTGCTGATCGTGACGCATGACCCGCGTCTGTTGCCATTCGCGGACCGCGTCGTTCATATCGAGGATGGACGGATCATCGATGAGCAGGCCGGCAAACTGCAGTGAATGTGTGAAAGGCTGAGGGACCCTTGTTCATGTCTAAGCGCCAGATAGCCGTGGCCGCCATATTGGCCCTGATCGCAGCCGGCGGGGTGCTGGCTGCAATCCCGGCAATTGGCCCCGTCAATCTGACGATGTGGGGCTCCTCGGCCGACGCGCCGCAGGAAAAGCGCTGGCAAGCCGTTGCGCCCGGGCGCGTTGAAGCCTGCTCGGGCCAGATCAAGGTCTCGGCGGCAGTGGTCGGGGTGGTGCAAAAGGTGCTGGTGAAGGCCAATGACAAGGTGTTTGCCGGCGAAGCCCTGATCCTGCTGGCCGATGACGAGCTTCGCGCCCGGCTGGCGGCGGCGGAGACCCAGGCCGCCATGCGCGAGCGTGCGCGGGATGAAAGGTCTGTGAGCGGCAGCGCAAAGACGCGCCGCAAGGCCCAGGATGCCGCAGCCGACGCCGAACGCACGCTGTTTGACGCGCGATCCGCCGTCGATCGGGCTGCTGCGAGGCTTCGAACCAAAGGGGGATCGGAGGCGGACCTGACCGCCGCCCGGCTGGCATTGACGCGCGCCCAGAATGAGCTGTCAACGCGGCAGGGCGAGCTTCGCACCATCGATGACGACGCCCTGCCTACCTCGCTGGAGGGCCAGCTCAGCATTGCGCGGGCGGAATACGCCGTGGCACACGCCGCTCTCGACAAGATGACGGTGCGCGCGCCGACCGACGGTACCGTGCTCCAGGTCAATGTGCGGGAGGGCGAGGCGGTGTCGCCCGGCTCGCCGCAGGCGCCGCTGCAACTTGCCGATCTCTCCAGGATGTGCGTGCGCGCGGAGCTGGACGAGCGCGACATCGGGGCAGTCAAGGTTGGCCAGGCGGTCATCGTGCGGACGGCGGCATTTCCCGGCCGCGAGTTCGAAGGAAGCGTCTCGTCGGTTGCGCCGCTGATCGAGCCCGGCCGCCTCGACCCGCCCGGAGCGCGCAATCAGACCGACGTGGATGTCGTCCGCGTTGTGGTCGAATTGAAGGCATCGGACGAGCTCACGATCGGAATGAAGGCCGATGTCTATTTCCGCCCTGACAAGGTCGCCGCGCCGTGAAGGTGGTCAACTTGCAGGCTTAGTGAAAATCGCGTGACGGCGGCAGGATGCGGACGTCACGCGGATGGCGGATTTTTTGCGCCGGCGTATCGGCATGGTCGCGGCGGTCGTCGTTGAGCGGCTCGATCAGCGCCGGGCCCGCCGGCACCGGGTGCTTGCGAAGCGCGTCGTTGGCGAGGCCGATCAGATCGTGGGAGCGGTCGACCATCCGCTGCGCCACCAGATGCGTCACCTGTTCGGGGCTGCTCTGGATATAGCCCTCGACCAGGATCAGGCGGGCGCCCATCACCTCCTTGCGGTACTGCTCCATCACCTTGGGCCACACCACGATGTTGGCGATGCCGGTCTCGTCCTCCAGCGTCATGAAGACGACGCCCTTGGCGCTGCCCGGGCGCTGGCGCACCAGCACCACGCCGGCGCAACTGACGTGGCGCCGGTCGTTCCTGTGGTTGACGTTCTTGCAGGCGACGACGCGCTCCCTCGCGAACATCCCGCGCAGGAATTCCATCGGATGGCCCTTCAGCGACAGGCGGACCGTCTGGTAGTCGGCGACCACCTGCTCCGGCAGCGGCATCTCAGGCAGCGGCCTGGTGTTCTCGTCGGGCTGCTCGCGGGCGACCGCGGCCTGGAACAGCGGCAGCGGCACGTCGTCGGGCAGCCGCCGCACCGCCCAGAGCGCGGCGCGGCGATCGAGCCCGATCGAGCGGAAGGCATCGGCATCCGCCAGCAGGATCAGTGCGCGCTTCGGCAGACCGGTGTCGCGGGCGAATTCCTCCAGCGAGGTGAAGGGCCGGCGTTTTCGCACGGCGACGATGCGGTCGGCCCAGTCCAACCCGCCGTCATTCCGGGGCGATGCGACAGCATCGAACTCCGATGTGCTATTGCACATCTGAGAATCTCGAGGTTCCGGGTTCGTCGCTATCGCGACGCCCCGGAACGACGATGAAAAACCCCGGAACGACGACTGCATTCGCTTCAACCGCTCCTCATCCTCATCGAGCCAGTGAAAGCCGTCGATCTGGCGGAAGCCGAGCCGCACCGCGTGGTATTTGCCCTCCCCCTCTTCCAGCGTGTTCTGCGCAAAGCTGTAGGACACATCGATTTCGCGCACCTCGACGCCGTTGGTGCGGGCGTCGCCGACGATCTGCGCGGGGGCGTAAAAGCCCATCGGCTGCGAGTTGAGCAGGCCGCAGCAGAAGGCGTCGGGGTGATAATGCTTCAGCCATGACGAGATATAGACGAGCTGGGCGAAGCTCGCGGCGTGGCTTTCCGGAAAGCCGTAGGAGCCAAACCCCTTGATCTGGTCGAAGCAGCTCTTGGCGAATTCGCCATCGTAGCCGCGCGCGATCATGTTGCCGATCATCTTGTCTTCGAACTTGCCGATGGTGCCGACATTGCGGAAGGTCGCCATCGCGCGACGCAGCCCGTTGGCTTCCTCGGAGGTGAATTTCGCCGCCTCGATCGCGATCCGCATCGCCTGCTCCTGGAACAGCGGCACGCCGAGCGTCTTGTGCAGCACGCGGTACAATTCATCCGCCGGACCTTGCCCGGGCGCCGGCGACGGGTAGCTGACTTTTTCCTTGCCGTTCCGCCGCCGCAGATAGGGATGCACCATGTCGCCCTGGATCGGACCGGGACGGACGATCGCGACCTCGATGACGAGATCGTAAAACGTCTTGGGCCTCAACCGCGGCAGCATGTTCATCTGCGCGCGGCTTTCGACCTGGAACACGCCGAGCGATTCGCCGCGGCACAGCATGTCGTAGACCGGCTTCTCGTCCTGCGGGACGGTGGCAAGCTCCCAGCGCTCGCCCTTGTGGCCGGCGATCAGATCGAAGCATTTGCGGATGCAGGTCAGCATGCCCAGCGCCAGCACGTCGACCTTCATCATGTGCAGCGCGTCGACGTCGTCCTTGTCCCATTCGATGAAGGTGCGGTCGTCCATCGCGGCATTGCCGATCGGCACATAGGTGTCGAGCCGGTCCTGCGTCAGCACATAGCCGCCGACATGCTGCGACAGATGGCGGGGGAACTCGATCAACTCGGTCGCGAGTTCGACGGCAAGCTCGACCATCGCATTCTGCGGATCGAGCCCGGCCTGGCGGACCTGCATCTCGTTGAGGCCCTTGCCCCAGCTTCCCCACACCGTGTCGGCCAGCGCGGCGGTGACGTCCTCGGTCAGCCCGAGCGCCTTGCCGACGTCGCGGATCGCGCTGCGCGGCCGATAATGGATGACGGTCGCAATGATCGCAGCGCGGTGGCGGCCGTAGCGGCGGTAGACATATTGCATCACCTCCTCGCGCCGCGAATGCTCGAAATCGACGTCGATGTCGGGCGGCTCCAGCCGTTCCTTGGAGATGAAGCGCTCGAACAGCAGATCGACCTTGGTCGGGTCGACCGAGGTGACGCCGAGCACGTAGCACACGGCCGAATTCGCCGCCGATCCTCTGCCCTGGCAGAGGATGTTCTGGCTGCGCGCATACTGCACGATGTCGTGCACGGTCAGGAAATAATGCGCGTATTTCAATTCGGCGATCAGATCGAGTTCCTTGCGCAGGGTGGCGCGCAGGGTGTCGTCGATCACCCCGCCGAAATAGGTGTCGACCCCGGCCCAGGTGAGGTCTTCGAGATGCTGCTGCGCGGTCTTGCCCGGCGGCACCGGCTCGTCCGGATACTGGTATTTGAGCTGGTCCAGCGAAAACGAGATGCGCCCGGCAAAGCGCATGGTTTCCGCGATAGCCTCGGGCAGATCGCGAAACAGCCGCGCCATTTCATGGGCCGGCTTCAAATGACGCTCGGCATTGGCCTCGAGCCGGCGGCCGATGGCATCGATCGTGGTCTTCTCGCGGATGCAGGTCAGCACGTCCTGCAGCCGGCGGCGGGCGGGATGGTGGTACAGCACCTCGTTGGTGGCGAGCAGCGGCACTTTTGCCGCAAGCGCGATATGATGAAGTTGCGCGAGGCGGCGCCGGTCGTCGCCGCGATACAGCAGGCTGGCGGCAAGCCAGACGCCGTCGGCGCGGCTTTCCTTCAGGCGTTGCAGAATTTCTTGCACGCTGTCAGCGTCAAAACGATGCGGCAGCGCCAGCACCAGAAGCTGGCCCTCGGCAAAGTCGATGAGGTCATCGAACCGCAGATGGCATTCGCCCTTCTCGATCCGCGTGATGTCGTTGCCGCGCTTGCCGCGGGTCAATAGCTGGCAGAGCCGGCCATAGGCGGCGCGGTCGCGCGGATAGACCAGGATGTCGGGCGTGCCGTCGATGAAGACGATCCGCGCGCCGATCAGCAATTTGGGTTTATGGGTGACCTCTGGATTGTCGAGCTCCTTGTAGGCGCGCACCACGCCGGCCAGCGTGTTGTGGTCGGCGATGCCGATCGCGGAAATGCCGAGCCGGCTTGCCTGATGCACATAGGCGCGCGGATCGGAGCCGCCGCGCAGGAACGAGAAATTGCTGGTGATGCCGATCTCGGCATAGTCAGGTATTGGCTTGACGCCTTTCATGCGAACAGCCCGTGCACGAACCATCTGACCGGCGCGGGTTCGCCTTCGTCGTCCGCCGGCTCGCTTTCATAGAGCCCATCGCGAAAGATCCAGAAACGCAGACCCGCTGCATCCTCGATGCGGAAATAATCCCGCGTCGGGCCGTCGCTATTCTGCTTCCACCATTCCATCGCGATGCGTTCGGGCCCTTCCACCCGCACCACCGCGTGCGTGACGCGCCGCCAGGTGAACTGGTGCGGCGGGCCGTCGGGCACGGTCGCGAACGGCACCTTGATCGGCTCCGGCCTGTCGAACAGCCGCAGCGGCCGCAGCGGCGGCTCGGCCTCGATGCGCTCCGGCCAGGCCGCCTGCGCGGCGGCCGCCAGATGATGCTGTGCGGCGACAGCCCGCACCGTGCGTTCAGGGATGTGGGTATCCTCGGGCAGATGCACGACGACGCGCTTGCCGCCGATCCGCGCGGCGATGCGGTCGATCAGCGCTGATAATTCGTCATTGTCATGGATGTTGGCGTCGAGGTCGCGCTGCTGCTGCACCACGATTTCGGTGCGGCTGGCGGAAAGCCTGATCAGATCGAAGCCGAAGCCGGGATCGAGCGGATCGTTGAGCGCCTCGAGCCGCTCGCGGAACAGGCGGTCGATCATCTCCGGCTTGGTTACCGGGCGTCCGGTTTCGACCGATATCGTCCGCACCGCGCCGTCGGTGCGGAAAAATCTCGCTTCCAGCTTGCGCGCGCCCTTGCCCTGTCTGTCCATCGCCGTGACCAACATGGCAGCGAGCGCCGAGAGGTTCATCGCGATCACGGTGTCGGTGGCGATGGGATCGGGAAAGCGTTTCTCGACGATGTAATCCGGCAGCGGCTTTCGTGGGCTGATCGGCCCGTCGCCCTGCCCCAGCGCCTGCTGCAGCAATGCCGTAAAGGACGCGCCGAACCGCGCGGTGATTTCATGCGGTGCGCGCGAGGCGACATCGCCGATGGTCTTGAGCCCGGCGCGGCGCAGGCCGGCGGTGATGGCGTCCTCGGTGCCAAGCGCCGTGACCGGCAAGGGAGCTGTCGCTTCCGCCTCCTCGCCATCGGCGACGATCTTTCCGCAAGCGTGCCGCGTCAGCGTGCGGGCGCAGACCGCGGTAGCCGCGATCGCGGCGCTGACGGCAAAGCCGCGACGGCTCAGCGCGCCGACGACGATCTGCAGCAGCGCCCGCTCGCCGCCGAACAGATGGGCGCAGCCGGTGATGTCGAGATAGAGCCCATGCGGCGGATCGAGCGCCACCGATGGCGTGAAGCGGTCGCACCAGTCGGCGATGTCCTCGAGCGTCTTGCGGTCGGCGACCTCGTCGGCGTCGTACACCGTCAGTTCGGGGCAGATCGCGCGGGCGTTGGCGAGCGGCAGGCCGATCGAAAGGCCGGCGCGGACGGCTGCCTCGTCGAGGGAATGAATCAGGATGGCGTTGTGCTGCCTGATGACGACGACGGTGGGATAGGCATCGAAAGATGCGATGCGGGTGGGGGAAGCTCTCTCCACACGAACAGCAGGACTCGCAGTGAGACCCCCACCCCGCCCCTCCCCCGCGAGCGGGAGAGGGAGCACAGCGGCCGTATCGAGAGAATTCTGCTCACGCGCTTCGTCTGAAAGCGCCATGAGCCGCCGCTTGATGCGGTCGACGGGCAGGCGTGGCAGCCACAGGCTGAGAATACGCCGCCGGTTCGTTGAAGTGACACCCATCGCATTTCCATTCCATGATCCAGCGGCCGACCGGGCCATGACGGTTACGAACGAGTTGCGCGTCGAACACCGGCGCACCCCAGGCATTCCACTGATCCGACGGCGGCGAATGCGCCGCGCGCACAATCCATCTGGTTTCCGCCGTCGAGGGCCGCGGCTCCGCCGCCACCCGCAGCAGCAAGGCGGTGACGCCGGAGGCCTGGGCGGCGAGCGTGAGCTTGCGGCTGGCGACGAGGTCGAGCTGGCGCGCCTCGCCCCAGACTTCCAGCACGACGGCGCCGAGCGCATCGCAGGCCAGCGCGTCGGCCGCCGTGCGCAGCGCGGCGTCGGTATCGGTGGCGCGCACGGTGACGAGCAGCCGCGGATCGAGGCCGAGTTCGCGTAGCCCGCGCATCGACAGCGCGCCGGCTTCGATTTCCGAAAAATCCTGCCGCACCCAGACCAGCGGCCGGCGCGGCGATACCCGTCCCGCGAGCCCTGCGATGAAGCCCGTTGCCGTCGCGCTCTGGTGGCCCTCGGCGAACACTTCATGGACCGCCGAGCGCGCAAGCCCGCCCTGCAACACAGAATCCGCGGCCGCATGGCCGAGCGCAACCTTGTTGAGGTCATGCGCCGCGCCCTGCTCCAGGCGCTCGATGCTTCCGCGCAACGTCGCAAGCGTGTTCGTGCGTGCGGTGCTCATCCGCCGCTCCTTCAGGAAATTGGGCCTTGCCGCTTCTTCCCGAGTGAACCCGCGGCTAGCTCATTTGTTCATGATATGTTCTAATATAAAGCTAACAGGCCACGCCGAGTCAATCGGGATTGTCACTCCGGTGATTCATGAGTGGAATCAAAGGGATTCAATGATGGACGTGCAACGCAAGCTGGAAATCCTGGCCGATGCCGCGAAATACGATGCTTCCTGCGCCTCTTCCGGCACGGAAAAACGGGATTCCAGCGACGGCAAGGGCCTCGGTTCGACCGCGCCCGGCATGGGCATCTGCCATTCCTACGCGCCGGATGGACGTTGCATCTCGCTATTGAAGGTGCTGCTCACCAACGCCTGCAATTACGATTGCCTATATTGCGTCAACCGCACCTCCTCGAACGTGCCGCGCGCCCGCTTCACCGTCGATGAAGTCGTGAAGCTGACGATCGACTTCTATCGCCGCAACTATATCGAGGGCCTGTTTCTCTCCTCCGGCATCATCCGCAGCGCTGATTACACCATGGAGCAGGTGGTGAGCGTCGCGCGCAAGCTGCGCGAGGAGCATCACTTCCGCGGCTACATCCATCTGAAGACCATTCCCGAAGCCGATGACGCACTGATCGCGGAAGCCGGCAGATATGCCGATCGTCTCTCCATCAACATCGAAATGCCCATGGAGAACAGCCTCGCCAAATTCGCGCCGGAGAAGGACGTGCGCGCGATCCGCCGCACCATGGGCCGGTTGCGGTTGAAGCTCGACGAAGCCAAGGAGAACAGCCAGACCGCGACGAAGGCAAAGCCGCCGCGCTTTGCGCCGGCCGGCCAGAGCACGCAGATGATCATCGGCGCTGACACAGCCGACGACAAGACCATCCTCGACACCAGCGCCAATCTCTACGGCTCCTACCGCCTGAAGCGCGTCTATTATTCCGCCTTCAGCCCGATCCCGGATGCCAGCCGCGCGCTGCCGCTTGTCGCACCACCGCTGGTTCGCGAGCACCGGCTCTACCAGGCCGACTGGCTGATGCGGTTCTACGGCTTTGACGCCGGCGAGATCGTCGACGAGGCCAAGGGCATGCTGCCGCTCGATATCGATCCGAAGCTGGCCTGGGCGCTGCGGCATCGCGACCGCTTCCCGCTCAATGTCGCAACCGCCAGCCGCGAGGAACTATTGCGCGTGCCGGGCTTTGGCACCAAGGCGGTCGACCGCATCATCGCAACGCGCCGCCTGACCTCGATCCGCCTCGCCGACCTGGCGCGATTGCACATTCCGCAGAAGAAGGTGCTGCCGTTCATCGTGCTCGGCGATTTCAGCCCCTCGCCGCGCCTGCTCGACGGAGCGGGGCTCATGGAACGATTCAAGCCGAAGGCAACGCAATTGGGATTTGGGTTTTGAGTAGCAACGTCATGCACCACATCACCCTCGACAGCGAGACCGATTTCGACGGCTGGCGCGAGGCGGCGCGGGCGCTGGCGCTGAACGATGTCAGGCCATCCGACGTGAGCTGGCGCGTGGCCGGCGGCGCGCCTGAACTGTTCGAGCCGACGGAACAGTCGCTCGAACCGCCGCACGGTCCGTCACCCCAAGCCACCTTCAACGTCCCGGCCAGATTCGTCGAACTGGCCGAGATCGCGATCTTGCATCGCAATCCGGAACGGTTCGCCCTGCTCTACCGTCTGCTCTGGCGGCTGCGCAGCGACCACGACCTGCTGGAGATCGCGACCGATCCCGACGTGGCCGAGGTCGCCACGATGGCGAAGGCGGTGCGGCGCGACGAGCACAAGATGCACGCCTTTGTCCGCTTCCGCGAAGTCGGCCGCGAGCACACGTCGCACTTCGTCGCCTGGTTCGAGCCGGAGCACCACATCGTCGGGCTCGCCGCCCCGTTCTTCGCGCGTCGCTTCGCCGACATGCCGTGGTCGATCCTCACCCCCGATGTCTGTGCGCATTGGGACGGCCACGCGGTCACGTTCACGCCAGGTGTCGCCAAAAGCGAAGCCCCGACCGCCGACCGGCTGGAGGAGACCTGGCGAAGCTATTACGCCAGCATCTTCAATCCGGCCCGGCTGAAGGTTCAGGCCATGCAGAAGGAGATGCCGCGGAAATACTGGCGGAACCTGCCGGAGGCTTCCCTGATTAAGCCCCTGATCGAAAGCGCGGAACGCACCGCCAGCGCGATGATCGCGAATGAAGCGACCGAACCGCACAAGCCACAGAAACGGCTGGAACCGGCCAACAAGGCGGAAGACATGGCACGCAAACGCGCCGACGATATTGAGGCACTGCGCGAGGAAGCCGCCGATTGCCGCGCCTGCCATCTCTACCAGCAGGCGACCCAGACCGTGTTCGGCGAGGGCCAGCAGACGGCGCGGATCATGCTGGTCGGCGAGCAGCCCGGCGACAAGGAAGACCTCGCCGGCAGACCGTTCGTCGGCCCCGCGGGGCAGATGCTCGACCGCGCGCTGGAGGAAGCCGGCATCGACCGCCGCAAGGTCTACGTCACCAATGCGGTCAAGCACTTCAAGTTCGTGCCGCGCGGCAAGATCCGCCTGCACCAGAAGCCGAATACGCTGGAAATCAAGGCATGCAGGCAATGGTACGAACGCGAACTGGCCGCAATCAAACCCGAACTGGTGGTGGCGATGGGCACCACCGCCGCGCAAAGCGTGCTGGGCAGGATCACCCCGATCAACAGGAATCGCGGGCACCTGATCGATCTCGCGGATGGAACCCGGGCACTGGTGACGGTCCATCCATCCTATCTGCTGCGACTGCCGGATGCCGATGCGAAGGCGCGCGAATACCGCCGCTTCGTCGAGGACCTCAAAATCGCCGCCGATGTGCTGCGAAAATCACTGCGTGCGGCCTGAATCCCGCCAATCCGCTCCTCGCAATTGCTGGTAAAATATAACAGGAAAAATTGACAATTCGATCCACAACCATTAATTGATATAAGACCTAATCGCATTCTCAAGGGAATGTGGGACGTCTGGTCACGCCATGACGCTCCCATATGGTCGACGCGCTGCGCGGTACCCCTCAGCCCCGGCACCGTGCAGCGCTCGACCCACTTCCCCCGTCAAACGCCTCTCAGCATCAGCCTACATCGCTGCTTCGTTCCGGCGCGATGTGCAAACCCAACAGAAAATAACGAAGGCCCGCATTGGAGATACGGGCCTTCTTTCACATGTCATCGAACTTCAGGTGCAATCGAAGTTGAAGAACCTCATGCCGCCGCGAGCTTGTTCTCGACCAGCTTGATCCAGTACGAGGTGCCGTAGACGATCGCTTCGTCGTTGAAATCATAGGCGGGGTGATGGAGGCCGGCGCTGTCGCCGTTGCCGCAGAAGATGAACGCGCCCGGCCGCGCTTCCAGCATGTAGGAGAAGTCTTCCGCGCCCATCAGCGGCGGCATCTCGTGGACGTTCTGCGCGCCGGCGACATCCTTGGCCACCCTTGTGGCGAACTCGGTCTGGTCGGGATGGTTCTTGGTGACGGGATAGCCGCGCTCGTAAACCAGGTCGATCCTGGCGCCGGTCATCCTGGCGACGCCCTCGCAGACCTCGCGCACCCGCCGCTCGACCGTCTCGCGGACCTCGGGGGTGAGGGTCCGCACGGTGCCGCGGAGTTCGGCGGTCTGCGGGATGACGTTTCGCGCGTTGCCGGCGTGGAACTCGCAGATCGAGATCACGGCCGAATCCAGCGGATCGATGGTCCGCGAGACGATGCCCTGCAGCGCGGTGATGAGCTGCGAGCCGACCAGGACGGAATCGATGCACTTGTTCGGACGCGCGGCGTGGCCGCCGAGGCCCTCGATCATGATGTCGATCGAGTCGGTCGCGGCCATCACCGGGCCGGAGCGGATCGCGAAGGAACCGATCGGAATCCCCGGACCGTTGTGCATGCCATAGACCTGCTCGATGCCGAACCGGTCCATCAGACCGTCCTTGATCATGGCGTCGGCGCCGGCCCCGCCCTCCTCGGCCGGCTGGAAGATCACGACCGCATTGCCGGCAAAATTCCTGGTTTCGGCGAGATATCGCGCGGCCCCAAGAAGCATCGCGGTGTGGCCGTCATGGCCGCAGGCGTGCATCTTGCCGGGGGTCTTGGAGGCGTGCGGCGCGTTGGTTTCTTCCTGGATCGGCAGCGCATCCATGTCGGCGCGGAGCCCGATCACGTTGATCTCGCCCTTGCCGGGCTGCTTGCCCTTGATGACGCCGACGACGCCGGTCTTGCCAAGGCCGGTGGCCACCTCGTCGCAGCCGAACTCCCGCAGGCGGTCCGCCACGAATGCTGCAGTGCGGTGGACATCGTAGAGCAGTTCGGGGTTTTCATGAATATCGCGACGCCAGGCCTGAATATCGGGTTGCAGATCGGCGACGCGGTTGACGATGGGCATGGGTTTTCTTGAGCCTCAGGTTTGGAATGCTGGAGCCTGTCTAGCATGCAAGCGGCGGTCCGCCCAATACGCTGCTTCACACTCCCATCCATCCGGGAGATTGCCCGACCGGGGGGTCACCTCCCGAGCGGCGGCTATTCCCTGGGGATCACGCGGCCAGCGTGTTCTCGACCAGCCTGATCCAGTAGGACGTGCCGAACACGATCGCCTCGTCGTTGAAATTGTAGGCGGGGTGATGCAGGCCGGCGCTGTCGCCATTGCCGCAGAAGATCAGCGCACCCGGCCGCTGCTCCAGCATGTAGGCGAAATCCTCGCCGGCCATCAGCGGCGGCATCACCTCGACGTTGGCATCGCCGGCGATCTCGCGCGCTGCCCGTGTCGCGACATCGGTCTGCTCGGCATGGTTGACCGTCACCGGATAGCCGTGGACGTAATCCAGATCGATCCTGGCGCCCGTGGCCAGCGCCACGCCGGCGACGACCTCGCGGACCCGCTCCTCGACCATCTTCCGCACCTCGCTGTTCAAGGTGCGGACGGTGCCCTTCAGTTCCGCGGTTTGCGGAATCACGTTGCGGGCGTGGCCGGCGTGAAATTCGCAGATTGAGATCACCGCCGATTCCAGCGGATCGACGCTGCGCGACACGATCGACTGCAGCGCCGTGATCAGTTGCGCGCCGACAAGAACGGAATCGATGGTGTTGTGCGGCTGCGCGGCGTGCCCGCCACGCCCCTCGATCCTGATCAGGACGGCATCGCCCCCGGCCATGATCGGACCGGGCCGCAATGCGAACGAGCCGATCGGAATGCCCGGACCATTATGCATGCCGTAGACCTGCTCGATGCCGAAACGGTCCATCAGCCCGTCCTTGATCATCGCAACCGCACCCGCGCCGCCCTCTTCGGCCGGCTGGAAGATCACGACCGCACGGCCGGCGAAGTTGCGGGTCTCGGCCAGATAGCGCGCCGCCCCCAGCAGCATGGCGGTGTGGCCGTCATGGCCGCAGGCGTGCATCAGGCCCTTGGTTCTGGAAGCGTAGGGCAGATCGGTCGCCTCCTCGATCGGCAGCGCATCCATATCCGCCCGCAGCCCGATGACCTTCACGTCCCCCTTGCCGGCAGGCCTGTTGCCGTTGATGACGCCGATGACGCCGGTGCGGCCGATGCCGGTAACCACCTCGTCGCAGCCGAACTCTCGCAACCGCTCCGCCACCAATGCCGCAGTGCGGTGCACATCGTAGAGCAATTCGGGATGTTCATGGATATCCCGGCGCCAGGCCTGGATGTCGGGTTGAAACTCGGCGACGCGATTGACGATGGGCATGGAGGTAACCAGCTTTCCGAACTTTGAGCGCTTCTGCCCTGTAGCATGCAAGGGACGGTCCACCCAACGGAACTGAGCGCCGGGGTGCCATCCTGCCATGGCCGGGCTTGTCCCGGCCATCCACGTCTGACTAATAACGAAGCAAGAGGAAGCATCTCAGGCGGAAACTCGAACAATGCCGAAGCGGCTTGAAGGCGATTTCGACTACATCGTGGTGGGCGCCGGAACGGCCGGCTGCATTATGGCCAACCGGCTGTCGGCCGACCCGAAGAAGCGGGTGCTGATCCTGGAGGCCGGCGGCAACGACAACTGGATCTGGTTTCACATCCCGGTCGGCTATCTCTTCGCGATCGGCAATCCCCGTTCGGACTGGATGTTCAGGACCGAGGCGGAGCCCGGCCTCAACGGCCGGTCACTGGCCTATCCCCGCGGCAAGGTGATCGGCGGCTGCTCCGCCATCAACGCCATGATCTCGATGCGCGGGCAATCCGGCGACTACGATCACTGGCGGCAGCTCGGCCTGACCGGCTGGAGCTATGACGACGTCAAGCCGCTGTTCAAGCGCCTGGAAGACCATTTCCTCGGCGAGAGCGAACATCACGGCGTCGGCGGCGGCTGGCGCATCGAGGCGCCGCGGCTGTCCTGGGAGGTGCTCGACGCGGTCGGTGATGCCGCCGAGGAAATGGGCATCAGGCGCATTCCCGATTTCAACACCGGCGACAATGAGGGCGTGAGTTATTTCCACGTCAACCAGAAGCGCGGCCGGCGCTGGTCCTCGGCGCGCGGCTTCCTCAAGCCGGTTCTCGACCGCGCCAACCTGCGGCTGGAAAAGAACGTGCTGGTCGACCGCCTGATCGTCGAGAACGGCCGCGCCGTCGGCGTGCGCTTCCAGCAAGGCAATGAAGTGGTCGAGGCCCGCACCAGGGGCGAAGTCATTTTGTGCGCGGGATCGATCGGCTCGACACAGGTGCTGCACCGCTCCGGCATCGGACCCGCCGACTGGCTGTCGCCGCTCGGCATCGAAATGGTGCTCGACAAACCGGGTGTCGGGCGCAATCTGCAGGACCATCTGCAGCAGCGCGCGATCTACAAGGTCGAGGGCGTGCGAACGCTGAACGAGACCTACTGGTCGCTGATCCGGCGCGGCATGATGGGGCTCGACTACGCCTTCCGCCGCCGCGGGCCCCTGACCATGGCGCCGTCGCAGCTCGGCATCTTCACCCGCTCCGATCCGCGCCGCGCGCGCGCCAACATCCAGTTCCACGTCCAGCCGCTGTCGCTCGACAAGTTCGGCGATCCCCTGCACCGTTTCCCCGCCATCACCGTCAGCGCCTGCAATCTGCAGCCGACCTCGCGCGGCACGGTGCGCATCCGCTCGGCGAAGCCTGATGAAGCGCCCTCGATCGCGCCGAATTATCTTTCGACCGACGACGACCGCCAGGTCGCGGCCGATGCGATCAGAACCACGCGGCGGCTGATGCAGCAGAAGCGGCTCGAGCGCTACCACCCGCAAGAATATCTGCCTGGCCCCGGCGTCGGCGACGACGAAACGTCATTGGCAAAGGCCGCCGGCGATATCGGCACCACGATCTTCCACCCCGTCGGCACCGCGAAGATGGGCACGGCCAACGATCCGATGGCCGTCGTCGACGAACGGCTGCGCTTTTACGGCATCGGCGGCCTGCGTGTCGTCGACGCCTCGGTGATGCCGACGATCACGTCAGGGAATACCAACACGCCCACGGCGATGATCGCGGAGAAAGGGGCCACGATGATCCTGGAGGATGGGCGCTAGGCCTTTTGCTCCCGCGCCGCCGAACCAGCCGCGACACGCCGGACGCCGTTCAGCGCACCGGATCAATCGGCGTAGCCAAACCGAGACGCGCCTCGATCGCCTCGGCCGCCTCCAGGCACAAATCCTCCCGAAGCCGGCGGCCGGTGACGAGCACACCGATCGGCAGGCCCGTCGCCTCATCGCGGCCAGCCGGCACGCAGGCCGAGGGCAACCCCAGCACGTTGGCGGGGACCACCGGCCGCATCAATTCCATGGTCGCCGCGGTGCCTTCGGGCGCGGCCGAGTCAAAGCCGTGCGCGAACGGCAACTGCGTCCAGGTCGGCGACAGCAGCAGCGGCCTCTCCGCCATGAAGGTCGACCAGGCGCGCGCGACGCCATCGCGTTCGACCATCAGGTGCGACCACGCCGTGGCGTCGGCCAGCGGCGGTACGCTCTGGTTGGCGGTGTTGAGGAAGGCGACCGCGTCAGCACCCATCATCGGCTGCAACAACCCCAGCACCGAATTGAAGTCGCCCATGATGAACCGCGCCCAGCAGCTGATGGCGTCTTCGTATCGCGGCGGGCAAACCTCTTCCACGACGTAGCCGGCATCGGCCAGCGCCTGCGCCGCGCGGCGCACCGTCGCTGCGACCTGCGGATGCGTGCTTCCACCGGGCGGCTCGGCCACCACAGCCACGCGGATCGGCCGGCCCAATGATTTGCCTTCGAAGGGAGCATCGATAGACCACGGATCGCGCGGATGCGCGCCCATCAGCACACGCAGGCCAAGGCGTACATCGGCCACGCGACGGGCCATCGGGCCCTGCACATTCATCAACTGCACGGCCAGCAGATGGTCTTCGACCGGGATGTAACCTGCATCAGGCACCCGGCCGGCAGAAGGACGGATCGAGGCGATGCCGCAAGCATTGGCCGGGTTGCGCAGCGAACCGCCGATATCGTTGCCGAGACCGATGGGACTCATGCCGCTGGCGAGCGCAGCCGCCTCGCCGCCGCTCGAGCCGCCCGCGGTACGCTCGGGATGCCAGGGATTTCGCGTGAGCCCATGCAACGAGCTCGTCGTGTGAATGCGCAGCGCCATGTCAGGCAGATTGGTGCGGGCAATCGGTATCGCGCCGGCGGCGCGCATTCTCTCGACAACCGGCGCATCGACCGGCGCCACCGCTTGCGCCAGCGCCGGCACGCCCCACGTCGTGGGCAGGCCGGCCATGTCGATGTTCTCCTTCACCGTGAAGGGCACTCCGTGCAAGGGGCCCATCTGTTCGCCGGCGGCCAGCATTCGATCTGCAGCGACCGCAGCGGCGCGGGCCTCATCCGCCAGCACCCGCACCACGGCGTTCAACGCCGGATTGACGGCATCGATCCGCGCCAGATGCGCATCCACCACCTCCGCTGAACTGAGCTGCCGGTCTGCAATGCGCTGCGCCAATTCAGTCGCTGAGAGTTGCCAAATCTCGGTCATCGTGAACTCCTGCATGGCCCGCATGGCCGTACACAACCATCCAGCGCCATGCCAGCGGATGCAAGGCAGGTTTGATTGCAACCGCAATAGAGCATGGTCTCTTTCGCTCACGAAAACGTCATCCCCTGCGACCGCTGACGCCGGACTTCCGGGAATAAACCCCGCCCCGCCCGATCACGTCCCTGCAAGCCCAATCACGGGCTCAGGGAGATTTGCCATGAGCGATCACGACCATCACGATGACGGCGTCAGCCGGCGCCGCGTGCTGGAATGCATGACCTGGGCAGGCACCGGCGTGCTCTGGACGGTTGCGGGCGGCGTGCCGCGTTCGCTCGGCATTGTCGATTCAGCGCAAGCGGCCGAGCCCGCCGGGATGACGTTCCTGCAGATCAGCGACAGCCATGTCGGCTTCGACAAGCCGGCCAATCCCAATGCGATCGGGACGCTGGAGGAAGCGATCAACAAGGTCAGGGCGATGCCGAAGAAGCCGTCGTTCATGATCCACACCGGCGACATCACGCATCTGTCGAAGGCCAAGGAATTCGACGACGCCGACCGCATCATCTCGCAGGCCAAGCTCGACGTGCATTACGTGCCGGGCGAGCACGATTTCATCGACGAGGAAGTCAAGCTCTACAAGGAGCGCTATGGCCGCGGCACCCAGGGCGCCGGCTGGTATTCGTTCGACGCCGGCGGCGTGCACTTCGTCGGTCTCGTCAACGTCGTCGACCTCAAGGGCGGCGGCCTCGGCAATCTCGGCAACGAACAGCTCGACTGGCTGGAGAACGACCTGAAGGGACGTTCAAAATCCACGCCGGTTGTGCTGTTCGCGCACATCCCGCTGTGGACGGTCTATCCGCAATGGGGCTGGGGCACCGAGGATGGCGCGCGGGCGCTGGAATACGTCAAGGGCTTCGGCTCGGTCACCGTGCTGAACGGCCATATCCACCAGGTGATGCAGAAAGTCGAGGGCAACGTCACCTTCCACACCGCGCGCTCGACCGCCTTCCCGCAGCCGGCGCCGGGCACGGCCCCCTCGCCGGGACCGATGAAGGTCGAGGACAGCAAGCTTCGCAGCCTGCTCGGCGTCGCCAGCATCAACTTCAAGCAAGGCGATCAGCGTCTCGCGATCATCGACGAACCGCTGCAGGGCTAACAGGGAATCACCGCAATGCATTCGATCAATCGCCGCGACTTCAGCCTGCTCGTGGTCGCGGCCGCGCTGCTCCCGGCCGGCACCGCGCACGCCGAGGATATCGCTGTTCATATCGACAATTTTGTATTCGAGCCGGCCCAGCTCACGGTGAAGGTGGGCCAGACCGTGACCTGGACCAACCGCGACGACATTCCTCACACCGTGGTGTGCGCCGGAAAATTCAGGTCGAAGACCATGGATACCGACGGCACCTTCTCGTTCACGTTCACGTCAGCGGGCGAATACAAATATTTTTGTTCGCTGCATCCGCATATGACGGGGGTGGTCAAGGTTGAGTAGCGTGGCAAACCCAGGCATCACCCCCCTGCCCGGCCGGTGGACGACGCCCGGCCGGGTAGAATCCTGTTCTGCAGCAGCCGGGCAAAAAGCGATGCCGATCAAAGCATCCGAACAAGATCCCGAAAAGGCGCGGCGGTTTCGCGAGGCCGCGCTGCCCTATCTGAACGACGCCTATACGCTGGCGCGCTACCTGCTTCGCAACGCCGCCGACGCCGAGGACGCGGTGCAGGAATGCTATTTGCGGGCGTTCAGGCATTTCGACAGCTATCGTGGCCCGGCGATGAAGCCCTGGCTGTTTGCGATCCTGCGCAATGTCTGCCGTGCCGAATATGCCCGCCGCGCCGCGACACCGACCAGCGCGGTCGAGGACGTGCCTGAGAGCGCCGAGCAGACGCCGCTGTGGCACGAGGCCGAGCAGACGCCCGAGACGCAGCTACAGCGCCGCTGGGACTCCGATACCATCCGCCGCCTGGTGGCGGCGCTGGCCGAACCGTTCCGCGAGACCTTCGTGCTGCGTGAAATCCAGAACCTGTCGTACCGCGAGATTGCCGATGTCGCCGAAGTGCCGGTCGGCACCGTGATGTCCCGTCTCGCGCGCGCCCGCGCCATGCTGCGATCGGCGTGGCTGGCGGAAGAGGAGCAACAGAAATGACCTGCGACGAGGCTGAAGTTCTGCTTCACGCACTGATCGACGGCGAGCTCGACGCCGGACACGCGCGCGAGGTGGAAGACCATATCGCCGATTGCCCGCGCTGCGCGGCGGCGCTGCGCGATTATCGCGAGATGAGCAAGGCTATCGCGGAAGCCGGGGTGGCGTACACCGCCCCCGCCGCCCTGCGTCAGCGGATCGAGGCGGCGTTGCCGCAGCCGCGCCAGGCACCGAACCGCCGCGCCGTGCTGCGCGGTTTTGCGATGGGCTCGGCAGTATCGGCTTTGGCCGCGACCGGCCTGGTCGCGATCGTACTGCGCAACGACGATATCGAGCGCATCCAGTCGGAGGTCGTATCGGCGCATCTGCGTTCGCTGCAGGCCGGACACCTCACCGACGTGGTCTCCACCGACCAGCACACCGTCAAGCCGTGGTTCAACGGCAGGCTCGACGTCTCGCCGCCGGTGATCGACCTCACCGCACAGGGCTTTACCCTGATCGGCGGCCGGCTCGATTATGTCGACGCCCGCGCCATCGGCGCCGTGGTCTATCGCCGCCGCCAGCACGTCATCAACCTGTTCGTGTCGCAGACATCGAGCACCGAACGACGCGCGGCGAAGACCGACACGATCCAGGGCTTCAACATCCGCCACTGGAGCGATCGCGGGCTCAACTTCTGGGCGGTCAGCGACATCGCAAAGGACGAGCTTGCGGATTTCAGCGAGAAATTCGAGAGCGCGATGCGCTCACCGGGATAGCGCAGCGCGGGTGCGCTGATGCACCCGCCCCTGCGCAACAGGCATCAAGCGACTTTCCTTATCGTGCCTTGCGATGGTGGCGTGGCGCGATCTGCTGTCGGTCGCGCGACGGCCCAACCTCGCTGTAATGGACATAGGCGTTCGGCAGAGCTGTGCGCGCGAGGCGCAGCGCTCTGAACCGGGGAGGATAATCGTCGGCCCGCCCTGACGAATAATCTCACTGATCCGCCAGCTCTTCCGACGTGTTGCGTCAAATCTCAAGCTGAAAATCTGCCGGGCGGAGCAACGAAGCGCCTCCAGCCTTTTTCAAGCAAGCCGGCAAAGGCGATCGTCGTCTTGTCCGCATATTGGGCTCCCATGATCTGCACTCCGATCGGCAAGCCATCGGATGCAACGCCGAGCGGCGCGACGCTGGACGGCAGCAGATACAATCCGGCGATGCCGGCCCAGAACATTTGATCTGTCTGGGGCACGGCGTGGCCATTGACCTCGATCGAGCGTTGCCAACGCTCGCCGCGCTGGTCGTGCTTCTGCGCCGGGCTGGCGGCCGGGGGGCAAAGAAACAGGTCCCACTCCGAAAAAAAACGCGACCAGACGCGCCGCATCCGATGCCGTGTTTCGTTGGCACTGAGGAATGCGCTGTGCGACATGCTCAGGCCGCGCATGGCGTCGGCGTAGTAGCTGTGATCGTCGCCAGGCAGGTTCGCTGCTTCGTGTCGCGCCTTCGCGGCAGCGGCCGGATCGATGCGGGTGCTGGTGGTTGCGCGCAGCATCTGAATATAGAGACTGTGGCCAAGGGTCAGGTCGAAGTCCGGTCGGGCCTCGAAACTAACGATTGCGCCTTCGCGCACCAGGAACGAGCCCAACTCGTGCAGGGCTGACACGATCGAGGTATCGACCTCGGACAATGGATGGTCGGTCATGATGGCGACGCGTAGCCCGCGGAAACCGGCGACGCGCGGCGGCGGCAAATCCAGTCTCCATGCCGCGTCGATCGCTTCCGGCCCGGCCATCACGTCAAGCGTCGTCATGAGATCGCCGGCCGAGCGAGCCATCGGCCCGATGACCGAGATGTCGGCGGCCGCGACCGCGCCGCCGAGGCCATGCCCGAACGGCGGGCAAATGCCCCAGGTCGGCTTGTGACCGAACACGCCACAGTAATGAGCCGGATTTCGGATCGATGAGCCGATGTCGCTGCCGACCTCCAGCGCGCAGAAGCCGGCCGCAAGCGCAGCCGCGGCCCCGCCCGATGATCCACCGGGAGACAAGGCAAGGTCCCAGGGATTGTTGGTCGTGCCGTAGATCGGATTATAGCTTTGATAGTCGGTGAGCATCACCGGCACGTTCGTCTTGCCGAGGATCACCGCACCTGCTTCGATCAGGCGATCAACGGCAAGCGCATTGGCCGAAGCGACCGAGTTTCGAAATCGCTCGCTTCCCCATGTTGTGGGGAGGCCCTCGACGTCGAAGCTTTCCTTGACCGTCATGGGGACGCCAAACAGCGGTATGGGGGCCTCGCCGCCGGTCTGGTCCAGAGCGAAGGCGCGCCGGCGTGCCCGCTCGAAGTCGCGGACCACGACGGCGTTGGTCAGATCATCCAACCGCTCGATCCGTTCGATATGGTGGTCGAGCAGTTCAAGACAACCGATTTTTCGCGCACGCGTGAGGGCCGCGAGCTCCAGGGCCGACTTGAAGTGCAGGTCCACAGCGCTCTCCGCAACAAAGCTCAAGACGTCTCGCTGCGTTACCCAGGTCGGGTCGTGGCAATCGTTCAATCAGGCTTGAGCGCAGCCTTTTGCAGCACCGGGGACCAGCGGCGATGCTCTGCCTCGATCAGGTCGGAAAACGTCGCCGCCGCGAGCTGGGCTGGGAGCAAGCCGAGCGCGTGAAGCCGGGATGCCGTAGCTGCGTCGTCCATGACGGCCTGAATTTCCCGCGCGAGGATCGCCGAAACTTCCGCTGACAGACCCCGTGGGGCAAACAATCCCATCCAGGATTCGCATTCGGCGCTCTTGAAGCCCGCTTCGGCAAGCGTCGGCGTCTCCGCCAACGCGTCGGTGCGACGGGCCGCCGTTCCGACGATCGCGCGCAGGGCGCGGTCGCTTACCTGAGGAGCGAGGATGGTTGGCCCGTCGATAATCAACTGTACGTCGCCTCGGATGGCCGCGGTAAGCGCCGCCGGTCCGCCGCGAAACGGGACGACGGTCGCGCTGAGCCCTGTTTCCTGCATCATCAGCACGGCCGCGACGTGCGGCGGGGAGCCGGATGCCGGGACGCCAAGCATGAGCTTGCCGCTCTCGCGCTTCGACAGATCGATCAACTCGGACAGCGAGGCGGCTGCAACCGATGGGTGGCTGGCGAGGACAAACGAGGAGGTGACCAGACGGGCGAGCGGCAGCAGATCCCGGCGCGGGTCGTAGGCAAGGCTTGGGAAGACGTAGCTGTTGAATACCGCTTGCGAAATGGTCCCAAGCCCGAGCGTGTAGCCATCCGGCGCGCTTCGCGCCAACTCCTGCATGGCCACGATACCGCCGGCACCAGGACGATTGTCGACCGCGATCGGCTGTCCAAGACGCCTGGCGAGCGCTTCGCCCACGACTCGCGCCAGCGCATCAGGCACGGAGCCGGCAGCGGCCGGGACAATCAGCCGGATGTTTCGCGTTGGCCACCCCTGAGCCAAAGACGGTGTCGCGACGGTCAGACCGATGCCGGAGGCAAGCGCGCCGGCGATCGCAGCTCTGCGGCTGATGGTTGGCTGCATGTGGGCCCCCTGTAGATGACGCAGGCAGGTTAGCCAGCGCTCAAGGGCCGAAAAAGATCGAAGTTCGAACTTGATCATTTCCGTTTTGCGAACAATCGTGAAGCCCCGCGCGCCCGCCGCAAAGGGGGATACACCAGGTGGACAAGCTCAAGGCTATCAAGTTCTTCTGCCGCGTCGCGGAGACCCGCTCTTTTGCCGCGGCGGCCAAGGACCTCGACGTGGTCCCATCCGTCGTCTCGAAAGCCGTCGTGCTGTTGGAGGCGGAGGTGAAGTTTCGGCTGCTCAATCGCACAACGCGACGTGTCTCGCTGACCGAAAACGGCGCCGTGTATTACGAGCGCTGCAAACGGCTCGTCATGGAGCTGGAGGAAGCGGAGATCATGACCCGCGCGGGCATGGATCGACCGACCGGGCGGCTCGTCGTCGGGGTCCATCCTGCCATCAGCCGAGTCGTGATGGCCCGTTCGGCGGATTTCATTTCCGACTTTCCCGGGATTGCGCTCGACACGAACGTGACCAGTTCGGTCTCGACCATGATCGACGACAAGCTCGACGTACTGATCGCGGTGGGTCCGATTAATTCGTCGGGCCTCGTCATGCAGACGATCGGAAGGACGAAGCTCTCGGCCTTCGCCTCGCCGGTCTATCTGCAACGCTTTGGCCGTCCCGACGCGCCGGACGACCTAGTCGATCACCACATACTCATTTCAGGTCGGCGCGATAGTCCGCCCTATACGCGATGGACGTTCAGCCGGGACGGCAGGCAGGAAACGATCTTCGTGACGGCAAACATCATATGCCGCGAGGGAGTACACATCCAGGAGGCCTGTCTGAGCGGGGCGGGAATCGCGCGGCTATTCGATGTCTCGGTCAAGGATCACGTCGGCAACGGCGCGCTGAGAGCTATTCTGCCGAGTTGGTCGCTGGGAGACATGCCGATAGCCGCCGTGTATCCGAGCCGCGACAGTATCTCCGCGAAGGTCAAGGCTTACGTCAGGTTCGTTCGCTCAGTGCTCGCCGCGGGAAGCCGATAAGAACTCCGCCGCTACGTCTGCGGCGGATAGCGTTCGAAGCTGGGCAGTTCGTGCGCGCTCTCCATCCAGCGCAGCCGCTCCGCCGTCTGGATATGGATCATGGCCGGCACAGCTTCGGGATCGTCATAGGTCGCGCTCTGGATGTCGACGATGCCGGGCAGGATGTTCGCGTTGACGTAGAACAGCCCGGTGCCGCAGTCGGCGCAGAATTGCCGCCGGCCATGTTCGGAGGATGCGTACAGCTTCGGCGTTCCCTTCGTCACCTTGAGCGCTTCTTCTGGATACATCGACCAGCCGACCATGGGCGCGCCGGCATGACGGCGGCAATCGGTGCAGTGACACAGCGCGTGAACGATGGGCTCGCCCGCGATCTCGTAGCGGATCGCGCCGCAATGACAGCCACCGGTGACGTTGACCATGCTCTCCTCCGAGAAGATTGTAGCCCGGATGGAGCGCAGCATAATCCGGGACCAACTCCCTCGGCGGCCGAGACGCTCCCGGATTGCGCTGCGCTCCATCCGGGCTACGACCTTGGTGTGTGGGCTACGCCGACTTCCTGACAGCGTTGTCGACCAGCGTCTTGCCGAGCGACCAGATCGCGCCGGGCACCTTGTGGCTGGCGGCGATGACGTCGTCGAACGCCTTTTCGATCCAGTTGCAGTCTTCTTCCGTCAGGACCAGCGGCGGCAGCAGCTTGATGGTGTGGCTGCCGTGGCCGGAGACCTGCGTCAGGATCTTGTGCTCCTTGAACAGCGGCACGGTGATGAGCTGGCAGAACAGGCCCTTGTTGGCGGTCTCCAGCAGATTCCACGACGCCTTCAGCTTCAGCGATTTCGGCGGGCCGAACTCGATGCCGATCATCAACCCCTTGCCGCGCACTTCCTTCAGCAGTTCATAGCCCGGAACCATCCGCGTCAGCGCGAGGCGAAGCTCGGCGCCGCGCTTGGCGGCCTGCTCGACCAGTCTTTCCTGCTTGATGACGTCGAGCGTCGCGATGCCCGCGGCCATCGCCAGATCGTTCTTCGAAAACGTCGAGCCGTGCACGACCGCGCGGTCCATCTGGCTGAAAATCTTGTCGAAGACCGACTTGCGCGTCAGCAGCGCGCCGACCGGCACATGGCCGCCCGACAGCGCCTTGGCGAGCAGCACCATGTCGGGCTCGACATTCCAGTGCTCGACCGCGAGGAACTTTCCGGTGCGGCCGATGCCGGTCTGGATTTCGTCGGCGACGAAGATCGAGCCGTATTTCTTGCAGAGCGCGGCGGCGCCCGGCAGATATTCATCCGAGGGCATGTTGACGCCCTTGCCCTGGATCGGCTCGACGATGAAGGCCGCGACCTGGCGCGAGGACAATGCCCGCTCCAGCGCCTCGAGATCGTTGAACGGAACCTGGGTGCATCCCGGCAGCAGCGGCTCGAAACCGCTGCGGAAGTTCGCATCGTCCATCAGCGACAGCGCGCCGTAGGACAAGCCATGGAACGAGTGGGAACAGGACACGATGCCGGGACGGCCGGTCGCGCCGCGCGCGAACTTGATCGCGGCCTCGACGGTTTCGGCGCCGGAATTGGCAAAGAACACCTTGTCCAGATATGGCACATGCTCGAGCAGGCGTTCCGCCAGCACGCCGGCGAGCGTGGAAACATCGAGTTGCACCAGATTGGGAAAATCGGCATCCAGCACGCTTTTCAGCGCATAACGCAGCGCCGGATGATTGCGGCCAATCGCAAAAACGCCAAATCCGCTGAGTAGATCGAGATAGCGGGCCCCCTCACGATCGAAGAGGTATTGACCTTGACCCTTCTGAAAGCCCACATCGTAGCCGATGGTCTTCAGCACCCGCACGAGCTGCTCGTTCAGGTGGCGTGCATGCAGGGAACTGCGCTGCGCCTGCCGGTCTGCAAACAGCCCGGAAACATCTAGATATGAGTCTGACATTGGCTACATACGTCGGTTGATGGCTGTCTCGTCAACTGAAAACACTGAATGCGGCGTTTTGACCCCCGCTTTGGCTCCATCTACTTAAACATAGGTTGCACCCATGTTGCACTGCCCAAGAACTGTCGCGCGTACAATAGTTTATTCGGGAATCTTTTTGGCCACAGGTCTTAATGCGGCGCTCGCCGCCGATCCGACCGGTGACTGGAAAGTAGCCGATGGCGTGGCCAACATCCGTGTTGCCCAGTGCAGCGGCAGCATGTGGGGTGTCGTCGCCTGGGAAAAGCAGCCGGGCGGCAAGGACAAGAACAATCCCGACGCAGCCAAGCAGAGCCGGCCGACGCTCGGCATGCCGATCCTGATCGACATGAAGAAGAAGGCCGGCACCGAGGCCTGGGAAGGCCAGGTCTACAACGCTAAGGACGGACAGCTTTACTCGTCGACGATCAAGCCGGTCGGCACCGATCAGCTCGAGATCCAGGGCTGCGTGCTCGGCTTCCTCTGCGGCGGCGAAACCTGGACCCGCGTCGGACCGCCGATTCCCTCGAGCCCCGTCAACAGCATGGCCAAGGGTGCGCCGAAGGGTACGCCCGGCGCCGCGCCGAAAAGCACGGCAGCGCCGGCGACGCCAGCCCCTGCGCCGAAGACCACCGGCAACGCACACCCCGCCCCTGCTGCGCCGAAGGCCGCGCCGGGCCAGAAGCAGGCCGCCGCGGCTCAGCCCGCCGATATCGGCGACATCTGCCTACTTCCCGACATCGCGCGGTTTGCCCATTAGCGCGGGCTGGAACAGCAGCACCGCCATCAGCGTGATGACGAACGACATCGCCAGCAATTTACCCATGCTGGCGGTGCCGGGATGGCTGGACAGCCAGAGACTTCCGAACGCGGTCGCGGTCGTCAGCGCCGAGAAGAAGATCGCGCGCGTCAGGCTCGACTGCAGCAGGTTGGTTCTGCCCTCTCGCCAGGCCACGACGTAGTAGATCTTGAAGGCGACGCCGACGCCGAGCAGCAGCGGCAATGCGACGATGTTGGCGAAGTTGAGCGGCAGCCCGATCAGGACGCAGACCTCCAGCGTCACCGCGCCCGCCACCAATAGCGGCACCATCGTCATCAGCACGTCGCTGATCCGCCGCAGCGTCAGCCACAGCAGCAGGCTGATCAACAGCAGCGCCCAGATGCCGGCGTGGATGAACGCCCGCACGATGGTATCGCCGGATTTGAGGATCGACACCGGCCCGCCGATCGCGTTCGGCTCGGCGGCCAGCACCGCATCCGCGAAACGACGGAGATTGTCGTTGTCGTTGGGATCGCCCTTCGGCAATGCCTCGACGCGGATCAGGCCGTCCTTCGACTTCCAGCTGTTCAGCAGTTCCGGCGGCAGCGTCTTCAGCGTCACGGGGCCGGCCTGAATCGTGTTCCTGAGCTGGTCGAACACGATCTTGAGCGGCGTGATGAAGACGGCCTGCGCCTTGTCGCGCGTCGCCTGGTCGCTGGCGGCAAGCCTGGACAGCGCATCCGCCAGCCGCCGCGAGGCCACCGCGCCCGGGCCCTTGCCCTCGCCGGCGGTCTTGCGCAGCGCTTCGACCGAACTCTTCAGCGCCTCGACGTTCTCTTCGTCCGTCGGCGCGGCGTCGACCGAGTCAGGGTTCAGCGCGGGTCCGACCACCTTCGCCGCCTTCGCGATCAATTGCAGCTTCGCCGGCTGATCTTCCGGCACGAAGCTGTCGATCGACATCACGCGCAGGACTTCCGGTACCTTCGAAAGCCGCTCCTCGATCTTCCTGGCTTCGGCCTCTGAATTGGTCAGCACGTTGATGGCATTGGCGCCGGTGTTGGGATCCTTGCGCAGGTCGAGGAAGGTCGCGATCGATTCGGCGTGCGGGTTGCGCAGGTTGATCGGGTTGAAGTCGAACTTCATGAAATAGAGCAGCGGCAGGCCGGCGATCACGAGAGCCAGCGTGCCACCTACGATGATGACGCGGTGGCGCTCGAGGAATTCGTCGACCGGCGCCAGGAAGGCGTAGCCGACCGGCTCGCTTTCGCCGGGCGGGTGCAGCAGCTTCAGCATCGCCGGCAGCACCGTGATGCTCGATATGAACGCGATCAGCATGCCGGCGCCGGCGATCTTGCCGAGCTCGGAAATGCCCTTGTAGTCGGTCGGCAGGAAGCACAGGAAGCCGGCCGCGGTCGCCATCGCGGCGAGCGACAGCGGCACCGCCGAACGGCTCGCCGCGCTCTCCAGCGCTTCGGCGAGATTTTCGTTCTTGAAACGCTCGGAACGGTAGCGGACGCTGAACTGAATGCCGAAATCGACGCCGAGGCCGACGAACAGCACGGCAAAGGCGATCGACAACAGGTTCAGCGACCCCACCATCATCAGGCCGACCGCGGTGGTGAGCGCAAGACCGATGAACAGATTGACGAAAACGGCGAAGATGATCTTCGCCGAATGCAGCGCCATCCAGAGAATCACGAGGACGATCAGCACGGTCGCAACGCCGTTGACGATCGCGCCGTCCTGCACGGTCGAATATTCCTCGTTGGCGATCGGAACCGGGCCGGTCAGCCGCACGCGCGCGCCGTACTGGCCGGCGAAATTGAGGTCGACCGCGGCCTGGCGGATCGCGTCGGTGGCGTCCTTGCCCGGTTCGAGCGCGTTGTAATCGAGCTTCGGCTTGAACTCGATGAAGGCGCGGCGGTCGGAATCGGTCAGAGGCTTGTCGCTGACGAGCTCGCGCCAGGAGAACGTCGCGGGCTTCCTGTTGACGACGTCCTCGACCGTCTGGCTGATCAGGTTGAAGGGGCGCTCGGCATTGTCGAGCTTGACCTGCCCGCGCTTGACGCCGGCAAGGCCGGTCTCCAGCGCACCGGTGAGGCCGCGGATCGAGGGATCGCCGGCCATGATTTCAATCAGCGGGCCTGCGGCCTCGAGCTGGCCCGCGACCTTGCCGACTTCCTCCATCGGCAGGAACAGCAAGCCGTTCTTTTCGAAGAACTCGCCGGAGCCGAGCGGCTGCACGGATTCGAAATGTGTGGTGTCGCCGGAAAGCTTTGTCGCGAGCGCCCTGCTCGCAGCGCTCGCCATCTCGGGCGTCGACGCCTCGACGACGGCGAGGATCAGCTTCTCGCGGTCGAAGGCGTGCTCGAACTGGTTGTCGCGCTTGCGCCAGTCGAGGTCGGGCGAGATCAGCGTGTTGATGTCGGTGTTGATGGCGAAATGCCGGGCGGTGTAATAGCACGCCCCCACCGCCAGAAGCAGGGAGACAACGACGACGAGAGTAGCAAACCGCGTACAGGTTCTGACAATCGAGACAACAATGCTGGTCAGCACTTCGTTTCTTTCTGAATCTCAAGGAGAGCTGGGCGAAAACGCCCGCTGTCTAGCGGAGTTCCCCGAGCCGATCTAATGTTGTTTTGGCGACTTCCCAGAGGGTTCATTGCGCGGCGGCCCAAGCCACGGGACGGGCAGCCAAGGGCGCCGGTATAGTCCTTTCCAGAGGGCGATAAAGTGACGAACCGGTGAGGAACCGCCATTCACGAAGTGCATAAGATGGTATTTAGTTACCATAATCTTGGTAACCATTGCGCGATGCATCTTTTCCAGCCGCACGATTTTTGACACATAGTCCTGCGCTTCCATCTACTTGGAGTGGGGATTGCCTGCGGTTCCGATCGTGGTGCGGATTTTGCTAATCCGAATGTGACCGGCTGCACGGAGACCCTCGGGCGGATTTGCGAATTATGTACCAGGTGCAACAACTTGCGTAATGGACATGCCATGGAAGTGTATTTAGCGCAGCCCCGCGGATTTTGTGCGGGCGTCGTACGCGCCATCGAAATCGTTGAGCGCGCGCTCGAGAAGTACGGTCCGCCGGTCTATGTCCGGCACGAGATCGTGCACAACAAATACGTCGTTGAGAGCCTCAAGGCCAAGGGCGCGATCTTCGTCGAGGATCTGTCCGAGGTTCCACCGCGGGCTGTGACCGTGTTCAGCGCCCATGGCGTGGCCCGGAGCGTCGAGGAGGAGGCAGCCGCCCGTGACCTGCCGGTCCTCAACGCCACCTGCCCGCTGGTCACCAAGGTCCACAACCAGGGCAAACGCTACATGTCCAAGGGTCGGGCCCTGGTCCTGATCGGGCATGCCGGCCACCCGGAGGTCGAGGGAACCATGGGTCAGGTTCCAGGCCCGGTCCTGCTGGTCCAGAGCGTGGACGACGTGGCGTCCCTGACGCTGCCGACCGACGCCCCGGTGGCCTATATCACCCAGACCACTCTGAGCGTGGATGACACAAAAGACATAATTTCCGCCCTTCAGGCCCGTTTTACAGATATTCAAGGCCCCGACATAAGAGATATCTGCTATGCGACACAGAACCGCCAATCTGCGGTAAGGGACCTCAGCAAGCTGGTGGACGTCATCCTCGTGGTGGGGGCCGCCAATAGTTCCAACTCCAACAGGCTTCGCGAAATTGGCACTGAGGTCGGGGTCCCGAGTTATCTCATTGCTGACGGAAGCGAGCTAAACCCGGACTGGTTGAAGGAAGCCAAAGCCGTCGGCATTACCGCAGGCGCATCGGCGCCCGAAGTTTTGGTCGACGACGTCATCGAGGCGTTGAGACGAATCGGACCCGTCAAGGTGTCGGTGCTTCCCGGCCGGGAAGAGAACATCGAGTTCCGGCTTCCAGCCGAACTGGCCAAGGCGGGCTGATCCAACTCATGATTCCAGGCCCGGGCTGCCCAGCCCGGACTCCAAGTCCAGAAAGAAATCCTCTCAAATGGCAATACCGTTCTTCAAGGAAATGCGTATCGGCGGCTATCTGATGAAGCAGAAGCTGCTTGGCCGCAAACGCTATCCGCTCGTGCTGATGCTGGAACCGCTGTTCCGCTGCAACCTCGCCTGCGTCGGCTGCGGCAAGATCGACTATCCCGATGCGATCCTCAACCGCCGCATGAGCGCGCAGGAGTGCTGGGACGCCGCCGAGGAATGCGGCGCGCCGATGGTGGCGATCCCCGGCGGCGAGCCGCTGATCCACAAGGAGATCGGCGAGATCGTGCGCGGCCTGGTGGCGCGCAAGAAGTTCGTCTCGCTCTGCACCAACGCGCTGCTGCTGGAGAAGAAGCTCGACCTGTTCGAGCCCTCGCCGTACCTGTTCTTCTCGGTCCATCTCGACGGCCTGAAGGACCACCACGACAAGGCGGTGTCGCAGAAGGGCGTGTTCGACCGCGCGGTATCCGCAATCAAGGCGGCGAAGGCGCGCGGCTTCACCGTCAACGTCAACGCCACGATCTTCGACGGCCATCCGGCGGAAGAGATCGCAAAGTTCCTCGACCTCACCACCGAGCTCGGCGTCGGCGTGTCGATGTCGCCGGGCTACGCCTATGAGCGTGCGCCGGACCAGGAGCACTTCCTCAACCGCACCAAGACCAAGAAGCTGTTCCGCGACGTCTTCGCGCTCGGCAAGGGCAAGAAGTGGAATTTCATGCACTCCAGCCTGTTCCTCGACTTCCTCGCCGGCAACCAGGAATATGAGTGCACGCCGTGGGGCATGCCCGCGCGCAACATCTTCGGCTGGCAGAAGCCCTGCTATCTGCTCGGCGAAGGCTACACCAAGACCTTCAAGGAGCTGATGGAGACCACGGACTGGGACTCCTACGGCACCGGCCGCTACGAAAAGTGCGCCGACTGCATGGCGCATTGCGGCTATGAGCCGACTGCCGCCACCGCGGCGCTCAACAATCCGCTGAAGGCCATGTGGATCGCGCTCAGGGGCGTTCGCACCTCGGGCCCGATGGCGCCCGAGATCGATCTTACCAAGCAGCGCCCGGCGCAGTACATCTTCTCCGAACAGGTGCAGAAGAAGCTTTCGGATATCCGCCGCGACGAGGCAGCGGCCGCTGCCGCGAAGCAGCAGAAAGCCTCCACCGCCGCCTGAGCGGTGTCCTGAAGCAAAAGAATTGGGCCCCGGTTCTGAAACGAACCGGGGCCCATCCTTTTCGTTTGACGCCCTTCAAGTTCGGAAAGCCTGTTACGGCCTCGCGCGGATCAGATCTCCGCGGTCGCGAGCGCGCTCTCGCCGCTGTGCAGGAAGCCGCGGCAGCCGCGCAGCGAGCGCAACGCGCGATTGAAATCGATTCCCGTCGACACCAGCGCGCGTAGTGTGGTCGGATTGCGGGCAACCCCGCGCAGCACCTTGCCGAGATCAATGTCGCCGTTCGGCTTGATCGCGTTCTTGGCGATCGCCGGAAGCGCGCGGCTGGCTGGATCGGAGATCACCCGCAGCGCGGCGAACGGCAGGCCGGCCTCGGCCGCATAGGCGGCGGCAATATGGCTTTCCATATCGACGGCCGCAGCACCGGTCTCCAGATGCAGCGCGGCCTTGCAGGCGGTCGCTGCGATCACCCGCTCCACGCCGGCGAGGCCGCCGCGGACCACGCGCCTGCGACGCAACGCCGCACGCGCGATCATTTCCTCATTCAGCGCCAGACCAGCGAGGAAGCGCGTATCGCCCGACAGGACCTCGGTCGCCACCACCACGTCGCCCGACTTCAGCGAGGGATCGAGCCCGCCGGCAACGCCGAACGAAATGACACCTCTGAACGTGGTGGAATCGAGCGTTGCCAGCAGCGCGCGCAACTGCCGCGGATCACTGGAGCTGCAGATGACGATCATGCCGGGCCCGGCCGCGATGCGGGCTTCCTGCACCAATCCTGTAACGATCAATACCGGCCGCGGATCGATTGAACTACGATCAATCAGATTATCCCCCGCGGCGGCCTCAGCCCCCAAAGTCACATCCCGACCCCTACCACCCTGCTGTTGGTGCTTCTCAAATTCCGGTACCGCGCCATTGCCCAGAGCGGAAAGAACTTCGAGTAGCCATGATAACGCAAATAAAACACCCTCGGAAACCCTGTAGCCGTGTAACGGGCCTCATCCCAAAGCCCTTTTTCCGTCTGTGTGGTTTTTAGGTACTCCACGCCACGCACCACTGCCGGGTTCTCGACCTCCCCGACCGCCATCAATCCAAGCAAGGCCCATGCCGTTTGCGACGAAGTCGACGGCGCGACCTCATATCCCTTGTAATCGAGTCGGTAGCTGACCGCATCCTCGCCCCAGCCGCCGTCCTTGTTCTGCACAGACAACAGCCAGTCCACGGCTTTGCGAATCATCGGGTCCTGATGATCGACGCCCGCGGCATTCAGCGCGCACAGCACCGACCAGGTCCCGTAGATGTAGTTGAGGCCCCAGCGGCCGTACCAGGACCCTTCGGCGAGCTGGGTGCGGCGCAAATAGGCAATGCCGTCCGCGAGCGCCTTGCTGGTCTGTGCGGTCTCGCCAAGCTGCGCCAGCATCGAGATGCAGCGCGCGGTGACGTCCTCGGTCGGCGGATCGAGCAGCGCGCCATGATCGGCGAACGGAATGTTGTTGAGGTAATATTCGAGGTTGTCGGCATCGAACGCGGCCCAGCCGCCGTCGACGCTCTGCAATCCAAGAATCCATTCCTTCGCCCGTGCGATCGCCTCGTCGTATTTTGCCGTGCCGTCCATCCGGCGCACGCGGTCCATCGCCATCACCACAACGGCGGTGTCGTCGAGATCGGGATAATGCGCATTGTTGTACTGGAACGCCCAGCCGCCCGGACGGACATCGGGCGCCTTCACCGCCCAGTCGCCCTTGAGGTCGAGCACCTGCCGCGGCTTCAGCCAGTCGAGGCCCTCTTTCATTTTCGCAAGCGTGTCCTCGCCGCCGGCTTCCGCCAGCGCGTGGCAGGTCAGCGCGGTATCCCACACCGGCGAGACGCAGGGCTGGCAATAGGCCTCGTGCTCGCCGATCACGAGCAGCTTGTCGATGCCCTTGCGGGTGATCGCGCGCGGCGGAAAATCCGGCCCCTTGCCGAGCGCGTCGTACATCATGACGATGTTGGCCATCGGCGGATAGATCGCGCCCATGCCGTCCTCGCCGTTCAGCCGTTCTTCGGTGAACTTGAGCGCGGCGTCGATCGCGCGCTGGCGCAGCTTCTTCGGAAACAGCGGCTCGACGACACGCAGCACCTTGTCGAGCGTAGAGAACAGCAAGTACCAGCCAAAGCTCTGGTGCGGCGCCTTCTTGTTCATGCCAACCGTCTTGGGATCCTGCAGGAACAATTCGTCAATGCCGACGCCCCTCGGATTCCTTGCCTGCGGCTTGAGCGCCGCCAGCACCATCAGCGGCACCATCGTGGTGCGCGCCCAGTAGGAAATCTTGTTGATGTGGAACGGCGACCACATCGGCAGCAACATGATCTCGATCGGCAGCACCGGCACGGCACGCCAGCTCAACACGCCATAGAACGCCAGCAGGAACCGCGTGAAGACGTTGCTGCCTGCCGCGCCGCCGCGCGCGCGGATCGCTTCGCGCGCCCGCGCCATGTGCGGCGCATCGATGGACTCGCCGATCATCTTCAGCGCGAAATAGGATTTGACGCTGGCGCTCATGTCGAACGGACCGTCCTGCACCAGCGCCCAGCCGCCGTGATCGCCTTGCGTGCGGCGCAGATAATTGGCGATCTTGGCTTCGAGCTCGCTGTCGACGGGTTCGGCGAGATAGTGGCGCAGCAGCACATATTCGGACGGAATCGTGCTGTCGGCCTCCAGCTCGAACACCCAGTGTCCGTCGGATTGCCGATAGCCGAGCAGCGCTTCGGTCGCAGAAGAGATGCTCTTCTGCAGCGCGACGGGATCGACTGTCGCGGTAGCATCGACTGCAATTGTCTTGTCTATTGAAAGCATGTGCTAAACATCCCTCTATTCGCGACCGGGTTCTGTGAAGCCGGTCACGCAGCTGTCCCGGCGGCTACTAACGCCTCGCCAGGACCAGATCGGCGGCGCGATCACCCGACCGCACCGATCCCTCGATTGTTGCCGGCAGCCCGGTATCGGTCCAGTCGCCGGCGAGAAACAGGTTTTTGAACGACGTCACCGGGCCCGGCCGCAGCGCGTTCTGCTCCGGCGTCGCCTCGAAGGTGGCACGGCGCTCGCGCACGATCTGCCAGGGCGGCAATGCCGGCTCGCCCGGCAGCCCCGCAGCCTTGCAGACGTCGTGCCAGATCGCCAGCGCAAGCTCTTCGCGCGGCATGTCGACGAGCCGGTCGCCATTGCTGATGGTGACGGAAAGACGCTGCGGAAAGGCGAACAGCCATTCCACGAGACCGCCGATGACGCCGAGGAACGGCGCGGCATCCTTGGGCGGATCGAAGCGGAAATGCGCATTGACGATGGCGCGGAATTTCGTCGGCGTCTTCAGGCCCGGCAGCAGCGACGCGGCGGGACGCGGCGGCACCGCGAGCACCACGACGTCATCGGCGCCGAGCGCGATGGTGTCGGTCCCGAATTTCAATTCGCCGACGGCCTCGCCCTTGCCGGTGAATTCACGCAGTTCGTGGCCGAGCTGGACCGAGGCGCCCTTCTCCTGCAGCAGCTTGATCGCGGGATCGACCAAGACCGCGCTGAGCCCGTCATGTGCGATCAAGGGACGGCAGGCATCGCCGCCGGCGAGCAGCGTCTCCCGCACGATTGCGCCGGCAAGGCCCGCCGAGCCCTCGGGCGGATCGACATTGAGCGCGGCGAGCAATAGCGGCTGCACCAGCCGCTGGTACAGCGCGCCGTCGCAGCGGATCGTCTTGCCCACCCGCCTGTCGGTGCCCGCCCAGATCAGCGGCATCAATCCGAGATAGTCCAACAGCCTGGTATCGGGGACACGGCGCGCCGCGTCGAACACCCAGAGCGGCAATTTGCCCTCGCCGAGGTCGAGCAGCCAGCGCTGGCCGGTCGTGATGTCGACGAACGGAAACTGCGCGGCCTTCGGCCCGACAAGCCCGGCCTCGGTGCCGATTGACCGGGCATAGGCCCGGGCATGACTGTTGCCGGACAACATGAGATGGTTGCCGTTGTCGATGGTGAGATTGGTGGCCGCGTCGAAATAGGAGCGGCAGCGGCCGCCGGCTTGCTGCGTCGCCTCGTGGACGTGCACACGGTAGCCGGCGTTGGCGAGCCGCACGGCTGCAGAGAGGCCGGAAATGCCGGCACCTATGATATGAGCGTTTTTCTGCATCAGATGATCGCGTAACGGAGAAGGATGGCGATCTTCGCCCATTTATGGACGCGGACCGGCTCGCGCGGCGAGGCAAAACCCCGCGCCAGCAGCAGGTCCAGAATCGCGCGGTAATATTTCGACATGATGCGCGGCGCGCGCACGAGGCGGCGCGAATTGCGTTTCATGATCTCGTCGGCCTTTTCGAAATGCTTTTTCGCCCGCTCGGCCAGCGGCAGACAAACCTTCGGCAGCGCGCGTTCGGCGATCACCTTCTGCGGATTGTCGCTGGTGATGCCGGCGAGCAGCAGGCTTTCGCGCGGCAGATAGAGCCGGCCGAGACCGGCGTCCTCGTCGATGTCGCGCAGGATATTGGTGAGCTGCAGCGCGCGGCCGAGATGGTGCGCGAGCAGGATGCCGTCGTCCTCGGGCATGCCGAACACCCTGACGGAGAGACGCCCGACGGCGCTGGCGACGCGGTCGCAATAGAGATCGAGGGTGGCAAGGTCGGGCGCGCGGATATCCTGCGGCACGTCCATCTCCATGCCGTCGACGATGGCGAGGAAATCCTCGCGCTTGAGGCCGAAGGTCTTCACCGAGGCGGCGTAGTCCCGCAGGCGCGGCGGCGGATTGCCCCGGTAGAGCGCGTCGATATCGTCGCGCCATTGCTGCAGCGCGGCCAGCCGCTCGGGCCGCGGGCCGTCGGAATCGGCGATGTCATCGACCTGCCGGCAGAAGCTGTAGATCTGGAACATCGCCTCGCGCTGACTGCGCGGCAGGATGCGCATCGCGGCATAGAATGAACTGCCGGACGCTGCCGTACCGTAATCTGCGTTGGCCGCCGCCGTCTGGATCGTCATGCGCCCGCCGCCGGTTTTGCCAGCGGACGCCGTCCCGCCGCGCGGCTGATCATCTCGCCCGCAACGGCACCGAGGCTCTGTCCGAGCAATTCGAGCTTGCTGAGATGGACGCGCTCGCTGAGCGGGTCACGCACCTTGAGCATGCCGACGATCTTGTCGGCGAAGGCCTGGATCACTGAAATCTCGAGCCCGAGCCGGAAATCCCTCACCTCGGCGCCGAGCGACTTGCTTTCATTGAGCAGCGTTTCGGTCCTGACCGCGAGAGCCTGCAGACATTGCAGCAGCGCCGGCGGCGACCTTGACTCGCCCAGCATCTCCACCGATGCGCCGGAGGCGGCCAGCGCGTCGCGCGGCAGATAGACGCGGTTGAGATTTTTGTAGTCCTTGGCGCAGTCCTGCAGGTGGTTGTTGATCTGCAGCCCCGCGCAAAGCGCATCCGACGCCGCCCAGGTCGAGGTGCTCTCGCCGTGGACGTCGAGCATGAAGCGCCCGACCGGCATCGCCGAATACCGGCAATAGTGGATGACGTCGTCCCAGTTTTCGTAGCGAAGCTTGGTGACATCCATGCGGAACGCGACCAGCACGTCGAGGGCATGGCGCGGAGCCATCGAACGCTCGGCCAGCGCCGCGCGCAGGCCGACCGCCTCCTTCTGGGTGTCGCCCTTGCCGAGCAGTTCCGCCTCCAGGAGGTCGAGATAGCGCAGCTTTTCGTCCGCACTCAGCGTCGCGTGGTCGGCGATGTCGTCGGCGGTCCTGACGAAATTATAGAATGAAAGGATCAGCGCCCGGTGACGCGGGTGGATGATCCACGACGCGACGGGAAAATTCTCGTCGCGGTGGGTCTTTCCGGATCGCAGGTCGCTCGCGGTGGTCATCAACTGGCTACATCATCAGGGATTGGCGGCATGCGCCGATGCTTGGGCGCATGCCGAGTGATTGCGGGCCCCATATAGGGGAATCCGCAGCCAAAACCAATGCTATATGGGCTGATTAGCCCCGCCCGTGACGCGCGTCATAGAGCCGGAAAATGGCCTTGTCGCGAGGATTAACGGACTTATTGGCCGTTGTTCTTGAGAACCTGGTTGCAGGCGGCGCTGATCTTGGGGCGGTGCTCCTTGAGGCACGCCAGGATGGTCAGGTCGCCCTGGTCGATGACCGGCCGACAAAACTTCTGCACGTCGCGGGTGCAGGCCTTCTGCTCCTCCGCCGTTCCGCTGCGCTGTTGCTGCGCGAAGGCGGCGGTCGACGAGACCGCAATCGACAACAAGGTGAGGGCGAGGAGAGATTTACGCATCTTGTTCCTTCATTTCGGCAGCAAGAAACCCTGTTCCCGATTAGCGCTCGGCATCGCCGGAACGGATTTGTCTGGATGGGCAGGCGCCGCGTAGCGCAGCAACGAGTAAAGGACAAGCATGGCAAATGCGGTCAAATTTACGGCGGCATCCCGAGCGACTTCAGCACGTTAAATAACCACCTGATATCTAAAGTGTATTTTTGCCACAGATGTCCCGTAATTGGATGTTGCGGGCAATGAGACGCAAAGTTAGATGCTGCTTCAGCGGAGCCGATGTGGGCAATTGATTCCATTCGGTCGCAGGTGCGAGTTTTTTTCTCGCCTGAACCGGTTGGAAACGGCACACCGTCATTTGAACCTAGGATACTGCGGGGACACTAAATCTTCGATGCGGCGAGACGTATCTTTGCAGAAGCGTCTATTTTGATGGGAAAATCACGATGAAACTCTTTGGTTCCAGCTTGCTCGGTCAGGCCATGGCAGCGGCCGGCGTCGGCGCCGCGCTGATGTTGTCGGCCACCGCCAGCCACGCCCAGGCCGGCGGGCCGTTTGCCGGCTTCGATGGAAACTGGAGCGGCACGGGGACGGTCGCGCTCTCCAACGGCACCACCGAGAACATCCGCTGCAAGGCCGACTACAAGGTCAACGCCAGCGGGCTTGGCCTGAAGCAGAATCTGCACTGCGCCAGCGACAGCTACAAATTCGACCTGTCGAGCGACGTCACCAGCCAGGGCGAGCGTATCTCCGGCAACTGGAGCGAAAAGAGCCGGAATATCTTCGGCAACCTGCAGGGCACTGCCGGCGGCGGCCAGATCGACGTGTTTGTCGAGGCCTCCGGTTTCGCCGCCAACCTCAATCTGCGCACCACCGGCAACAAGCAGGTCGTGCAGATCGACTCCAAGGGTGAGATCCGCGGCGTCAAGATCACGATGAACAAGACCTGATACGCCGCCCTTCCGGAACAGTTTGAAAGGCAGCGCTTCCAGGGCGCTGCCTTTTCCATTTTGCGATCGGCGATTGCCGGATCAGCCGAATTTCCACTGCCAGCAGGCATCGCCGCGATCGCGGCGCTCGACCACCTCGACGCGCATGAAGCGGTCGTGCGCGAGGGCGGCGCCGACCCACAATTCGTTCCAGGCGTCGAACACCGAAGGCGACAGCGCCTCACGCTCCGCCATCAGCCGCCACGAGGTCTGCCGTACGGTTGCGCGTGAGCCTTCCACCTGCAATTCCGCGTCATCGTCCTGACCGCGGGCCAGGCGAACGAAGGCCCTGGCAAAGCCCACCGCGCCCGCTTCGACGCCGCCCAACAGGGAGGCAACTTCGTCAAAGGTGTGCATGCCGACCAGCCGCGCCGCCGCTGCGGCGAGATGACCGCCCTCCTCCGGGCCGAGCAGGTTGATCGTCTCCGGCACGATCGAGGTGACGTACTCCATCGCATAATTGCGCAGCACCTTCTGCAGCCGCTCCTCCGGCCAGGTGTTCGCCGCGAGCTGCGGCGCAAGCTCGGCGCGGAACGGCGGACAGCGCTCGCCCGGCGAAAACTGCAGCCGCTCCTCGGGCGCGAGGTCGCGATCCCATTCCTTGTAGTATCCCTCGAGGCCCGGCTGGCCATCGACGGTCTGTCCGGTGCAGACGAAGCCGAGCCGGGGATTGCCGAGGACTATGCCGTTATTGGCGTGCCATCCGCGCAGCATCGCCCGCGATACTTCCGAGGGAATGCCGCAGATCGCCGTGCCCGACCAGATCCAGCGCGGCGGCGGATAGCGCACCCAGGCCTTGGTGTCGCTTTCATGAACGTACTCGACCTTCACGCCGCCGACCTGGTTCGACAGGTAGTGATATTGCGCGCAGGCGACCGCATGCGGCAGCCGGTCGAGGCCGAGCTTCTGCAGTCCCGGCAGGAAGCGCGCCAGTTGCTGCCGGCGGAAGGTGCGAAACACAACTTCCGCCGCGCGCGGCGCGCCGGCCCGCGAGGCCAGCATCAGGATCAGCCCGGTGAGATAGGAATGGTAGATGTGTTCGACCGCGCGGTAGGCGGCGGCATCGGCCGCCGGACGTTTGGCTGGTCCCGCAGACGTCATTCCCCACCCCCTTGCGGCGGCCGTTGATCGGCCGCCCTTGATCGTTCGGCAGCAGCAGCTAGCCGGCCGGCTTGTTCTCCGCCGCCTTGCCGTGGTCGACGCCGCGGATCTTTTCCGACAGGTTGATCAGGAACATCGAGGTCGGCCGCAGGATGAAGAGGTCGGCGACGAGGGCTGCGATCATCGAGAACGCGCTGAGCCAGCCGAACAGCCGCAGCGACGGCAGATCGGAGAATACGGTGACGACGAGGCCGCAGGCCAGCACCACCGTGGTCAGGATCAGCGCCGGACCGACCAGCACGGTCGCGCGCTCCACCGCGAGCGCCGAGGTGACGCCCGGCTTGCTCTCCAGCCGCAGGCGGTTGAGGAAGTGGATGGTGGCTGACAGTCCGAGGCCGAACGACACCGTGAGCGCGACGACGCTGGCGAATTGCAGCCCCTCGCCCAGGATCCACAGCACCGTGCCCGACGCCACCACGGGGAAGATGCCGGGCAGGATGCAGGAGAACATCACCACGACGGAGCGGAACGCGAGGCCGATGAAGATCGCGACCAGCAGGAACTCGATCGTCAGGCCGTGATTGAGCTTCGAGATCATGTTGGCGCTGTTGCGCGCCGCGATCGCCGACAGGCCGGTGACCGCAATCTCATAGCCGGGATGTTCGGCGCGCACCGTGTCGAGCGCCTTGTCGAGCTTGTCGACCACGGGAAGGATCTCGCTGGAATCGAGATCGGCAACGCGCCCCGACACGACGACGGCGTCCTGGTCAGCCGAGATGAAGCGGCGCACCAGATGCTCGGGGATCACGCTGACATATTCCTTCAGCGTCGCGACGTCGTTGCTGCCGGCCTTCTCCGCGAGCCAGCGGCGCAGCGTCTCCAGCGACCAGACGTTGCCGACGCCGGCCGACTTTTCGACCATGGCGTGAACTTCGGCGATCGTCTTCAACGTATCCGGCGCATAGAGCGAGGCACCCTTGGGGAATTCGATCAGCACGTCGATCGGATTGGCGCCGGTGAGCTTGGCGTCGAGACGGCTCGACGCCTCCACCGCCTGCCGCTTGTCCGGCACCTGATCGGCCAGACGATAACGCGGCTCCAGCGTGGCGTAGATGTAGCCGAGGCCGGCGACGAGGAGCAACGCGAGCAGGCTGAACAGCCCGGGGCGGCCGACCATGCGGACCGCGATCCAGTAGCAGAAGTTGCGCAGCGCCTGCACGCCGGCGTCGGCGCTCTGGAACTTGACCGCAAAGATCTTCTCGTTGCGGACGAACAGCACGCCGAACACCGGCACCAGCGAGAGCACGGCGATCAGCGCGATGATGGTCGCGGCGAGGCCCGCCTCGCCGAATTTGCGGATCAGTTCGGAATCGGAGAACTGCAGGGCGATGAAGGAAATGCCGGCGGTGCCGTGGGTCAGCACGCAGGCCGGGCCGACCACCAGCACCGCGTTGGTGAAGGCGGTGAACTTGTCCTGCCCCGCAATCAGACGGTCGCGCGCCGCGAACGTGAGCTGCATCGAGTCCGAGAAGCTGATCACCATGATGAGCGGCGTCATCACGTTCAGGAACATGTTGAGATTGAAACCGGCCCAGCCGAGGCCGCCGAGCGCAAGCAGGATCGCGATGATCGGCGGGAACGCCGCGACCACCATGAACGATATCTTGCGGAAGAAGATGATCGCGATGATGCAGCCGGCCAGGATGCCGAGAATGTTGTAGGTCAGGCCGTCGCGCTTCACCGCATTGCGGATTTCGAGCTGCATGACGGGAACGCCGGAAAGCTGCGCGTTGAGCCCGCTGCCGGCGAGATCGTCGGCCATGACCTTCCTGATCTCGCCCACCACCTTGCCGAGATCGTTGGAGGACACGATCTTCGGTTCCAGCGACAGCACGATCAGGGCCAGCGTGCCGTCTTCCGACAGCAGCTTGCCGCGAATGATCTCGTTGGCTTTGACGGTTTCGGCGAACTTGTCGTAGGCCTCGCCCTGCGGCAATTCAGGCGGGAACAGCGCGGCCGGCAGCTTGCCGGGCTCCGGCGCCTGGCGCGCGGAGAACAGCGAGACCAGGCCGCGCACGCCCTCGATCAGTTGCAGGTCCGTGACCATGTCACGGAGCTTTTCGAGGTTCTCGCGGGCCAGCAGCGTCTTGCCCTCGACCACGACCAGCACGTCGAACTCGGTCGCCGGAAAGCGCTTGGTCACGGCCTCGTATTGCTTGTAGTCCTTGGAGTCGGAGCGGAACAGCTGGCTCAGGGAGTCGTCGATCTTGATCCGCTGGATGCCGAACAGCGCCGCGACGATCAGCACGACGAGGATCACCATGGACATGATCGGCGCCTTGACGGCGATCAGGCCCATCCGCTCAAGTCCAAAGGCGATGCTCTTGCCCGGCGGCGGTTCTTCGATGGCTTCGACGTGGACGCGACTTTCGGAGTTCTTGTCGAGCATACCCTGTCCAGTTCTCACGTCGTCCGGTTCGATGCAGCGCTTGGTTTTATGCAGCTTGGTGGCGCGAATGCGGCTTTGACGGCCCCTGTTCGATGGGCTCTAGCCCTTGAAATCACGCGGTAAATTAACGGCCGCCGTTTTACAGGGCCGAACCCCGTCCGGCAAGCATGCGGGACCCGGCAAATGGCCCCGGACGTGACGAAAATCGGCTTTAAGTCTCTGATTTGCCACACCTGTAAACGACCGCCTCGCGGCGTTTCCACCCGTGGTGCCAATGCCGCCCGCAACGGACGGCACAGCCACGTCAGGTCACTTTTCGGGGAGGCGGAAAACCGCCGGCCCAGGGTGCGCGACCGTCAATCCTTTTTCCTCTCCGCCTCGGTCCCGGCGCGCAGCGCCGCCCTGAACGCGGCGTCGAACAGGCCGCGGTACTGAAGCGCATTGACGTTGGAGATATGCGCGGTGTCGCGGAAATTGGCCTGCCCGTCCCGCACCAGGTAGCAAGAGCCCTGCTCGCAGACGACGGACTGCGGGTCGACCATCACAAGGTGCGGATTGTCCCGGTACGGATCGAGCGCGCGCGCAACTTCTTTGCGGATATCGCTCCTGGTAATCGCAGGGCCCGCCTCGACCTTCCATTCGCCGATCGCCTTGCCCGCACGGATCTGGTTTTCGATCCAGCGTTGCGGCAGGTCGAAGCCGATGTCCAATAGCGGCATGATCACGACGACGGTCTTGCCCGACGAAAGCAACCGGTCCGCCAGCGCGGAAATTTCCGTCGCATTGTTCCAATTGCTGCCGAGCACGACAATGCTCGGCTCCGCCTGCACCAGCACGAAGTCGAGCGTGCTGCGATTGAATTGCCGGCACGGCGGCTGATCGCCCGCATTGACGGCGGCATCGTCGACGAAGGCCCGGCACGCGCTTTGGGTCGCGATCAAACCGTGGATGCCGTTGTCGCGTGCCGCCGACGAGATCGGTTCGAGATATTGATTGGCAAAGGAATCGCCCCACAGGATCGCGGTCGGCCGGCCCGCGGCTGGCGCGCTGCCGAAGCTGCAATACGTCTCGGCGACTATCTTGGTCGAGTTGGCGTTCCGGAAGCACTCGTCGCGCGGCGTGTTGGTCCGGCGCGCGAGTTCGGCGGGCAACAGATAATCCGGCAACCGGCCCGGAAAACCGTGATTGAGAAACGCCAGCGAGACGAAGCCGGCGAACACGGCAAACGAGACGCCCGAGACATTGAGCAGCCGGCGCTGTGTCCAGAACTCGCGCCGCGTCCGGACCGGCTGCTCGACGTAGCGGTAGGACAGCGCGCCGAGTGCCAGCGAGGCCAACACCATGATGATCTTCTGCGCAGCCCCGACCTCGTAGCCGCGCAGCGCGAGCCAACTCAGCGCGAATACCCAGATCGGCCAGTGCCACAGATAGATCGAGTAGGACCAGTCGCCGATGCGCTGCACCGCCGATAGTGCGAGCACGCTGCCTTCGCCCGCCCCCTGCCGCGCCGCGACGATCATGGATGCGCCGAGGATCGGCAGGATGGTGAGAACGCCCGGCCATCGCGCTTCGGGCAGAGGGTAGACGGTACATCCCGCGACCAGCGCCCAGCCGGCGAGCGCGATGACGGGCTGCTCCAGCCGGGAAGCTTTTACGCCTTGCGATCGGCGGCTGATTTCGGCGGCGGCGATCAATCCGCCCGCGAGCGGCTCCCAGGCGCGGGCACGCAGCGAGAAGAACGACGATCCCATCGCATCGTGCTGGCTTGCCCACAGGCACCAGGCCAGCGACAGCGCGGCGAAGACATACAGCGCGATCGTCACGGCGCCGAATGATGATTTGGTGCGGGCTGCGAGCCGCCAGACGAGCCACGCAATAAGGGGCATCCAGATGTAGAACTGCCACTCCAGCGACAGCGACCAGGTATGCAGCAGCGGCTTGGTCTGCGCGGCCATGGCGAAATAGCCGTTGTCGCTGTTGAAGGCGAAGTTCGACACGAAGGCCAGCGCCGACAATGCCTGCAGGAGATGCTTGAGAAATTCGGCCGGCAAGGTCACGAACCAGCCGATCACGACGGAGGCTGCGACCGCGACCGCCAGCGCCGGATAGATCCGGCGCATCCGCATCATGCCAAAGGCCCACAGCGAAAAGCGGCCGAGCCGCAGGTCGTTGAGCACCTTCGTCGTCATGAGATAGCCGGTGATGACAAGGAACACGTCGACGCCGACGAACCCGCCGGCGAATCCCGGGATCTGGAAATGGAAGCCGACGACGGCAATCACCGACAGCGCCCGCAGCGCGTTGATATCAAGCCGGAACCCGTCCGAGCCGGCGTGCCTGGCCGTCGACTGCAATGCCCCCGCCTTCTCCATCGCCTGTCCTGCCCGCTGCTCGCCCGCTTATATCAGGCGCGGATCGGCTCACAACGGCGGCGCGGCCACAGGTCCAAACGATTTCGGGTGTCAATCGGAAGGTTTGGCTGCGATCAGCGCGGTTCCGCTCTCGTCCTTCAGCGCCACGCCGGTGACCGCGCGCACCACGCCTTCACGCACCAGCCAGGCGATCTTGAAGGCGGCGTCATCATAGCTCAGCCCTGCGCCATGGACGTTGGACACGCAGTTGCGCTTCTCGTCGGTGAGGCCGATGCGCGGCGCAAAGGTCAGGTAGGCGCCGAGGCTGTCGGGCGCCGACAGGCCGGGCCGCTCGCCGATCAGCATCACCACCATCCGCGCCCCGAGCACGGCGCCGATCTCGTCGCCCAGCGCCACGCGCGCGCCTGATGCGACCACGACATGGCGGGGCTGGATACCCGCCTCCGCAAGGCGCGGCGCGAGATGACGGACCAGTTCAAGCGCGTGGACATTGACCGCCGCCGGCGACAGCCCGTCGCCGATCACGATCACGATCTCGCTTGCGCCGCCACCTCGCGTCTCCAGCGCGCGCCGCGAGTCCGAATCCAGCATGCGTCCGAGATCGGGACGGCGCAGATAATCGCGCCGATCGCGCGCCTGGCTGGAGACGGCGCTGACCTCGAAACCGAGACCGGCCAGGCCGTCCACCAGATGCTTCGCGTCGAAAGCGGCATGCACGGCATCGCGCGCGCGGGCATGGTCGAGTGTGAAGGCAAGCAGTGCCTCGGTCGGCATGCCCGGGCCGGACCGGCCGAGCCCGACGCGCGCCGGCGTCAGCTCCCGCAAGGCTTCGAGCGGACGGGACGGCGGCGCCGGCGTATTCATGGCGTGCTACTCGGCAGGAACCGAGGCCTCGCGCAGCCGGATCGAATAGTTCGATGCGTTCTGCTGGCCACCGGACGCCGCTCGCGCGAACATGATCAGGTGATGTCCGATCATCGCCGGACCGATCAGGCCCTCGATGTCTCCGCGGCGAAGACGGCCGAGCGCGAACTTCCAGAACACCCTTCTGTAGTCGCCGAGCACACCGACCTTCCAGAAGATGTTCCGGAGCATGATCAAGGCGCGCTTGATATTGGCCCAGCTCTTCTGCTCGGGGCTTATCGGCACCTTGATCCGCCGCGAATAGGTGTAGTCGCATTGATGCTGGTAGCGCGCGAACAGACTCGCGGGCTCGTAGGCGACCTCCATGCACTTGCGCCAGGACTCGATGACCTGATCGTAAGGCAGCAGGAACTCGACATTGGAGTCGCGGCCGTCGTCGTCATTGACCAGCCGGCCTTCCTTCTCGAGCCGATCCCACAGCGGCGTCTTCGGCAGCGCCTGCAGCAGATTGATCGTGAGCAGCGGGATCCGCGAGTCCTCGACGAACCGGAGCAGCGCGTTGCCGGTCTCCGGTTTGTCGGTGTCGAGCCCCATGATGATGCCGGAGACGACTTCCATGCCGTAGGAATTGATGGTCTGGATGCCCTCGAGGATCGGGACCATCATGTTGTGGTCCTTGTGCATCGCCTTCAATGCGTCGGGATCGGGCGTCTCGATGCCGCAGAACACGGTGACGAAGAACGCCTCGCGCATCTTCTCCAGAATCTCGGGCCGCTTGGCGATGTTCAGCGTCGCCTCGCAGGCCAGCCGCATCACATAGCCGGTCCGCTTCTGCCACTCGACCAGATGCGGCAACAGATCGAGCGCCGCCTTGCGATTGCCTATGAAATTGTCGTCGACGAAATAGACCGAACCCGTAACGCCGCACTCCCGGAGCTTGTCGAGCTCCGCGGTGATCTGCTGCGGCGTCTTCAGGCGCGGATTGCGGCCGTAGAGGCCGGGGATGTCGCAGAATTCGCACTGATAGGGGCAGCCGCTTGAATACTGGATGCTGCCGAGAAAATACTTTCTGACCTCGGCCAGCTCATAGGCGGGAATCGGGAACTCGGTCATCGGCAGGCGATCGCTGGTCGTCAGCACCATCTGCAGCGCCGGGCGCGACGGATCGCGCGCCAGCCGCGCGATCAGCTCGTTGGTGGCATCGCCGAGTTCGCCGACATGCAGGTAATCGAACGAGGGATAATAATCCGGACACGCGCTCACCGACGGCCCGCCGATCGCCACCGCGAGGTCGAAGGCATGCGCGCGGCGGCAGATGTCGTTCATCTGCTGGCGCTGGATGTGCATGCCGCTGACGAACACCGCTTCCGCCCACTCGAAATCTTCTTTGGTGGCGGGACGAATATTCTCGTCGACGAAACGAACCGGCCAGTCCGCCGGAAGATAGGCGGCGATCAGGAGAAGGCCCTGCGGCGGCATGAACGCCTGGACGCCATCAGTCAGGGGATAAGCGTGCTCGAATGTACCGAAAGACGACGTATAGCGCGGGAAGACGCACAGGATACGCCGTGCCGTTCCGATGCCTTCAGCTCTCATCAAATTTCCTCAAGGCTGGCATGAATTTAACCACGACATTGAAAGCTGGGCCAGCAATTCTTCAATATTGTGACAGTGGCTCCTAACTCGTTGCGGGTTCAATTGGTTTCAAGAAAATATGAAGGAGCTGGAGCCAGCGTCCTGGCCGGCGCTCAGGCGAGCAGCCGCGAGGCAAATTCGGGCAGCAGGCCCGCGTTGCCCGCAAGGCGGAACTCGGCGTCGGCAAGACCCGCGCGCACCAGCCAGTCGTCGAACTCCGGCGCCCGCTTCAAGCCGAAGAGGTCGCGGATATACAGCGCATCGTGGAACGAGGTCGACTGGTAGTTCAGCATGACGTCATCGGCGCCGGGCACGCCCATGATGAAGGTGACGCCGGCGGCGGCCAACAGCGTCAACAGATTGTCCATGTCGTCCTGGTCGGCCTCGGCATGGTTGGTGTAGCAGACGTCGACGCCGAGCGGCAGGCCGAGCAGCTTGCCGCAGAAATGATCCTCCAGCCCCGCGCGGATGATTTCCTTGCCGTCATAAAGATATTCCGGACCGATGAAGCCGACCACGCTGTTGACCAGCAGCGGATCGAACGCGCGCGCCACCGCATAGGCCCGCGCCTCGCAGGTCTGCTGGTCGACATTGTGATGGGCATTGGCCGACAGCGCCGAGCCCTGCCCGGTCTCGAAATACATCACATTGTCGCCGACCGTGCCTCGGCGCAGCGACAGTCCCGCCTCGCGCGCCTCGCCGAGCAGCTTGAGATCGACCCCGAAACTGCGGTTGGCGGCCTCGGTTCCCGCGATCGACTGGAACACGAGATCGACCGGCGCGCCCTGTCCGATCAGGCCGAGCGTCGTGGTGACGTGGGTGAGCACGCAGCCCTGCGTCGGGATCTGCAGCCGCGAGATGATGCCGTCGAGCAGCCGCAGCAGCCCGCCGATGACGGCCGGATCGTCGCTGGCGGGATTGATGCCGATACAGGCGTCGCCCGCGCCGAGCAGGATGCCGTCGAGGATCGAGGCGGTAATGCCCCTGGCATCGTCGAAGGGATGGTTCGGCTGCAGCCGCACGCTCATCCGCCCTTTCAGGCCGATGGTGTTGCGGAACGCCGCGGTGACCGCGCATTTGCTGGCAACCAGGATCAGGTCCTGATTGCGCATCAGCTTGCAGACAGCGGCGGCCATTTCCGGCGTCACCCCGCGCGAGATCCCGCTCAGCGTCTGGCGGGTGGCTGCATCCGACAACAGCCAGTCGCGGAAGCCGCCGACGGTCAGCGACGAGATCGGCGCGAAAGCCTGTGCCGCGTGGGTGTCGATGATCAGCCGCGTGACTTCATCGGCCTCGTAGGGGATCACCGCCTCGTTGAGGAACTGCTTCAGCGGCACATTGGCGAGCGCCATCCGCGCCGCAATCATTTCTTCCGCGCTTTCGGCCGCGACGCCGGCCAGACGGTCGCCGGAGCGCGGCGGCGTCGCCCTGGCGAGCAGTTCGCGCAGATCGGAGAATACGTAGGAGGTCGCACCTATGGCCTGGCGATAGATCATGTTTCCCGAAACCCGTATCAGCCCGATGCCAAGGCTACCCTATCACCATGCGCGCGACGATCCGGAACAAGAGTCGGGCATTTTCGAACAGGATGCTCACCGTCCGCGCAGCCTGCTAGTTCAGCGTACTGAAATTGCGGGTAAAGAAGCTGATCTCATAGACCAGCGCGGCGAACACGAACAGCACGTGGAATTTCACGTTGCGCGTTATCGAGGCGACGCCGCAGAGCAGGATGAATATGCCGACCGATATGAGATATTCCGGCCCGAAGGACTGCAGATGCGCCTCGCCCTTGATCCAGGTGTCGATCACATCGAGCGCTTCGGTGAGGGCCGCAAAGCCGAAGAACCAGCGGCGGCGGGACAGAAAGTAGTCCTGATAGCCTTTGTATTCCTCGAGATCCTGGGGGAAGAGCAGCGCGCTGAGGAAGAAATACATCGACGCGTAGGCGCACACGAAGAAGTACAAGCCGAACGTCCAGTGCGTGATGAGGTTGAGGCGAAATTCCCACCACCAGAACGTGACCACGTTCACCAACGCCCAGGCGACCCAGCCGAGATGAACCGACCAGATCCGGTAGCGCTTGGGATGCTGGACGATTGAGGCGATGCCGCTGACCAGACGCGTCACGCTGAGCCCGAGGATGATTCCGATCAGCACCCGTACGTGAAGATAGAGTTCGGCATTGCCCGGCAGGACGGCACTTTGGGTCATCAGTTCCAGTTCTCATTCCCGATTGAAGCGGCACGGCGGGTTTGACGAATCCCTCGCCTGCTCGTTGTCTAGCTCGATTCGGTGAAGGGACGCCTGACGACGGCGAAATGGGCGGGGTGAGAACCAATCCCTTCAGTTGCGAATAGCGACACCCGACTATTCCCGGTTGCCGACGCCACCGTCAAGGTCACTGCGTCGCAACATGGCCGAAGCCGCGACCTGCAATTGCGGCGATGCAGCGTCATCTCGCCATGGTCGCACGGAGATACCGATTTTTCCCGGCGAGACAATTCGCGCAAAGGTCTTAATGGACTGAATTATCTTGATTATTGATCCTTAGTTGCAGCCGTTCCAGTTTCGCGCGTTAAGACAATGTCCATCAAGATTCAGCACACTTTGCCCATATCGACGGCATGCGGCGCGCTTTGGCACGCCGACATGGCCGGATTTGCAATTCCCTCGCTCGTTTCCTGGTGGCGTCATGGCATCCCGTTTCTCGCTCGCAGCCAAGCTGTACTCGATCTTCGCGCTGTTCGCGGTGCTGGTCGCGGCCATCACGGCTTTGTCCCAGTACAACTCCAACCAGAACGCCGAACTCACCGAGCAGGTCTCGATCGCCAGCCGCGCCGCGCTCAATGTCGAGCGCATCAATTCGCTGGTCTATGCGGTCGTGATGGAATCGCGCGGCGTCTACATGTCGACCGAACCGGCCGTCGTGAAGAAGTACGGTGACGGGCTGCTCAAGTTCAACGCGCGCATCGTCGAGGTCGTCAAGAACTGGCAGGAACTGGTGCAGGCCGACGACGCCCAGCAATTCGCCACCTTCAAGAAGCGCATCGAGCAGTTCGTCGACTTCCGCAAGGAGCTGGTTCGTCGCGGCGTCGAGATCAACGCGGCGGCAGGCCGCGAATGGGGCGACAATGACGCCAACCGCGAGGTGCGCACGGCGCTGAACAAGGATCTCGAGGCGCTCTCCAAGGTCTATGCCGAACGCAGCAAGAAACTGGCGCAGCAGACCGATACCAATCATACGCTGGCCTTCGTGCTGACCTGCCTGGGCGTCCTGGCGCTGGCGGTGGTCGTCATCGGCGTGCTGATCATCGCCCGCTCGATCGCGCGGCCGCTCTCGGTCATCACCTCGACCATCAAGCAGGTCGCCGACGGCGCCGAAGGCGTCGAAGTGCCGCACACCGGCCGCGGCGACGAAATCGGTGCGCTGGCCCGCGCCATCAAGATTTTCCAGGAAGCGATGGAGCGCAACCGCAACCTCAATTCGCAGGTGCTGGAGGATTCCGAAGCGCGCGAGGAGCGCACCCGCCACATCGAGGCCTCGGTCGACGCCTTCCGCGAAGCGATCGGCGGCGTCGTGCGCGCCGTCACCGACAATGCGACGGTCATGCGCGACACCGCGCAGACCATCGCCAGCGTCTCTTCGGATGCCAGCGGCCGCGCGGTGGCCGCCTCCGGCGCGACCGAGCAGGCGTCCAGCAACGTCTCCGCCGTCGCCAGCGCCGCCGAGGAACTGTCCGCCTCGGTCGAGGAAATCGGCCGCCAGGTGCGCCAATCGGCCAGCGCTGTCGAGCAGGCCGGCCAGCGCACCGAAAAATCCGTCTCCGAAATCGAGGGGCTTGCCGCCGCGACCCAGCGCATCGACGGCGTGCTCAACCTGATCCAGGCGATCGCCGAGCAGACCAATTTGCTGGCGCTCAACGCGACCATCGAGGCCGCCCGCGCCGGCGACGCCGGCCGCGGCTTCGCCGTGGTCGCCCACGAGGTCAAGGCGCTGGCCGAGCAGACCGCGAAAGCGACCGCCGAAATCGGCCAGAATGTCGGGCTGATCCAGACCTCGACCAGGACCTCGGTCGAAGCCGTCCGCGAGATCGGCAATGCCGTGCGCGACATCAACGAGGTGACCTCGATCATCGCCAGCGCGATCGAGCAGCAGGATTCCGCGACCCGCGAGATTTCGTCGAACGCGCAGCTCGCCGCGCAGGGCAACGGCACGCTGGTGGTCAATATCAATTCGCTGAGCGAGTCGATCGGCACCACCAACACGGCGGCGGCTTCCGTCCTCACCGCATCCAGCGAACTGACGGCGACCGCCGAGACGCTGTCCCGCGAGGTCGAACAATTCTTCCGGAACTTGCGCGAGGACTCCTCAGAGCAGATGCGCAAGACCGGGACGTGACCGCGGCGATCACTCCACCAGCAGCACGTCGACGGCCACGCTGAGCTTCTGCTTGCGCGAGCCGACGATGATGCCGTCGACCGGCGAGACGTCGGAAAAATCGCGTCCGACCGCCAGGATGATGTGATCGTTCTCGACGATGAGATCGTTGGTCGGGTCGAATCCGATCCAGCCGAGCCCGGCGCCGCACCACACCGACACCCAGGCGTGGGTGGCGTCGGCGCCCTGCAGGCGCGGCTGGCCGGCGGGCGAGATGGTGCGCAGGTAGCCGCTGACATAGGCCGCCGGCAGGCCGAGCCCGCGCAGGCCGGCGATCATCACGTGGGCAAAATCCTGGCACACGCCGTGACGCTTCTCGAACACTTCGCGCAGCGGCGTCGAAATCACCGTGGCCTTCGGGTCATACCTGAAATCGCCGCGGATGCGGCGCATCAGATCGGCGGCACCTGCGACGACCCCCTTGCCCGGCGCAAAGCTCGCGGCGGCATAGGCCGTGACGGGCGCCTGCACTGATACCAGCGAACTGGCGAAGACGTAGCCGACCGGCGAATTGGGACCGAGGCTGTTGGATTCGAACGATGCGTCGCGGACGGCTTCCCATGCGGGGCTCGGCGCGGCGCGATCCAGCGCCTTGCGCGAGAGCGAGACGCGCGAGCGGGAATCGATCCGAAGGTTACGATGCGCCGCCTCGATCAGCACGTTCTCGGTATGGGTGCCGAAAAAATCCCGCCGCACGGTGCGTTCGGCCGGCCGCGGACGGATCTCCACCGTATGCGAGATCAGTTGCTGTCCGTCGCCGCTGCGCGGCTCCAGCCGCAGCGAGCAGCGCGCAAAACTCACCGCGCTGTCGTAGGAATAGGTCGTGACGTGACGGATATCGTAGATCACGCAAGGCCCGTCAGCTTCTCCGGCCGGCTCGCCTGCGGTCCGTGCGGGAAGTAATGCTGGCCGATGGCGTCGGCGAGGGTGAGCAGCGACTGTTCGAGCGAGAACAGGCTGGTGACGTCAAGCATCGCGGCCTCCGCCGTCGTCAGCGTCGCCTGCAATGCCACCGCCAGCCGCTGCGGCCGTTCGATCAGGCCATATTCCTTCAGGCTCGGAAGCGCGGCGATGTGCTCGTTCAGCGAGGCGACCTGGAACGCGACCGAGCGCGGATTGTAGGGATCGAGCACCGCGAGATCGCGCACCGGCGCGAGCGCAGGCCCGACCAGATAGCGCGAACGATAGGTGATCTGGCAGTCCACCAGCGTCAGCAGCATGTCGAGGTCTTCCTCGCCGGCCTCGTCATAGCCGAACTGCCGGGTGAACCGCACCGTGTTGATGGCGCGCTCGGCACGGCGGCCCATGTCGAGGAAACGCCAGCCGGCGGCGCGGTTCATGTTCTCCTGCGCAAGCCCCGCGATGCTCGCCAGTTCCTGCAGCGTCAGTTCGGCCGCGCTGACGATACCGTCGTCGTCATCGACCTGCAGCGCGAGGCGCTCCACCATCTCGGTGATGATCTGCCAGGCGTCGGGCGAAAGCCGCTCGCGCAGCGAACTTGCCGTCCGCTGTACTGATCTCACCAGCGAGAGCGCCGAGCCGAACTTCGCCTCGCTCTGCAACGCCTCCGCGATCACCCGCGCCGGGTTGGTCCGCGTCGTTTGCGAAATGGCGCCCCAGCTCACCAGGATCCGCTGGACACGCTCGACCGAATGCAGCGCCGAGGACATGCCATCGGCGGTGCGCGTCGAGGTGCCGAGCGCGCGGATCAGCCGCAGCGTCGCCTCGGCGCGCTCGAGATAGCGGCCGAGCCAGAACAGATTGTCCGCGGCGCGGCTCGGCACCACGCCGGCGATCCGCCTGATCCGCACGGCGTCGGCTGCCGGCAACAGCGTTGAGGACGCCACCGCCTTGTCGGACACCACCCAGACATCCGCCGCCCGGGCGCCATCGCCCATCGACACCGCGCGGGCATCGGCCTGTTCGGCGATCCGGCAGAAGCCGCCGGGCATGACGGTCCAGCCGTTCGGGGTCGCCGCGGCAAATACCCGCAGCACGAAGGGCCGCGGCGCGATCCGTCCCGCTTCCCACACCGGCGTCGTCGACAGCCGAACCAGCTCCTGACCGACATAATCGATGCCACGATCGGCGATCGCCTGCCGCAGCCGGTCGCGCTCGGCGGGTGGCAATTCGCCGGCCAGCACCGGGCCGTTATCGGAAAAGCCGGGAACGGCACGGCCATAGGCGCCCTCGATCGCGAAATCCCCGATCCGCGACAGCACTTCGTCACGCGCCGCCTTCTGTCCGCACCACCAGGTTGCGATATGCGGCATGGCCAGGGTCTCGCCGAGCAGGCGTCGGCACAGGCTCGGCAGGAAGCCGAGCAGCGCCCTCGATTCCAGGACGCCCGAGCCCGGCATGTTGGCGACCACCACGCCGTTCTTGCGCAGCACATCGATCAGCCCGGGCACGCCGAGATGCGAGGAGGCATCGAGTTCCAGCGGATCGAGGAAATTGGAATCGACCCGGCGGAGCAACACATCGAGCCGCTTCAATCCGGCGACGGTGCGGATATGGATGCGGTCGCCGGAGACGGCGAGATCGTCGCCCTCGACCAGCAGAAAGCCGAGATAGCGCGCCAGCGTGGCATGCTCGAAATAGGTTTCGCTGAAGGTGCCCGGCGTCAGCAGCCCGATCCGCGGCTCGTCCCGCTCGGCGCTGGCGCGAAGCGATTCCCGGAATGCCTCGAAGAACGGCGCGACGCGCTCGACGTTCATGGACTTGTAGAGGCTGGAAAAGGCCCGCGACAGCACCAGGCGGTTTTCCAGCGCATAGCCCGCGCCCGACGGCGCCTGCGTGCGATCATTGAGCACCCACCAGCGCCCGTCGGGGCCGCGGCCGACGTCGGCGGCATAGAAGTGCAGATAGCGGTTGCCCGGCGGTTTGACGCCGCAAACCGCGCGCAGATATTCGTTGCTGCCGGCAATCGCCGCCGCCGGCAACGCGCCATCCGCGACCAGCCGGCCCTCGCCATAGAGATCGCGCAGCACCATTTCGAGCAGCTGCGCGCGTTGCGCGATGCCGGTGGTGAGTTGCTGCCAGTCGGCCTCGTCGATGATCAGCGGCAGGTGGCTGAGCGGCCACAACCGGTCGGACGTCTCGCCCGGCGCGCGATAGGTGACGCCGGCCTCGCGCAGATGGCGATCGGCGGAAGCGAAGCGCCGCTCGATATCGACAGGGGAAAGCGCGGCAAAGGCATCGAAGAAGCGGGCCCAGGCCGGCCGCGGCGCGCCGTCGGGGCCGATATATTCGTCGGGGATGCCGGGCAGCCGCGCGTAGTCGCGGGTCCATTGCGCCATCCGGCGCTGGCCTGGCCGGGCCTTGCTTTCCTGGCTGTTGCCTTGACCTGTCATTCCGGCTCCCCTGGGCCCTCCTTCTGAATAGATCAGAATCGCCGCCGCGGTCTCGCACTTTCTGAAAGCGCTACGGCAAGAGCGGCGTCCTCAGGTCGAGCGTCAGGGGGAAATCGATGCTGCGCTCCTCAGGCGGCAGCTCAATCTTGCCCGGAGTGTGGCCATGATCCTGAAAACGGGCCAGCCGCCGCGCTTCCGCCTCATAGGAATTCACCGGCTTGGTGTCATAGTTGCGGCCGCCGGGATGGGCGACGTGGTAGACGCAGCCGCCGAGCGAGCGGCCATTCCAGGTATCGATCAGGTCGAATGTCAGGGGTGCGTGGACCGGAATGGTCGGGTGCAGCCCGGAGGCCGGCTGCCACGCCTTGAAGCGGACGGCAGCGACCGCTTCACCGGAGCGGCCGGTCGGCGTCATCGGCATCCGCCTGCCGTTGCAGGTCACGATGTGACGGCCCTCGACGAAACCGGTTGCCTTGACCTGCAGCCGCTCGACGGAAGAGTCGACATAGCGCACGGTGCCGCCGGCCGAGCCCTCTTCGCCGAGCACGTGCCAGGGCTCCAGCGCCTGCCGCAATTCCAGCGCAACGCCGCCATGATGGACGCGGCCGAACGCCGGAAAGCGGAATTCGAGCTGGGCCTGATACCATTCCGCCGAGAACTCGTAGCCGGATAGCCTGAGTTCATCGAGCACGCCGAGAAAATCCTCCCAGAGGAAATGCGGCAGCATGAAGCGGTCGTGCAGCGCGGTGCCCCAGCGCACGAACTTGCCCTGCTGCGGCTCGCGCCAGAGCTTTGCGACCAGCGCGCGGATCAGGAGTTGCTGCGCCAGCGACATCCTGGGATCAGGCGGCATTTCGAGGGCGCGGAATTCGACCAGCCCGAGCCGGCCGGTCGGTCCATCGGGCGAATAGAGCTTGTCGATGCAGATTTCGGCGCGATGGGTGTTGCCGGTGATATCGACCAGGATATGCCGGAACAGCCGGTCAGCCAGCCAAAGCGGCGCCTCGATGCCGGGCGGCGGCACGTGCGAGAGCGCGATCTCCAGTTCGTAGAGGCCGTCATGCCGCGCCTCGTCGATACGTGGCGCCTGGCTGGTCGGGCCGATGAACATGCCGGAGAAGAAATAGGACAGCGAGGGATGACGCTGCCAGTACAGCACGAGGCTCTTCAGGAGATCGGGCCGGCGCAGGAACGGCGAGTCCGGCGGCGTCGAGCCACCGACCACGACATGATTGCCGCCGCCGGTGCCGGTGTGGCGGCCGTCGACCAGAAAGCGGTTGGCGCCGAGCCGAACTTTCGCGGCGTCCTCGTACAGGCCGAAAGTGATATCGACCGCCTCGCGCCAGCTCTGCGCCGGCTGGACGTTGACCTCGATCACGCCGGGATCGGGCGTCACCTTGATCACCTCGATGCGCGGATCGTAAGGCGGTCCATAGCCCTCGACACGAACAGCGATCTGCATCTCCTCGGCGGTCGCCTCCACCGCCCCAACCAGTTCGAGATAATGTTCGACCTTCTCGACCGGCGGCATGAATAGGCACAGCACGCCATCGCGGATTTCGACCGCAGTAGCGGTGCGCACCGGTTTGGGCTTTGCCTTCGCTTTCGCGCTCTTTGATTCCGACGCCTCGCTCCCGGCCGCAAGCCCCTCCCGTCCTTCCATCGGATCCTGCTCGACGAGGTAGGGATACTCCTCCGGCGGAACGTGCGGCAGCGACGCCATCGGTAGCCGCAGTCCGAGCGGTGAATCCCCCGGGATCAGGAACAGATGGCTGCGCCGAACCTGCCAGCGCTCGCTGATCCAGCCGGCAGCATCGGCCTCCGCGTGCTGGATCGGCAACACGAAACCACAGGGCTTGTCGAGTCCCTGATCGAACACCCGCGCCATCCGCGCGCGCTCTTCCGCATCGGCCAATTTGGAATCGCTCGGGTCTACATTGACCGGCAGCGCGGCTTCCTTCTGAAGCCAGTGCGCGGGATCTTCATGGGCCGACATTACGTAGGCGGCATCGAGGCCGAGCCGCGTTGACACCGCTGCCATGAAGGCTCTGGCCTGTTCGCTCGACGCCTCGCGCGGATCGCCAATCTCTGCGATCAGTTCGGCATTCTTCCAGATCGGCACGCCGTCCTTGCGCCAATAGAGGCCAAAGGCCCAGCGCGGCAGGCCTTCGCCCGGATACCATTTGCCCTGTCCGTAATGCAGCAGTCCGCCCGGCGCGAACCGCGCGCGCAGCTTGCGGATCAGTTCATCCGCCAGCGCCTGCTTGGTCGGGCCGATGGCGGCGATATTCCATTCCGCCGATTCCAGATCGTCGACGGAGACGAAGGTCGGCTCGCCGCCCATGGTGAGGCGCACATCATCGCGCCGGAGATCAGCATCGACCTGTTCGCCGAGCGCATCGAGCCGCGCCCAGGACTGGTCCGAGAACGGCCGCGTGATCCGCGGCGCCTCGCGGATGCGTTTGACGCTCATCTCGAAGCCGAAATCAACATTGGCGAAACCGGCGCTGCCGGAAATCGGCGCCGCCGAGCGATAATGCGGCGTGGCGGCGACCGGGATATGCCCCTCGCCGGTCAGCATGCCCGAGGTGACGTCGAAGCCGATCCATCCCGCCCCCGGCAGATAGACCTCGCACCAGGCGTGCAGATCGGTGAAATCATTCTCGACCTCGCGCGGGCCCTCGACCGGATCGATATCGGGACGGAGCTGGATCAGATAGCCGGAGACGAAGCGCGCGGCGAGGCCGAGATGCCGTAGCGTCTCGATCAGCAGCCACGCGGAATCGCGGCACGAGCCGGAGCCCCGCGCCAGCGTCTCTTCCGGCGTCTGAATGCCCGGCTCCATCCGGATGACATATTTGATCTTCCTCGCGAGTTCGGCGTTGAGCTCGACCAGGAAATTGACGGTGCTGTCGGCCTCGCGCGGAATCTCCTTCAGGTAGGACGCGAACAACGGCCCCTGCTCCGTCGTGACCAGATAGGGCGCAAGCTCGGTCTTGAGATCGGCGATGTAGTCGAATGGAAAGGAATTGGCGGAAGGCTCGACAAAGAAATCGAACGGATTGACCACCGTCATCTGCGCGGTGAAATCGACTTCGATCTTCAGCTCGCTTGCCTTCTCCGGAAAGACAAAACGCGCCAGCCAATTGCCTTGCGGATCCTGCTGCCAGTTAACGAAGTGGTTGGATGGCGTAACCTTGAGCGAATAGCTCAGGATCGGCGTGCGCGTATGCGGCGCCGGGCGCAGGCGCACGGTCTGCGGGCCGAGATCGATCGGTCGATCGTATTTGTAGTGCGTGACGTGATGCAGTGCGACGTAGATCGACACGGACCGGAAACTCCAGCGGCTTTTTTAAGCAGAACACCGGTTCCGGGTGGGATCAAGCACTAACAACGGGCAGACAGTGCCTAGCGTGCAGGCGAGTGGCGAATGGCGAATGGAAAGCCGAGCCACCTTATTCGCCATTCGCTACTCGCTATTCGCTGCCCCCTCACATCGTCGCGCCCAGCACCCACGGCGCGAACTCGGCGCCACCGAAGTCAAAGCTTTCGCTCTTGGTCGGCTGGCCCGATGCCGTCTTCAGCATCAGCTCGAAGATGCGCTGGCCGCATTGCTGCACGGTCTCCTCGCCGTCGAGGATGGTGCCGCAATTGACGTCCATGTCGTCTTCCATCCGCTTGTACATCGGCGTGTTGGTCGCGAGTTTGATCGACGGCGCCGGCTTGCAGCCGAACACGCTGCCGCGGCCGGTCGTGAAGCAGACGAGATTGGCGCCACCGGCCACCTGCCCGGTTGCCGCGACCGGGTCGTAGCCGGGCGTATCCATGAACACGAAACCCTTCTTGGTGATCGGCTCGGCGTAATTGAGCACGTCGACGAGGTTGGTGCTGCCGGCCTTGGCCATCGCGCCGAGCGACTTTTCCAGGATCGTGGTGAGGCCGCCGGCCTTGTTGCCGGGGCTCGGGTTGGCGTTCATCTCGGCACCTTCGCGCTGGGTGTACTCCTCCCACCAGCGCATCAGGCCGACGAGCTTTTCGCCGACCTCGCGGCTGACCGCGCGGCGCGTCAGGAGATGCTCGGCGCCGTAGGTCTCGGGCGTCTCCGAGAGGATCACGGTGCCGCCATGACGCACGAGCAGATCGCTCGCAGCTCCCAGCGCCGGATTGGCCGACACGCCGGAATATCCGTCGGAGCCGCCGCATTGCAGGGCCACCGTGAGTTCGCTCGCCGGCACGGACTCGCGCTTCACCTTGTTCGCGTCGGTCAGCGCTTCCTTGACGAAGGCGACGCCGGCTTCCACCGTCTTGCGGGTGCCGCCGACTTCCTGGATGTCCATCGCGCGCAGGCGTCCGGCGAGTTTCTGCTCCTCCATCAGCCCGCCGATCTGGTTGACCTCGCAGCCAAGTCCGAGCACGACCACGTGCGAGAAATTCGCGTGCCGCGCGTAGCCGCCGAGCGTCCGCCTGAGCAGCGCCAGCGGCTCGTTCTGCGTCATGCCGCAGCCGGTCTTGTGGGTCAGCGCCACCACTCCGTCGACATTCGGATAATCGGCCAGCGGGTTATCGCCGGTGAACGGATTCTTCTTGAACATGTCGGCGACGATGCCGGCGACATGGGCGCTGCAATTCACCGAGGTGAGGATGCCGATATAGTTGCGCGTCGCGATGCGGCCGTCGGCGCGGCGGATGCCCTCGAACGTCGCGGGAAGATCGAAATTCGGCACCGGCTTGACGTCGACGCCATAGGCATAGTCCTTGGCGAAATCGCCCATGCCGCAGTTCTGCGTATGGACGTGCTGGCCCGGCGCGATCGGCACGGTGGCAAAGCCGATGATCTGGCCGTAGCGGCGCACCGGCTCGCCCACGGCAATCGGCTTGATCGCGACCTTGTGGCCCGCCGGGATACGCTCGACCGTCGTGACCCCCTCGGCCACCATTAAGCCCTTTGGCAGGCTCGCGCGCGCGATCAGCACGCCGTCGTCGGGATGCAGGCGGATCACGGGGGTCGGAGTGGTCATGGGGGTGTCTCCTCAAGATCGGCGAATAGCGAATGGGGAGTAGCGAACAGCAGATACCATTGCGCTGCTCCCCACCCTGTTCGCCATTCGCTACTCGCTATTCGCGCAAGCTTACGCCTTGCCGGCGGAATCCTTGCGGGTCTGGTTCACTTGCATCTTGCAGTAGGTCGACATCAATCCGACCTCGTTTGACAGCGTCACCAGCTTGAAGCCCATGTTGATGGCGCGCACCGCGCCTTCGGCGCCGGAGCAGTGGATGCCCGGGTTGAGGCCGCGCTTGCCGCACTCCTTGATGATCTTTTCATAGATCTTCAGGATCTCCGGCTCGTCGCGGTCGAGCTTCGGCACCAGGCCGTAGGAGAAGCCGAGGTCGGACGGGCCGATATAGACGCCGTCGATGCCCTCGACGTCGAGGATCGCTTCCATGTTCTCGACCGCCGTCCTGGTCTCCATCATCGGCAGCAGAACGATCTCGTCATTGGCCGTCTGCTGGTAGGAGCCTGCGCTGCCGTACATGCCGGCGCGGATCGGACCGTTGGAGCGGACGCCCTTCGGCGGATATTTGGCGTAGGAAACGAGGTTCTTGGCTTCCTGCGGGGTGTTGACCATCGGGCAGATCACGCCATAGGCGCCGCCGTCGAGCACCTTGCCGATGATGCCGGGCTCGTTCCAGGGCACGCGGACCATCGGCGTCACCGGATGCTTGTCCATGGCCTGGAAGCACTGGACCATCGAGAGGTAGTCCTGCACGCCGTGCTGCATGTCGACGGTGACGCTGTCGAAGCCGCACTGCGCGACCATTTCGGCCGAAAAGCCGGACGGGATCGCGAGCCACGCGTTCACCACGGCCTTGCCGGAAGCCCATACTTTCTTGACGTTGTTGGTTGCCATTGATTGCCTTCCCTTTGTGATCTTTTCGACTGTTGGAGTTGGTGGGGTGAATTAGCTGGCCGCGCGCTGGATCGAGGTCTCGCTGACGCCGACCTCGCGGGCGGTGTTGACGATCGCCGCCCAGGTATCGTCAGGCAGCGGCACGCCGTTCCTGGTGCGCTCGGCGCGCGTCTTGCGTTCGGGATCGCCCGGAACCAATACGCTCTCGACGCCGGCGATCGGTTTGGTCTGCCGGATGAAGTCGGTGTAGCGCGAGATCTCGCCGTCGAAGAAGTTGCTGGTGTCGATCACCTTGGGATCGATAAAGAAAGACAGCATGCCGTTGGCGAACTGCCGCCCGCCCGAGGTGGCGCCGGTGCCGGTCAGCGCGCCGCCGAGCAGTTCGCAGATGAAGGCAAGGCCTGAGCCCTTGTGCTCGCCGAACGCGCGGATCGCACCGGTCCCCTTGGTATGATCGCGCGGACCATCTGGCGTATAAGGACCGTAAAGAACTGACGGCTCCTCGCTGAGCGTGCCGTCCTGATCGACCAGCGCGCCGGTCGGCAGCTTCTTGCCGCCGCGACTGGCGACCAGCACCTTGCCTTCCGCGACGACCGAGGTCGCGAAATCGAGCACGATCGGATCCTGTCCCTTGCGCGGAATGCCGACGCAATAAGGCGCGGTCGAGAGCCGCTTCTCCACGCCGCCGAACGGCGCGACCAGCAACGAGCCGGCGGCGTTGACGAAGTGCACCGAGACCAGCCCTTCGGCCGCGGCCATCTCGGCCCAATCGCCGACACGGCCGATATGTCCGGCATTGCGCAGCGCCATCGCCGACAGCCCGGCCTTCTTGCACTTCTCGATCCCAGTCCGCACCGCGAACGGCGTCACGGTCTGGCCATAGCCGAACTTGCCGTCGACCACGGCGAGCGAGGGCGTATCGACGACGATCTCGGGCGTCTGGTTGGGAATGACGTTCCCGGTCTTCTTCCAGCGGATATAGACGGGAACGCGGATGACGCCGTGGCTGTCATGTCCCGTGAGATTGGCCGTCGTCAGGTAGGTCGCGATGCGTCTGGCTTCCTCGGGCGAGGATTCCGCATGTGAAAAAACCTCGGTGACGAAATCGATCAGATTGTTGACTTTTATTGTGACCATGTCCGGATTTCAGCCTGTCCTTGCCCGGGACGCCCTGCCTTTCGGCGGCATGCCCTTCGCTTCCCACGCCGGTTTTGCTGACCAGCTTGAGCGGCACTTTGAACGAAAAATGTCGCGCGTGTCTACTCGCGTCGACCGCATTAGCCAATTGATTGCAATCATTTGCCCGCCCGCTATGCGCGGGCTCGGTAGCATCATGCAAATTTGCGCTTACTCATCCTCGACAGTAGTGTCGCCATCACCCGCTACCTCCATCGCAGCGAGGCTGTGTTCCAGTTCGCCCAGCATGTCCTGCAGTTCGGCGAGTTTGCGCGCGCCGTAGCGATTGGTGATCTCGGCGTAGATCGCCTCCGACGTCGGCGCGACAGCCTCGATCAGCTTCAACCCCCTGGACGAGATCGAGACCTCGCCGCGGCGCAGATCCGCCTTGGCGGTGCGCCGCTCGATCAGGTCGCGCGCTTCGAGGTCGCGCAGGATGCGGGACAGGCTCGGTCCCAGCAGGAAGGCGACGCGCGCCAGCTCGGTCACCTCGATGGTGTCGACCGCCGTGAGCGCGCGGAGAATCCGCCACTGCTGTTCGGTGAGGCCATGGTTGCGCAGCGATGGACGGAACCGCCGCATCACAGCTTCGCGCGCGCGCAGCAGCGACATCGGCAGCGAGCGGGAGAATTCGCGCATCGGCCCGCGGCGAGGCTCCGGCGTTCCCTCCTGCTCCGCGCGCGATCCGTTCGGCGATTTCTTCCCTGCCATCTTCAGTCGTCCCACATCAGGAATCGTGATTGCACGAACGATAAAGTTTTGCGGCGCAACAAGCAGCAAATCAGTTTGCGTCGGATAACTTAACATGTTAAACAAATTTCAGCACGCGCTTTTTCCGCGCATCCGGACGCAGCCATGGCCCTTTCCCGAGACGAAATCCGAAGCGCTGCCGAGCGGCTCGATCGCGCCGAAAAGACCCGCACGCAGATCCGCCAGCTTTCGCTCGAACACCCCGGCATCACGATCGAGGACGCCTACGCCATTCAAAAGGCCTGGGTCGAGATGAAGGTCGCGCAGGGCCGCGTCGTGAAGGGCCACAAGATCGGCCTGACGTCGAAGGCGATGCAGAGCGCGCTCAATATCGACGAGCCTGATTCAGGCATCCTGCTCGACGACATGTTCTTTGCCGATGGCGGGCTGGTGCCATCAGATCGTTTCATCGGTACCCGCGTCGAGGCCGAGCTTGCCTTTGTGATGAAGTCGCGGCTGTCAGGGCCTGACTGCACCATGTTCGACGTGCTCAACACCACCGACTTCGTGGTGCCGGCGCTGGAGATCCTGGACACGCGGGTCGAGAGGGTCGATCCACAGACCAAGGCGACGCGCAAGATCTTCGACACCATCGCCGACAACGCAGCCAATGCCGGCATCGTGCTCGGCGGCCGCCCGATCCGGCCGCTGGATGCCGACCTGCGCTGGATCGGCGCGCTATGCTTCCGCAACGGCCAGCTCGAGGAAACCGGGCTTGCGGCCGGCGTTCTCAACCATCCCGCCACGTCGGTGGCCTGGCTCGCCAACAAGATTGCGCCGAACGGGCTGGCGCTGGAGGCTGGACAGGTGGTGCTGGCGGGGTCGTTCATCCGGCCGATCGAGACGCGCAAGGGCGACACGATCCAGGCCGACTATGGTCCCTATGGCTCGGTGAGCTGCTACTTCGCCTGAGGCCTTGAGAAATGTTTGAGGGAGCGCAACGTGCCGCACTTCACGATCGAATATTCAGGCAATCTCGATGGCCACGTCGACATGGGCGCGGTCGTCGAACTGGTTCGCAAGGCCGCGGTCGAGACCGGCATCTTCCCGCTCGGCGGTATCCGAGTCCGCGCCATCAGATGCGAGCACTATGCGATCGCCGACGGCCGGCAGAACTATGCCTTCCTCGACATGGTGCTGCGCCTCGGTGAAGGCCGCGACCTCGCCACCCGCAAGAAGGCCGGCGAGCATATCTTCAAGGTCTTGTCGGCCCATCTCGATCCAGTGTTTGCCAAAGAGAAGTTCGCATTGTCGTTCGACATGCAGATCAACGACAAGGACACAAGCTGGAAACGCAACAACATCCACGAAGCGCTGAAAGTGGAGACGATCAATGGATAAAGCGACGCCCAAGGACAGCTTTCAGGCCAACCGCGACCGCGTTGGCCCCCTCCTCGCCAAATTGAAGAGCGAGGGCATCGGCCACATGATCGACGGCAAGACGGTGCCGTCGGCCTCGGGCCAGACGTTTGAGACGAAGTCGCCGGTCGACGGCGCAGTGCTGGCGTCCGTCGCGCGCGGCAATGCCGAGGACATCGATCGCGCGGCTGATGCGGCGAGCCGGGCCTTCAAGGCCTGGCGCGAGGTATCGGCGGCGGCGCGGCGAAAACTGCTGCATCGGGTAGCCGACGCCATCGAAGACAATGCCGATGACATCGCCGTGCTCGAATGCATCGACACCGGACAGGCTCACCGCTTCATGGCCAAGGCCGCGATCCGGGCGGCGGAGAATTTTCGCTTCTTCGCCGACAAATGCGCCGAGGCCCGCGACGGCCTCAACACGCCTTCCGATGAGCACTGGAACATCTCGACCCGCGTGCCGATCGGCCCGGTCGGCGTGATCACGCCGTGGAACACGCCGTTCATGCTGTCGACCTGGAAAATTGCGCCGGCGCTCGCCGCCGGCTGCACCGTCGTGCACAAGCCGGCGGAATGGTCGCCTGTCACGGCGGACCTGCTGGCAAAACTCGCCAGGCAGGCCGGCCTGCCCGACGGCGTGCTCAACACCGTTCACGGCATGGGCGAGGAGGCCGGCAAGGCGCTGACCGAGCATCCCGCGATCAAGGCGATCGGCTTCGTCGGCGAGAGCGCGACGGGTTCGGCGATCATGGCGCAGGGCGCCCCTACGCTAAAGCGCGTGCATTTCGAGCTCGGCGGCAAGAACCCGGTGATCGTATTCGACGATGCCGATCTCGACCGCGCGCTTGATGCGGTCGTCTTCATGATCTACTCGTTGAACGGCGAGCGCTGCACTTCGTCGAGCCGCCTGCTGGTGCAGGCGAGCATCGCGGAGAAATTCATCGAAAAACTTACCGCACGGGTGAAGGCGCTGAAGGTCGGACACCCGCTCGACCCGGCGACCGAAGTCGGGCCGCTGATCCACGAGCGGCACCTCGCCAAAGTCTGCAGCTATTTCGACGTTGCGAAGAACGACGGCGCCACCATCGCGGTCGGCGGCAAGCCGCATGACGGCCCGGGCGGCGGCCATTACGTGCAGCCGACGCTTGTCACCGGTGCCAACTCAAAAATGCGGGTGGCGCAGGAGGAAGTGTTCGGGCCGTTCCTGACCGTGATCCCGTTCAAGGACGAGAAAGACGCGATCGAGATCGCCAACGGCGTGCAGTATGGCCTGACAGGCTATGTCTGGACCGGCGACATGGGCCGCGCGCTGCGCGTGGCCGACGCGCTGGAAGCCGGCATGATCTGGCTCAACTCCGAGAACGTACGGCATCTGCCCACCCCGTTCGGCGGCATGAAGGCCTCAGGCATCGGCCGCGACGGCGGCGATTACTCGTTCGACTTCTACATGGAAACCAAGCACGTCTCGCTCGCGCGCGGGACGCACAAGATTCAGAAACTGGGAATCTAATTTCACCGTCGTTCCGGGGCGCGAAGCGAACCCGGAACCTCGAGATTCCGGGTTCGGTCCTGCGGACCGCCCCGGAATGACGAACCAAACAAGGGAACGCGCATGCCGGTGCCGACACACATCTTCGACCCGCCCTTCAACATCATCCGCTGCAGCCATGCCGTGCTCGAGGTCGTCGACCTCAACAAGAGCCGCGCGTTCTACGAGAACACCGTGGGCCTGCATGTCGAGGACGCCGACGACAGAGTAGTGTATCTGCGCGGCAGCGAGGAGCACCAACATCACTCGCTGGTGCTGCGGAAAGCCTCCACCGCGGCCTGCAGCCGGCTCGGCTTCAAGGTCGGCAATGACGGCGACCTCGACAAGGCCGCCAGCTTCTTTTCCGAGAATGGCATCACCTACGCCTTCGTCGATCAGCCATTCCAGGGCCGCACCCTGCAATTCACCGATCCCATCGGATTCCAGCTCGAACTCTATGCGACCATGGAGAAGCGCCCGCATCTGCTGCGCCGTTACGACCTCTACAAGGGATGCCACCCGCAGCGGCTGGACCATTTCAACGTGTTCTCACCCGGGGTGCAGAACACCGTCGATTTCTACGCAAGGCTCGGCTTCCGCCTGACCGAATATGGTGAGGAAGACGGGCCGAACGGCCGCATCGCCGCCGCCTGGATGCACCGCAAGGGCAATGTCCATGACTTCGCCATCACCAACGGCCGTGGCCCTCGCCTGCACCATATCGCCTATTGGACGCCGACCGCGATGAACATCCTGCATCTCTGCGACGTCATGGCCTCCAGCGGATACCTCAAGAACATCGAACGCGGTCCGGGCCGCCATGGCATTTCGAACGCGTTCTTCCTCTATGTCCGCGACCCCGACGGCCACCGCCTCGAGCTCTATACCAGCGACTATTTCACCGGCGACCACGACCACGAACCGCTGCGCTGGTCGCTGAAGGACCCGCGCCGGCAGACCCTGTGGGGGGCGCCTGCGCCGCGCTCCTGGTTCGAGGAAGGCACGCCCTTCACCGGACAGAAGGTGCGCGAGCCGGCTTTTGTCGCCGACGTCACCATTGCGGATTGATCAGATGACCACTCCCCGTCTCGCGACCTATTCCATTGGCGGCGTCACCAGATACGGCGCCGTGACCGATACCGGCGTCGTCGATCTCTCGGCGCGGTTCGGAAAGGACTATCCGACACTGCGCGAAGCGATCGCCGCCGGCGCGCTGACGAAGCTCGTGGACGAGGGTGCACGGCATCAACCGGATCACGCACTCGATGCGATCACCTGGCAGCCGCCGATCCCCGCGCCGGAAAAGATCATCTGCATCGGCGTCAACTACCCGGACCGCAACGCCGAATACAAGGACGGACAGGACGCGCCGAAATATCCGAGCATGTTCATGCGCACGCCGCGCTCGTTTGTCGGCCACAACGCGCCGCTGGTCCGCCCGCGCGCATCCGCGCAGCTCGACTACGAGGGCGAGCTGGTGCTTGTCATCGGCAAGGCCGGCCGGCATATCAAGGAGAGCGATGCGCTCGGCCACATCGCCGCCGTCACGCTCTGCAATGAGGGCACCATCCGCGACTGGGTTCGGCACGCCAAGTTCAACGTCACCCAGGGCAAGAATTTCGATTCCACCGGCAGCCTCGGTCCGTGGATCGTGCCCTTTACCCAGGAGAGCCAGATCGCGGACATTCGGCTGACCACCAAGGTCAATGGCGAGACGCGGCAGGACGACCGCACCGGGCGGTTGATCTTCGGCTTCCGATACCTCATCAACTATCTCTCGACCTTCACCACGCTGGTGCCGGGCGACGTCATCGTGACGGGGACGCCGACCGGCGCCGGCGCGCGGTTCGACCCGCCCCGCTATCTCAAGCCCGGCGACGTCATCGAAGTTGAGGCCGAGGGCGTCGGTGTGCTCAGAAACGGCGTGATCGACGAAGCCTGACAATTCCTCAGGAGTGAGTGGGTAGAGTAATGACAGCAACTTCCGGCGGCGAAGCGATCGTCAATGGCCTGGTCGCGCATGGCGTCGACACCGTGTTCGGCCTGCCCGGCGCACAAATCTACGGCCTGTTCGACGCCTTCCATCAGGCGCAGTTGAAGGTGATTGGCGCGCGGCACGAGCAGGCCTGCGGCTACATGGCGTTCGGCTATGCGCGCTCATCCGGCAAGCCCGGCGTGTTCAGCGTGGTGCCCGGCCCCGGCGTGCTCAATGCCAGCGCTGCGATGCTCACCGCCTTCGGCTGCAACGAGCCGGTGCTCTGCCTGACCGGCCAGGTGCCGACAGCTTTTCTCGGCAAGGGCCGCGGCCATCTGCACGAGATGCCGGACCAGCTTGCGACGCTGCGCACCTTCGTCAAATGGGCCGAGCGCATCGAATATCCCGATGCGGCGCCTTCAGCGGTGTCGCGCGCGTTCCAGGAAATGCTGTCGGGGCGCCGCGGCCCGGTGTCGCTGGAAATGCCGTGGGATGTGTTCACGCAGCGCGCACAGGTCGGCCGCTCCCAGGTGTTCGATCGCCTGCCCGCGCCGCAGCCCGATCCCGACCGCATCAAGGCCGCCACCGCGCTGATCAAGGACGCGAAGCGGCCGATGATCTTCGTCGGCAGCGGCGCGATCGACGCGCGCGAAGAAATCCTCGAACTTGCCGAAATGATCGACGCGCCCGTGGTGGCGTTCCGCAGCGGCCGCGGCATCGTCTCCAACGCGCATGAGCTCGGGCTGACCATGGCCGCCGGCTACAAGCTCTGGCCGACCACCGATCTGATGATCGCAATCGGCACCCGTGCCGAGCTGCCGGCATCCGGCTTTCGCTGGCCCTATCAGCCGAAGGGATTGAAATCGGTTCGCATCGACATCGACCCGGCCGAGATGCGCCGGCTCGTATCCGACGTCGCTGTTGTCGCCGACGCCAGGGCGGGAACGGCCGATCTCGTCGCCGCCGTGAAGAAGGCCGGTTACAACAGGACCAGCGGCCGGCGCGGCGAGATCCGCGAGGCGACCGCGGCAGCGCAGCAGGAGATCCAGAAGGTGCAGCCGCAGATGGCGTACCTGAACATCCTGCGCGAGGTGCTGCCGGCGAATGCCATCGTCACCGACGAGCTGTCGCAGGTCGGCTTTGCCTCCTGGTACGGCTTTCCGATCTATGAGCCGCGCACCTTCATCACCTCGGGCTATCAGGGCACGCTGGGCTCGGGCTTCCCGACCGCGCTCGGCGCCAAGGTCGCCAATCCAGACCGGCCCGTGGTCGCCATCACCGGCGACGGCGGGTTCATGTTCGGCGTGCAGGAACTATCGACCGCCGTGCAGTTCAAGATCGGCGTGGTGACGCTGGTGTTCAACAACAATGCCTACGGCAATGTGCGCCGCGACCAGCGCCAGCATTTTGACGGCCGCGTGGTGGCGTCCGACCTGGTCAATCCGGATTTCGTGAAGCTGGCGGAATCCTTCGGCGTGGCTGCGGCGCGCGTGACTTCGCCGGAGCAGTTCAAGCCCGCGCTGGAAAAGGCGCTGGCGGACGGCGGGCCCTGCGTGATTTCGGTGGAAGTGCCGACGGATTCGGAAGTCAGCCCTTGGGCATTCATCCACCCACCGAAGCCGCAGGCGTAACGACCCAATCCCGCCGTCGTCAGTTTCTTCAACCATGCAACACCGGGCCACGCAATCGCGTGTGGCACAAAGTGTACCTCACTTCGTCACCTTCGAATTATGACAGTGCAAGCCAAGCGGCAGTGTCGATCTCGTTCATGAAGATGAATGGGAACTCGATGGGAAGGTTTGCATCTTATCGCACAGACAAACCTTGCGCGCCGGGTTTGCCGAGCGCACACTTGCCACCTCAATCATAAGAACTTGCGGAGGATGCAGACCATGCCACAGGTCAAGCAGGCTTCGAAGCAGAAACGCATAGCCAAAGCTGCTGTGACGGTGCTGGGTGCCACCGGACTGGGTTCGCTGCTCGGTAACACATCAGCATCCACGATGCCCGCTGCCGATATCGGGCAATCTGACAATACCCCGCCCAATCAGCGCTTCGTTCTTAGCGAAGAGGAAATGGCCGACGTCAGTCTCGCCACGTTCCATCTCATCGATAAGCAAAACGTTGGCAGCGGCGTGCAGCTAGCCCGCGCAGGTGGCTGCCGTGGCTGCGCGGCCCGTGGCTGCCGTGGCTGCGCGGCCCGTGCCTGCCGTGGCTGCGCGGTCCGTGCCTGCCGTGGCTGTGCGGTCCGTGCCTGCGCGGTCGGCTGTGCGGTCGGCTGTGCGGTCACCTGCGCGTCCGGCAGCTGTTGCGCATCTTGGGGATTTTGCCGCGTGTGCTAAGTCCCACGACCTAACGGCCATCGTCCATATCCCGCCGGTGCACCTGGTCTTCACTTGGCCGGCGGGCGCTTCTCGACTCGCTCGCTCAAGCGCGGCGATCGGATCTGCTCGTACTTGCTAAGCGACATTTCCCATGGCGCGGGATGCTTGCAAATTCTCTCCTTGCGGGAGAAGGAAAATCAGCGCGCCTTGCGAAAAGTCAGGTTGATCCGCTGGCGTCCCATGACGTGATGCTCCCCGTCAGCGAGCGGCGCGACGCCGTGAAAGAACAGCCGCGACGGGCCGCCCCAGACCACCACGTCGCCATGTTCCAGACGGTAGCGCACAGTCTTGTCGGCACGCTTCGGGCCGCCGAACAGGAAGATCGCGGGCAGCCCCAGTGACACCGAGACGATCGGTGCGCCAAAGTCGAGCTCATCCTTGTCCTGATGCAGCGACAGCTTCGCGCCCGGTACGTAGCGGTTGATCAGGCAGGCCTCCGGCGCGAAGCCATTGAACCCGGCATCGCCAGCAGCGTCGGCCGCCAATCTGCGCAGCACCGGCGGCATCGCCGGCCACTTCTGCGCGGAGTCGGGATCAATGGCGTCATAGCGGTAGCCACTGGAATCCGACACCCAGCCGACGCTGCCGCAATTGGTCATCGCGACCGACATGCGGTGGCCGCCCGGCGTGATCAGATGCCGGAACGGCGCCTGCTTGACGACCGCGCGGAGTGCCGGAAGGAGTTCGGCTTCGAACGGCCGCGCAAAGCCGCGCAGCAGCACCGCACCCTCCGCCATCGCCTCGCGCGATGGACGCGCGTCGCCAACGCTCTCGAACAAGTCCGCAGTCAATTCAGGCCGCGCTCATTTCGCATCGTGGAAGATCACGCCGACGGTGTGACGGTGGCCGGATCTGATCCGGCTGACGCCGTGGCGCAGGTTAACGCGATAGGGCCCGCGCGTCCCCTGCACCGGCCTGTGATGGACAGCAAAGGCGACCGCATCGCCTTGCCTCAACGGCACCACCTCGGGCCGCGACTGCATCCGCGGCCGCTGCTCCGTCAGCACGAACTCGCCGCCCTCGAAATCGCGCCCGGGCTCCGACAGCAGGATCGCGACCTGCAGCGGAAACACGTGTTCGCCGTAGAGGTCCTGATGCAGGCAATTGTAGTCGCCCTCGCCATATTGCAGCAGCAGCGGCGTCGGCCGCGTCTGTCCGGCGTCGTGACAGCGCTTCAGGAACGCCTCGTGACGGTCGGGGTAACGGATGTCGATTCCCATCGTCTCGTTCCAGCGATTGGCCGTGCCGCACAGCCGCGCATAGAGCGCGGGCCGCAGTTCCGCGATCAGGTCGGGCAGCGGATAGGCAAAATACTTGTATTCGCCGCGGCCGAAGCCGTGTCGCCCCATCACGATGCGGCTGCGGAAGTTCCTGTCGTCCGGATAGAGCGCGGCGAGCGCTGCGCATTCTTCCGGCGACAGCAATCCCTTCAGCACGGCGCAGCCCCCGGCGTCGAGATCAGAGGTTACCTGCGCCCAGTCGATGGCGTCGACGCGGGCGGCGATGGCGGGCGGACGGTCGATATTTCTTGCGGTTGCTCTCATGGCGGACAGTCTCGCAATTGAGCCTGGGCGAAGCCACCCGATTTCCGAATGCTCCGTCGTTGTCCCGGCTCGCGCTTCGCTTGGCCGGGACGACAGGCGGAGAAACCTACCCCAGCACCGGCATCGTGATCACGTCATAGCCGTGGCTGATCTTCCGCTTCATCACGGGGTCTTCCAGCTCGAAATCGAAGCGATCGGCCGGGCGGATGCCGCCCTTGGCCGCAAACGTGCCGCCGAACATGGCGCAGCCGTCGGGCAGACCCTTGCCGCCGAAGCCGCGCGCGATCAGGTCGTTCACTGGCAGCATCGCGTCCAGCGTGCCTTCCTGATACAGCACGCGGGCGCCGCCGATGGTGGCCCAGGAGCGCAGGATCATCCGGTCCCAATGGCCGATGACGTCCTCCAGCTCCCACAGCGTTGAAGCGACAGGCTTGTCGCACATCTGCTTGGAGACGGTGACGCTGTAGCTCTCCACCTTGCGATCGGTATGGTCGGAGCCGCAGCCGACGAAGGTGCGGCCCTGCCAGCCGATCAGCACGAACTCGACCTCGCCGCTGGAATCTTCGCCGGAGACATCGATACGGTCGGCGAGCGTAATCCGCCGCGCCGAGCAGCGATAGTAGATCGGCGTCGTCGCCGGGCGCGCGATGCCGATCACTTCAAGCTCGGCGATGTGCTTGTCGCGTGCCACCGGATCGCGCCCGGTCCAGCCGGCGATCACGGCCTGATCGATCGCCAGCGTCAGCGGCGTCAGCATACCCTTGTCGTCGACGTTGAAGGTCAGATCAAACACGGATGACATCCTCCATTCCGGCCGCCAGTTCGAAGATACGGCGGTCCGAACCGCCTGCGGCCGCCAGCATCAACCCGACCGGCACCTCGCCGTCGCGATGCGCCGGCAGCGAGATCGCGCAGCCGTCGAGCATGTTGATCAGCGTGCAGTTGCGCAGCGAACGCAAGTTCTGCTTGGTGAAGGCGTGGTCGTCGGCGAGGTCGGCAATGACAGGCGGGGTGTTGGCGGTGGTCGGCAGCACCAGCGCGTCATAGGGCGCGATCCGCTTTTCGGCGCGCGCGATGAACGCGCGGCGCGCGCCGAGAATATCGATGTAATCGGCCGCGCTGATGCTTTCGCCGCGCTGGATGCGGACGCGAACGCGGGGATCATAGACGTCGCCCTTGCTCGTCAGCAGGTAGCGGTGCCAGGCAAAACTCTCCGCGGCGGCGAATCCGCCCTTGGTGTTCATGACCAGCACATCATTGAATTCCGGCACCTCGATCCGCTCGATCAGCGCGCCCTGGCGCGACAGCGCGGCGAGCGCACGCTCAAACGTCTTGGCGACCTCGTCGTCGAGATCGTCGAGCGCAATCGTGATCGGCACCGCAAGCCGCATGCCCTTGACCGGACGCGGCTGCAGCGGCTGCACGGCTTCATCGGCCAGCACGGCGTCGAGCACCGCGCAGCAGGCGACGCTGCGCGCCAGCGGCCCAAAGCTGTCGAGCGAGGACGACAGCGGCACGCCGCCGTCGAGCGGCACGCGGGCCTGCGTCGGCTTGTAGCCGACGATGCCGTTATAGGCCGCCGGAATCCGGCAGGAGCCGCCGGTATCGGTGCCGAGCGCGCCATAGGCCATGCGATCGGCAATCGAGACCGCCGCGCCGGAAGAAGAACCGCCGGGCACGTGGCCAACGCTGCGATTGAACGCGCTCTTCGGCGTGCCGTAATGCGGATTGATGCCGATGCCGGAATAGGCGAATTCGGTCATGTTGGTGCGGCCGATCACGATGAAACCGGCGCGCCGCAGCCGCGCTACCACGAGCGCATCGGCATCCGCCGGCGCCGAATCCTCCAGCGCACGGGAGCCGGCGCGCGTCACCTGCCCCTTGATGTCGAACAGGTCCTTGATCGAGACGGGAATCCCGGCATAGGGCGACGGCGCGGCATTGGCCTTGCGCAAATGATCCATCGCGTCGGCGGCCGATAGCGCGGCGTCCTTGTCGACATGGATGAAGGTCCGGTCGCCCTCCCCGGCGGGATCGGCAATTCGTGCGAGACATTCCTCGACCAGTTTTCGCGCGGTGGTGCGTCCGGCATCGAGATCGGCGGCCAGGGTGGCGAGTGTCGGGTTAGCAGGCATGATTGTCGATCGCTCTCTTTGTTATTCGCTTTGTGGCGCTGTTAGGATATCGAGATCGAGCAGCGCCGAACTCAACGATTTGCCGTGCGCATCGAGCGCCAGCGAGCGTGTCACGCCGCCGCCCAGCGTCTGGCCCATCACGAAGTTCAGCGCCGCGAGGTTGGGCAGTTCATAGCGAACCACCTCGCCCTGGACAACGCCGGCGAAATGCGACTTCACCCGGGCGGCCGTCACCTGTTCGAGCAGCAGCGGGTAGTGCTTCGCGTCATAGGCGATGACCGAGATGTTGGAAATGTTGCCTTTGTCGCCGGTGCGGGAATGAGCGATCTCGCGCAACTTCATCGTTACGCTCCCACGAACCGGACTTGCGGCTTTGCCAGCTCGCGCGGCAGCAGCACGGAGGCCACCGCCACAACGTCGCGCGCGGATTTCCAGGCGCCGCCGCCCGCGGCCGGGCCGTTGGTATAGAGCGTCTCGACTTCGTTGCCGATCCTGACCGCCTCGCGCAGATTCTCGGTGCGCCCGGAAACGCGCACGCGCACCTCATAGGGTTCGTTGGCGCACGCGGAGACTTCCGGCCCGTGCAGGGCATCGACGCCGACCAGTTCGAAGCGCAATTCGCTGGCCGCGACATTGGTCAGCTTCAGCCGCTCGCGGACGATATCCAGCGCCAGCCGTCCGCGCGCCAGCGCGCCGGGACCGGCATAGGAGATCTGTCCCTCGCCGATATAGCTGTCGACATAGCCGACCGAGACCTTCAGCGTATCCGTGCGCCTGGCGCCGCGCCCGCCGCTGACGCGAACACGATCGGGTCCGATTTCCTCGACCCTCACCTGCGAGAAATCCGCTACCACGTCAGGTTGGAAATATTTCTCGGGGTCATGCACCTCATACAGCAACTGCTCCTTGCAGGTCTGCGCCGTCACCGCGCCGCCCGAGCCCGCAACCTTGGTGACGACAAGGCTGCCGTCCTCGCCGACTTCACCGATGGGAAAGCCGAGTCGCGCAAGATCAGCCACGTCCTTGTAGCCGGGATCAGCGAAATAGCCGCCGGTGATCTGGCCCGCGCACTCCAGCAGATGGCCGGCGACCGTCCCCTGTCCGAGCAGATTCCAGTCGTCCATCGCCCAGCCGAAGGCATGGATCATCGGCGCCAGGAACAGCGCCGGATCGGAAGCCCTGCCGGTGATGACGATATCGGCGCCTGCGCCGAGCGCCTGCGCCATCGGCTCGGCGCCAAGATACGCGTTGGCCGACAACAACCGGTTGCCGAGCTGCTTGATGGTGCCGTCAAACTCCATGATCGGCAAATCATCCGCCTTGCAGGCGTCGAGCACGTCGTCGCCGACGATGGCCGCCACTTTCAGCGACGGCAGCCCGAGCGATTTGGCGATCTCGGCGGTCTTGCGCGCGGCGGCTTCCGGATTGGCCGCGCCCATATTGGTCACGATCCTGATGCCCTTGGCGGCGCAGACCGGCAGCACCGCGCGCATCCGCTCCTCGAGCAACGGATCATAGCCGCTGTCGGGATCTTTCATGCGCGCCTGCTGCGCCAGCGCGACCGTTCGCTCCCCGAGGCATTCGAACACGAGGTACTGGATGTCGCCCTTCTCGGCGAGTTCGATCGCAGGCTCGATGCGATCGCCCGAATAGCCGGCACCGGACCCTATTCGTATCGTTCGCACATTATCTCCCTGTCACCGCAAGCACGGGACTGCCCGCTATCAGACAAATACCCTAGCGCGGAAAATTGCTGGCATACAAGCGCTCGCGGGCGCGGGAATGCGGCCATGCAATCACCGCCGTCGCAGGACCGTTGACGGCCCACAGTCAATGTCGCATCAAGATTGCAACAGCAAACGCCGACCTCCCAAGGAGACTTGCCGACATGGCCGAGCCCGCCCGCGCCAGACCGAAGCCGACACCCGAAACCCAGCACTTCTGGGATGGAACACAGGCCGGCGAACTGCGCCTGCAGCGCTGCGACGCCTGCGCCAACGTCTATTTCCCGCCGCGCCCGTTCTGCCCGTCCTGCGCCTCGCGCAAGGTTTCGGTGTTCAAGGCGAGCGGCAAGGGCAAGCTCTACAGCTATGTCATCAACCACCGCCCGGCGGCCCCCGGCTTCACCCCACCTTACGCCATCGCGGTTGTCGAACTCGACGAGGGTCCGCGCCTGATGAGCAACATCATCGATTGTCCGCAGACGCCGGAGGCGCTGGAGCTCGATTTGAAGCTCGAGGTCGCGTTCGAAAAGCTCGACGACAAGATCACCCTTCCCCTGTTCCGTCCGGCGAAGGGTTAAGCACCATGCGCAGAAACCAGGTCGCCGTCGTCGGCGCTGCCGAGACCACCGAACTCGGCGTCATCCCCAACATGTCGCAGATCCAGCTCCACGCCGATGCGGCACTCAACGCCATCGCGGACGCCGGACTGAAACTGTCCGATATCGACGGTATCGCCACTGCGGTAGAAAGCCCGCAGCAGATCGCCCATTACCTCGGCATCACGCCGACCTGGGTTGACGGTACTTCCGTCGGCGGCTGCTCGTTCATGCTGCATGTCCGCCATGCCGCTGCGGCGATCGAGGCCGGTCTCTGCAAGACCGTGCTGATTACCCACGCCGAAAGCGGCAAGTCGATGATCGGCAAATTGCCGCGCTCGACGCCGGCGGACAGCCTCAACGGCCAGTTCGAAGCGCCGTTCGGCGTCTACGGCCCGCCCAGTATGTTCCCGATTCCCGTGCTGCGCTTCATGAAGACCTACGGCATCACCCATGAGCAGCTTGCCATGGTCGCCGTGGTGCAGCGCGAATGGGCCGCGAAGAATCCGCGCGCGACGATGAAGGACCCGATCACGGTCGCCGACGTCCTCAACTCGCGGATGATCGCCTATCCGTTCCGCCTGCTGCAATGCTGCCTCGTCACCGACGGCGGCGGCGCGCTGATCCTCACCTCGGCCGACCGCGCCAAGGATTTCCCGAACAAGCCGGTCTATATCCTCGGCACCGGCGAGAGCGTGGAGACCCCGATGGTCAGCCAGATGGAGACGTTCAACTCCTCGCGCGCCTTCAAGGTCGCCGGTCCGCTCGCGTTCAAGGAGGCCGGCATCACCCACGGGGATGTCGACCATCTGATGATCTACGACGCCTTTGCGCATCTGCCGCTTTACGGCCTCGGCGATCTCGGCTTCATGCCGCACGAGGAAACCGGCAAGTTCATCGCCGACGGCAACACCCGCCCCGGCGGCAAGCTGCCGCTCAACACCAATGGCGGCGGCCTCTCCTATATGCACTCCGGCATGTATGGCATGTACGCGCTGCAGGAGAGCATACGGCAGATGCGCGGCATCGCACCGGCGCAGGTGCCGAATGCGAAGGTCTCGGTGTGCCACGGCGTCGGCGGCATGTTCGCCGCGTCAGGCACGATCATCTTTACGAACGAACGCTAACCACCTCCGTCATTCCGATGGTGCGAAGCACCAGACCCGGAATCTCGAGATTCTCCGATGTGCAATAGCACATCGTAGTTCGATGCTTCGCATCGCCCCGGAATGACGGACACAACAGGAGAACCAACAATGGCAAAATCACTGCAAGACAAGGTCATCATCGTCACCGGCGCGGGCCGCGGCATCGGCCGCGAGATCGCGCTGCTCTGCGCCGCCGAAGGCGCCAAGGTCGTCGTCAACGATCCCGGCGGTGCCGCCGACGGCGCCGGTTCGAACGCGGCGCCCGCGGAAGAGGTGGTCGAGGAGATCAAGAAGCGCGGCGGAACGGCAGTTGCCAATTTCGAGTCGGTGGCGGAAGCGATCCCCGCCAGCAAGATCGTCAAGACCGCGACCGATCATTTCGGCCGGCTCGACGGTGTGGTCAACAATGCCGGCATCCTGCGCGACATGATCTTCCACAAGATGAGCGTGGAAGCGTTCGAAGCCGTCATCAAGGTGCACCTGATGGGCTCGTTCTACGTCTCGCACGCCGCGGCGCGGCTGTACCGCGAGCAGGAGAGCGGCTCCTTCGTGCACTTCACCTCGACCTCGGGCCTGATCGGCAATTACGGCCAGGCCAACTACGCCGCCGCCAAGCTCGGCATCGTCGGCCTGTCGAAGTCGATCGCACTCGACATGGGCCGCTTCAACGTGCGCTCGAACTGCGTCTCGCCGTTCGCCTGGACCCGCATGATTGGCACCATCCCGACCGAGACCGATGCCGAGAAGGCGCGCGTCGAGAAGATCAAGCAGATGGGCCCCGAGAAGATCGCGCCGGTCTGCGCCTATCTGCTTTCCGATGCCGCCAAGGATGTCACCGGGCAGATCTTCGGCGTGCGCATGAACGAGATCTTCCTGTTCGGCCAGCATCGTCCGGTGCGCTCGGTGCACCGCGGCGAAGGCTGGACCCCGCAGACCATTGCCGAACACGGCATGCCGGCCCTGAAGGGATCGTTCTCCAAGCTGGATCGCTCAGCGGATATCTTCACCTGGGATCCGATCTGAGGATTGCTCGCAGCCCGGGTGGAGCGCATAGCGAAACCACCCGGGTTACAGCTTCAACCTTGCGCCGCACCACTATCTCCGATTGTTTCTCCGTCACTCCGCCCGCTTTATGCCGGAATGCGGGCAGATGTTTTTCCTCCCAACAAAAACATACGGGAGGAAATCATGACAACACCACTGACCCTTTCCGATCCCCAACAGCAAGGCGGCGGCCTCGACCGTCGCAAGATACTGACCGGCGCGGCGGCACTTGCCGCCTCGGCCGTCACGATGAAGACGGCGTCGGCCGCCTCCGTCGCGCCGCTCGGCCAGACCGGTGCGCCGACCACGGCATCGCAACCGCTGCCGCTCGGCCCGCTTCCTGGCGCCCGCTATCCGGACGCTCGCCTGGAGTCGATGAAGAAGCCGAAGGTCTCGTTCGGACCGACAGGTTTCCCGGCCTTCGCCGGCACCATGGCGGTCGAGCGCGTGGCGACCGGATTCCGCTGGGCCGAAGGTCCGGTCTACTTTCCGGCCGGGCGTTACGTGCTGTTCTCGGACATTCCCAACAACCGCATCATGCGCTTCTCGGAGGATGACGGTCACGTCAGCGTCTATCGCCAGCCATCGATGAATTCGAACGGCAACACCATCGATCGCGAAGGACGCCTGATCACCTGCGAACATTCCGGCCGCCGCGTCACCCGGACCGAACTCGACGGCTCGATCACCATCATCGCCGACAAGTACAACGGCAAGAAACTGAACTCGCCGAACGACGCGGTCGTCGCCGCCGACGGTTCGATCTGGTTCTGCGACCCCGCCTACGGGATCGGCGGGTACTACGAGGGCATCAAGGCCGAGGCGGAGCAGGACAAGAAGAACGTCTACCGGGTCGATCCGAAGTCCGGCGACATCAAGGTGGTGGTCGACGACTTCGTCGAACCGAACGGCCTTTGCTTCTCGCCCGACGAGAAGAAGCTTTACATCTGCGACACCGGCTTCACCGACGGGCCGGACAATCCGTCGCATATCCGCGCCTTCGACGTCGATCTCGCGGCCGGAAAGCTTTCGAATGGCAAGGTGTTTGCGGAAATACCCAAGCCCAGCATTACCGACGGGCTGCGCTGCGATCGTGACGGCCGCGTCTGGTGCTCGGTCGGCTGGGGCGATCCGAACGAGGACGGCGTGCGCTGCTACACGGCGGACGGCGATCTCCTCGGCAAGATCCACATCCCGGAAACCGTCGCCAATCTGTGCTTCGGTGGCCAGCAGCGCAACAGGCTCTATATCTGCGGCTCGTCGTCGCTATATGCCGTCTACACCAGTGCGCAGGGTGCGATGAAGCCGTGAGGTCGGCGCGGTGGGCGCGAACAATTGTTGGACCTTCCGCCACGAGTCTTCCCCGCGTACGCGCGCGCACGCGGGGACCCAAGGACTATGTGTTGACTATGTGTTCGTGCCCGCGCCAGATCCTGCGAGGCAGTGCCTCACGCTTTCGGATGCATCTTTAGCTTTTGGCACGCCACAATGCCGGTTCGCGTCGATATCTCGGACGAATTGATCCGAGAAATCAAAGCGAGATTCAAATCTTCCAGCCACGCCTCACCAACCAAGCAACCGCTACGGCGCAACCGAACGAAACCAAACCGGCGTAAGGCCAAAAACGGTCGCGCGCGGCGCTAGATTCTGAAACTACTTCACCTGCCACCGGCACGTTGGCGGCGTAGAGGCCTTTTACCAAGGTCGGGGATCACCGCATTTGTAACCTGGGCCATTGATGAAGCGCGCGGCGGCTCGCGCGTCAGCATCGGCCCTCGCGGCCAACCTAACGCTGTTAGGTACCCAGGACTGTGGGTATTCAGCGACATCGCAGAGAAACTCAACCTGCACCTGGTTTGGCGAATGGAAGCGATTGGCGGTCCCATCCGTTTGGTAAAGAGCGCCAAACGCATACGCGCCAATGCCATGAAAATAGAAATAGTCACAACCACTTGCTGTACACGCACCCAGCGGACCACATCGGTGACCGCCACAAGAACCATTGTCCCAGTTGTATTTCCTCAGCCATCCATGCCAACCCTCATGCATGAAGTCCCCCGCTCGAGAGCCCGGGTTCGCGTTCGCAGAAGTGGCATTATAAAGGGCACAGTGTGTTGCGAGCTCGTCTGGGCCAAACACTTTAGGATTGAAGCTTCCGAAACAACAACTATCGTCTCGAGCTGTATGATAGAGACCAGAGTGAAATTGGCTGCTGGGCGCTTCAGCCAGTTGCCTGTAGTCTGTAGTTCCGTGAAATGAGCAGCAGTTCAAATCTGCGAGACCGTAGGTAACGAGATAAGCCGCGTTCCAGTGCTTCGGAAATTCAAGCTGACGATTGCATGCATCCGACCAGCCGCGAGCTTTCCAATCGGATTCGCGTTGATCATAGGCCCTATAAGACCAAAGAAAGAAATCTTGCCAGCATGCGTGCGTATTCCACAAGTCAGTATCGGCTGTGCTTGCATTGGTTTGATTGCAGACGGCCCAGGAGCTGTTGCCCAGCCCCGCGAAAGGAACAGCCACAACTGCGGCCAGGATAATTTTTCTCAACATCTCAGTCGCCCTCCACACTAGGACATTAGAATGGCGGTGGAACAGGACGCGTCTGATCCTTTTCCTTTTCGATCTCACGTTGGCTTGGTGCTGGTGGGATAAGCTCGGGATGCGCTTTTAGATACGCCTCCAATTTCGGATTGAATGTTTCTGCCGTTTCACCTGATTTGCGCACAATTCGATCGAGAAATACCCGTTCATTCTCGTGAACGATAGGTACGAGGGTTTTGAGCGCTTCCGCTCGATCGCTTTGATTCCATAAGTAGGCCGCAATTGCTTCCGCTCTAACGATACGCGAAGGATGTTCCGCAACCGTTTTGAGGACCGTATTGGTTGCGCTAGAGGTGCCAAGATATGCAAGTCCATCAACCGCCTTGGCCTGCAACATTGCGAGGGCCGTTCGCTCGAGTATCTCGCCCTCGACTACCGTTCCTTTGTCGGGCAGCGGCTGAGAGACAAACCTCGTCAGGCAACCTTCGGCGATCTTGCTTCGCATCTCCCCCAGCAGACCAAGAACAACAAGGGCCTTTGCATGGTCACCAACTTGGTGATCAAACGCCTGTTCGCACATCGTGTTGACGACGTCGGAATTTTCCCGTGCTTCTGCCAACGCCTTTCGGATGCGTTCGCCATCAATCGCCGCCGCGGACGACGCCCAATCAATGAAGGCTATTGTGTTTTTTTTCGCGACCTCCCCTGCCCCCTCTAGCGCAGGCATCGACCTACGTTTCAGCTGCTCAATGATAACAGAGGGTGGTGGTCCGCCGCCCATCGATGGTGGAGCCTGCAACGTTGTTAGCGGGTTTTGTTCTTGCCTTACAACCGGGCGCTCGCCGGCTACCGCCGCGCTCGCCAAGGCGATGGTCAGCAAATTTAGAAAGCCGATTGAAGATATGTTCTGAGGCATTGGGCCGATCCTTCCTCAGTGGTTCGAGTTTGTACACTCGATCGCACGACGCACAGGAACGGGTTGTGTAGGCTAACGCGAGCAACGATGAGTGTCAAATCAATCAAGAAGTTAAAAATAGACTTGGTTGCTTGGTTTCCGTATCAGACTACCTTTAGTTGCAAGAGGGCCGGAATAAGCCGCTGGGTCCCCGCAAATGGCGCTGAGTTACGCGCCAGCTGGCATTTCAAATCGAGGCCTCGGTCGGCGAACTCTTTCTTGCTGCAAACGGCGTGCACGGCGCTCACGAACGGCTCGGAAAAACGCGCCCTGGCCGCCTTCAGATCCGAGCATGCAGCGGCAGGATGATCTGGCCGCGAGCGTCGTAATAAAGCCAGCACGAACAACCGTGCTCGAACCGACGCTCGGACCACGGCACGACCACATAGCGGTGCGAAGCCTTGGCTGAGCCTCGCTACTCGCCATTCGCGCCTCACCTCACCCGCTATTCCGCAGCCCCGCCGATATGCCGTTGATCGTGAGTTGAATCCCGCGCAGCACCTGTTCGTCCGGGTTCTGCGCGCGGTGCTCCTTCAACAGTTCGACCTGCACATGGTTGAGCGGGTCGAGATAGGGAAAGCGGTTGCGGATCGAGCGGTCGAGCAGCGGGTTGCCCTGCAACAGCCGCTCGTTGCCCATGATGTCGAGCAGCGTCTCGATCGAAGCGTGCCATTCGCGACGGATGCGCCCAAAGATGCTCTCGCGCAATGTCTCGTCCGGTACCAGCTCGGCATAGCGCGAGGCGATCGCGATCGAGCTCTTGGCCAGCACCATGTCCATGTTCGACAGCAGCGTGCGGAAGAACGGCCATTCGCGATAGAGCTCCTGCAGGAACGGCATGCCCTGCTCCGGATGCTCCGCGATCCAGGCCTCCACCGCGGAGCCAAAGCCGTACCAGCCGGGCAGCATCAGCCGGCACTGCGCCCAGCTGAACACCCAGGGAATGGCGCGAAGGTCCTCGATCTCGCGGGTCTTCTTGCGCGAGGCCGGGCGGCTGCCGATGTTGAGCGTCGAGATCTCGGTGATGACGGTGGAGCCCCAGAAATAATCGGCAAAACCTTCGGTCTCGTAGACCAGTCCGCGATAGGCCTTGAACGCCAGCGCCGACAATTGCTCCATCGCGGTCAGGTACTCGTTGCGTGGCGCGCTCTGGCGCGGATGCAGCAGGCTCGCCTCCAGCGTCGCCGCCGCGAGGATTTCCAGGTTGCTGCGGCCGACCTCGGGATTGGAATATTTGCTGGAGATGATCTCGCCCTGCTCGGTGATGCGGATCTGGCCGTTCACCGCGCCGCCCGGCTGCGCGATGATCGCGTCATAGCTCGGCCCGCCGCCGCGGCCGACCGACCCGCCGCGGCCGTGAAACAGCCGCAGCCGGACATGGTGGCGCTCGAACACCTCGACCAGCCCGATCTCGGCCTTGTAGAGCTCCCAGCCTGAGGTGACGAAGCCGCCGTCCTTGTTGCTGTCGGAGTAGCCGAGCATCACTTCCTGAATGCCGCCGCAACTGTCGACGAGACGGCGGTAGTCGTGCAGTGAAAGCATCCGGTCCATGATGCCGGAAGAGGCCTGCAGGTCCTCGATGGTCTCGAACAGCGGCACGATGTTGATGGCGCTGCGGCCGGACGGGTTGATCAGCCCGACCTCCTTGAGCAGCACCGCCACCTCCAGCATGTCGGACATGCCCTTGCACATCGAGATGATGCACTGGCGGATCACGTCGGGTCCGAACCGCGCATGCGCCTCGGCGGCGGCGCGGAACACAGCGAGTTCGCCGAGCGTCTCCTCGCTGTACTTGATGAAGGCCGAGCTGAGCGGCCGGGCGCTGCGCAGTTCGGAGAGCAGCAGGTTGACCCGCGCCTCCTCGCCCAGGGCCATGTAGGACATGCCCGGAATCGCCGCATCGAACAATTCGGTCACGGTGCGCTCGTGCACCTCCGAATTCTGCCTGATGTCGAGCCGGGCGAGATGGAAACCGAAGCAGTCGACGGCGCGGCGCAGCAGCCGCAAGCGGCCGCGCGCGATCACGCCGGAATTGTTCGCGATCAGGGAGCGATCGAGCACATCGAGATCGGCCTTGAACTCCTTCACGCTGGCGTAAGTCGCGGCCTCGCCGACCGGACGGCGGGTGATTTCGACTTCCAGCCGCGCCGCAGTTGCGGTCAGCCTGGCATAGATGCCCGAAACCGCGAGACGATACGGCTCGCCGCTCCGATGCGGCGAGGTGTCGGGCGAGCGCTCGGCCAGCGCGCGCAATTCGTCGGAGACGTCGGCGAGGTGCGCCGCGAGCGACAGTTCGGAGCCGAGGATATGCAGCTGCTCCAGATAGAAGCTCATGATGCGGCTCGACTGCAGGCGCAGTGTGCCGCGCATGACGTCGGCGGTGACGAAGGGATTGCCGTCGCGGTCGCCGCCGATCCAGCTTCCCATGGTCAGGAACGAGGCCAGCTCGCCCGGCCCGCTGCCGTCTTCCTGGTTCAGCCGGTCTTCCAGCGCGCAGTGCAGCCGCGGCACCTCGTGCAGGAAGGTGTAGTCGTAGAATGACAGGCCGTTGGCGACCTCATCGAGCACGGTCAGCTTGGTCCGCCGCAGCAGATTGGTCTGCCACAGCGTCAGCACGGCGCGGCGCAACTGCTCGTCGCACGCCTCGGCCTCCTCCGGCGTGAGCTGCACCCGCTCGCGGCGGTCGAGCAGCCCGGCAATCTCCATCTCGCGGTCGATCGTGCTCTTGCGTCGGACTTCGGTCGGATGCGCGGTCAGGACCGGACTGACCTGCGCATCCCCGAAAAAATGCCGCAGCTCGGCGGCGCCGATGCCGGCGGCCCTGGCGTGCGCCAGCGTCTGCGTCAGCGTGCTCGGTCGCGGCCCGGCCGGCCCCCGGCCGCGCATCTGGCGGATGTTGTTCTGGTCCTCGGCGATGTTGGCGAGGTGCGAGAAATAGCTGAAGGCGCGGACGATCCGCACGGTGTCGGCGGTCGACATGCTGTCGAGGATGGTTTCCAGCTCCCGCCGCGCCAGCTTGTCTTCATCCCGGTGGAACCGGATCGAGGTCTGCCTGATGCGTTCGACCAGATCGAAGACATCGGCGCCCTCCTGGTCGCGGACGGTATCGCCGAGAATGCGCCCGAGCAGGCGGATATCGGTCCGCAGCCGGGCATCCTCCTCCAGCGCCAGCGCTTCGTCGCTGCGATTATTGGACCGGATTTCGGTCTGGGACGGCATGGTCTGGGAAGACATCGGCGCGCACCCTCACAAACTGCCCGGCAGTCGGAAGTGTGCAACTTTTCTGCCGCAGTGCAAGATAAACATAAGGGCACCGCGGCATCGGTCCCCGCCAAAGGCGACGACGATAATGCATGCGTCAATAGAACTTGTGAAAATGATGGACCGGGCCGTGCCCGTGTCCGACGCTGAAGCGGTCGGCGGCGGCGATGGCGGCGGTGAGCCATGCCTTGGCGTTGCGCACGGCGGTTTCCATGCCTTCGCCCTTGGCAAGCCCTGCCGCGACGGCCGAGGACAGCGAGCAGCCGGTGCCGTGGGTATTCCTGGTGGCGACGCGCTTTGCGGTCAGCGCGATCGTGCCGCTTGAGGTGCACAGATAGTCGGTGCTTTCAGGACCGTCACCGTGACCGCCCTTGATCAGCACGGCGGCGCATCCGAGCGCGAGCAGGCGCCGTCCCTGATCTTCGACCGCGGCCGGGTTGTGCGCGATCGGCTCATCGAGCAGGGCGGCCGCTTCCGGCAGGTTCGGCGTGATCACCGAGGCCAGCGGAATCAGCCGGGTCCGCAGCGCATCGACCGCCTCGGCCGCGAGCAGACGGTCGCCGGAAGTTGCGACCATCACGGGATCGAGCACGACGTGCTTCGGCGACCAGCGCCTGAGGCCGGCGGCGATGGCGTCGATGACAGGCGGATGCGCGACCATGCCGATCTTGACGGCGCCGATGTCGAGATCGGCAAACACCGCATCGATCTGCGCGGTGACGAACTCCGCCGGCACCTGATGGATACCGCTAACCCCTTGCGTGTTCTGCGCCGTCAGCGCCGTGATCACGGAAGCGCCGTAGACGCCGAGCGCGGCGAATGTCTTCAGATCCGCCTGGATGCCGGCACCACCGGAGGAATCGGAGCCCGCGATGGTTAGCGCGATCGGAGTCGTCATTGCAGGTCTCGTGAAAATACTGCGTTCGGGGCCACGTCCTGGCCCGGTGGCTTGTCCTAACGCGCCCTCCAGTCAGCAGCAAGCTGGCTTGCCATAACCTGCGGTTTTTGGCCTATTGGGGCCAACAAATCCGGAGACTACAGCGATGGTTCCCTTCTTCGTCCAGTTCAAATGCAAGCTCGGCCAGTCCTACGCCGTGGCCAATGCGCTCGCGGAAGCGGAGATCGCCTCGGAGATCTATTCCACCGCCGGCGACTACGATCTCCTGGTCAAGTTCTACGTCGACAACGACACCGACATCGGCCATTTCGTCAACGAGAAGGTGCAGGTCATTCCGGGCATCCAGGACACCCACACCATCATCACCTTCAAGGCCTTCGGCACCGGCTAGCAGCGGGCAACCCCGCCCGCGCCCCTCGACTTTCCGGCGCGCGGTCCCGCCCGCGCCTTCACGGAGTGCCCGTCCTGTCCGACACAACAATCACCTTCGACCGGCTGAAGAACTTCATTCAGCAGGCGCTCACTGCCGCAGGTCTGCCGGAGGCCGACGCCGCCACGGTCGCGGCCCTGATGGCGCAGGCCGATCTGCAGGGCTCGGACGGGCACGGCGTCAGCCGCCTGCCGCAATATGTCAGGCGGATCAAGGCCGGCGGCTTCAACGTCCGGCCCAACATCCGCATCGTGCAGGAGCACGCCGGCACGGCCGTGCTGAACGGCGACAACGGCATGGGCCACCTCGTCATGAAGCGCGCGGCCGAGATGGCCGTCGAGAAGGCGCGTACGACCGGCATCGGCTGGGTCAACTCGCAGTTCTCAAACCACGCCGGCCCCGCCTCGCTCTACGCCACGATGCCGCTCGCCCACGACATGATCGGGCTTTATTTCGCCGTCGGCAACGCCAATCACCTGCCGCCCTGGGGCGGGCTCGACATGCTGCTGTCGACCAATCCGATCGCGGCGGCGATTCCGGCCGACGAAGAACAGCCCATCGTGCTCGACATGGCGACCACGGTCGCGGCCTATGGCAAGGTGAAGACCAAGGCGCTGCGCGGCGAGACCATGCCGGAGGGCTGGATGATCGACCGCGAAGGCAAGCCGCTGACCGACCCGAAGCGCGCCGACCAAGGCATGCTGCTGTCGCTCGGCGGCATGGAGGCCGGCTACAAGGGCTATGGGCTGGCGATGATCATCGGCCTGCTCGCCGGCACGCTCGGCGGCGCCGCGATGGGCCGTGACGTGATCGACTTCAACCACGACGACGGCAGTGTCACCAACACTGGACAGGCGGTCGCCGCGATCAATGTCGCCGCCTTCGGCGACGTCGCGACCTTCAAGCAAAGCGTCGATGCGCTGGTGCGCGATTTCCGCGGCAGCCAGCGCATCCCGGGCGTCGAGCGCATCTGGGTGCCCGGCGAACGCAGCCACGAGACGCGGCTCAAGCGGACCAGTCACGGAATTCCCGTCGCGCCGGCGCTGCTCCGCGGACTGGACCAGGTCGCCGACGATCTCAGGATTTCGAGGCTGGTGAGCTAGACCGCGTCTACCGCCTGCCAGCGTCATCAAGCTGCAACGATCGCGGTGCTCTTATGGCCGCGCGTCAAATCGGCAATGAACGGCTTGTCGCGCGCGGCGGATTCCGGAGGCCCCGGTCCCCGCCTTGCTCCGCCCCAGGTCGCGGTTTCGAGGGCAGCAGATGGTTAACGCCGTTAACCATGGCATGGTTTTGCCATCAGAGCATCATCCTACCGCCTTGAAATTTTTCATTAGCTAGAGCGTCGTCAATCGGAAGTTCCGCAGTCGGGAACGTTCCGAGGGGGAAACAGTCGCGAGTACCGCCATGGGGACGCTGTACGATTTGCTCGAAGCGCTTCCGCGTGATGACGCCGAGGCGTTGCGGACCGCGTTCCGAAGGGCCGCGAAGGCGACGCATCCCGATTTGAATCCCGACAATCCTGATTCTGAAGTGAGGTTCAGGGAGCTGGTCCGCGCCTATGACATCCTGACCGACAAGGAGCAGCGCGCGACCTACGACCACCTGCTGGCCATTGCGCTGCAGCCGACCCCGGCCGCGAAAACGACCCACACCTACGAGACCATGCACAAGGTCGCTTCCAACACCATGGCGGCCACGATCATCCTGGCCGTCCTGATGGGCGCCTACACCCTGTTCGGATTGTATTCGATACCCCCTGTTGCTGCAGAGATGCCCGACGGGCCTCAACAGGTCGCCGCGCTACGGTCCGACACCCCTGCTCTGGAGAAAGATGTTTCGACCGTTGGAATAGCCTCGATGGCCGGCGTCTCCTCGGCAAAAGAAGCTAGCGCTGCACCGATCGGCCGTTTCGAACCGGTCCCGGCCTTCGCCACGTATAATCTGGGTGTACAGTATTATCCGCGCTTCGCCGCCGCCTTTTTCGATCGCGGATTCGTGCCGTACCGCACGGGAGATCATCTCGACCGCCCGCATACCGACATGACCTCGGCAAAACGCTCCACGGAATTGAAGCGGACGAGGAACGCCGCGCGGCCCTCCGCACACGCGCCGCACAAGCCGTTGGTGCTTGTTCCTTCATTTCCGGGAAGGCGACAGCCGGTGACCGCCGCCTTGTCGCCCTGACGACACGCGAAGCCGCACCATCAACGCCGATCAGCTTTCCTTGGCCTTCTTCGGACGAGGCGGTCCATCGACCGGCGGCAACGACTTCAGGTATTCGGCGATCGCCGCACGATCCTCCGCCGACAGTTGCGACATGTTCCTGATCACGCGCACCATCGAGCCGCCGGCAGTGTCGCCGTCGGGCGTCTGCCCGGTCTCGAGGAAATAGGCGATGTCCTTTGCGCTCCAGTCGCCCAGCCGCTTCTGCGTGATGTTGGGCACCCAGCCCTCGCCTTCCGGATTGGGCCCGCCGGCGAAGCGTTGCGCGTCGACGATGCCACCGAGGAAATTGCGCGGGCTGTGGCACTCGGCGCAGTGGCCGAGACCGTTGACGAGATAGGCGCCGTGATTCCATGACGGCGGGCGCGAGGCGTCCGCCACCAGGGGCTTGCCGTCCATGAACAGCAATTTCCAGATGCCGACGTTGCGGCGGATGTTGAATGGAAACGGCAGCTCATGATCGCGCGGCTTGCCGCTCACCGCCGGCAGCGTCTTCAGATAGGCGAAGAGATCGCGCACGTCATCAACACTGGCGTGCTGGTATGACGCGTAGGGAAACGCCGGAAAATAATGCGCGCCATCCGGCGACGTGCCCTTCAGCACAGCGGTGACGAAATCCGCCTCGCTCCAGCGGCCGATGCCGTAAGTCGGATCCGGCGAGATGTTGGGGACATGGAACGTCCCGAACGGCGAAGGCATGGCAAGCCCGCCCCCGAGCTTCAGCCGGTCGGGCTGGTTGGGAACGGCGTGGCAGGAGGTACAGCCACCGGCGTTGAACGCTGCGAGGCCGTTGGCAAGGTTCGCCGTGCGCGGCGGCAGCGAAGCCGGCGCGACGACCGCCGGAATCGTCAGCAACCAGAAAATGCCAAGGCCCAGGGCGCCAAGCAAAATCAAGCCGAGGAGAATTCGTCGCAGCATTCACCGATCCGTTATCAGTCGTTTCACGTGACCAGTATGGACGTAGTTGTCGCGGTGGGCTCCCACGAAGTGGAGGCGTTAAGGATCGCCCCGACACGAAAGAGGCGAACGCTGGCTAAGCGTTCGCCCCTTTCGTTTGCTGCCATTGCGGCGGCTGCACTACTAGCCCTTGACGCGGAATTTTTCGTGGCAACCCATGCACTGTTTGTTGAGTTCTGGAAATTCCGCCTTCAGGCTGTTGACATCCTTGATATTGGCCTTGGCCTGACCGACAGATTTCACGAAGGCCGCCGCGTGGGCTTCAAAATCCGCCCGCTCTGTCCATATCTTGGGCGACGCGGAATACTCGCCCTTCGTCGGCTTTAGCCCCTTGATGCCAGCAGGAAATAATGACGGGAAACGCTTGGCGACGTCATCGAGCTCGGCCAGCGCCTTGTCGACGGCCGCTTGATCGTAAGGCTTTTTGTCCCTGGCCATGTCCGAAAGCGCAATCGCGCCCGTGAGGTTGGACTTCATGGCAAGCTGGGTCTTGTCGACCTGCTCCTGCGGCGTCTGCGCCAAGGCCATTCCGACGCCTAGCAACAGGGTTCCCGTCAAAGCGATAGTTCGATGCATCGGCAAATCTCCGTGTCCAGTGCTACGCCGCGCGCCAACAGGCGCGACGTACCTCTCTTCAACACCGCCGTCGGTATTTCATTCCGCGAGCAGCGCAATCGTCAGAGACTATGCCGTTTCTGTGCCTCGCGGATCGCGATCCAGACCCGTTCCGCGGTCGCCGGCATATCGATGTGGTCGATCTTGTACTCGCGCCACAATCCCTCCACGATCGCATTGACCACCGCGGGGCACGAGCCGATCGCACCCGCCTCGCCCGCGCCCTTGACGCCGAGCGGATTGGTCGTGCACGGCACGTTATGGGTCTCGAAGTGGAATGACGGGCCGTCGGACGCGCGCGGCACGGCATAGTCCATGAAGGTGCCGGTGACGAGCTGGCCGTCGGAAGAACTGTACACCGCCTGCTCCATCAAGGCCTGCCCGATGCCCTGCATCGCACCGCCATGCACCTGTCCGGCGAGCAGCAGCGGATTGAGCGTCACACCGAAATCGTCGACGATGACATAGTTGACGATCTTGATGATGCCGGTTGCCGGGTCGATCTCGACTTCGGCGAGATGCGTGCCGTTCGGATAGGTGCCGTCGGCCTGCGCGAAGGTTGCGCTCGCATTCAGTTTCGACGGATCGGCGCCCGGACGTTTGGCGAGATCGGCAAAGCTGATCGAACGATCGGTGCCGGCGATGCGCACGACGCCGTTGCTGATCTCGAGGTCGCCGGCGCTGGTCTCCAGCGCCTCTGCCGCGATCTCCTTCAGCTTGTTGCCTAGCTCGCGCGTGGCGCGCTCGACGCTGACGCCGCCGGTCGGGATCGACGCCGAGCCGCCGGTGCCGAGACCGGTCGCGATCTTGTCGGTGTCGCCCTGCAGGACGTGCACGCGCTCCGGCGGCACGCCGAACTGCTCGGCAACCAGTTGCGCGTAGGCGGTCTGGTGGCCCTGCCCGCTCGACTGGGTGCCGATCAGGATGCTGATGTCGCCATTGGGATCGAGCGCGACGTTGGCGGTCTCCTCGCCCATCGTGCCGCAGACCTCGACATAGCTGGACATGCCGATGCCGCGCACCAGGCCGGCCTTCTTCGCCGCCTTGGCGCGCTTGGAAAACTCCTTCCAGTTCGCGACCTCCATCGCGCGCTTCATGTGCGCGGTGAAGTCGCCGGAATCGTAGACCTTGCCGGTGGCGGTGGTGTACGGCATCGCCTTCGGCGGAATGAAGTTCTTGCGCCTGATCGCATCCGGCGCCATGCCGAGTTTTCGCGCGGCCGCGTCGACCAGACGTTCGATCACATAGGCGGCTTCAGGACGGCCGGCGCCGCGATAGGCATCGACCGGCACGGTGTTGGTGAACACGGTTCGGACGCGGCAATGGAAGGCCTGGATATCGTAGAGGCCAGGCAGCATGCCGGCGCCGCCATGCGGGATGTACGGCCCGAAGGTCGAGAGATAGGCGCCCATGTCGCCCATCAGGTCGACGTCCATGCCGAGGAATTTGCCGTCCTCGGCGAGCGCCATCTTCGCGGTCGTGACGTTGTCTCGGCCCTGCGCGTCGCCCATGAAGTGATCGGAGCGGTCGGCGGTCCACTTGATGGTCTTGCGCAGCTTCTTCGCCGCAACCGAAATCAGCGCGTATTCGCGGTAGGGAAACAGTTTCGTGCCGAAGCCGCCGCCGACGTCGGGGCAGATCACCCGCATCTTCTCCATCGGGATCTTCAGCACCATGCCGCACAGGATTTCGCGCAGGCGATGGCTGCCCTGGCTGCCGATCGTCAGCGTCAGGTGATCGCGCTTGGCGTCATATTCGGCGACCGCGGCGCGCGTTTCCATGAAGTTGGTGATGACGCGCGGATTGACGATCGTGATTTCCGCGACCGCATGCGCCTTGGCAAAGGCGGCTTCCGCCGCCTTCTTGTCGCCGATCGAGACGTCGAACAGCACGTTGCCGGCCTTGTCGGGCCACACAAGCGGCGCGCCCGGCTTGACGGCGTTGACGACGCCGACCACGGCCGGCAGCGGCGTCCATTTGACGTCGATCGCCTCGATCGCGTCGCGGGCCTGATCGATCGAATCGGCGACCACGAAGGCCACGGCGTCGCCGACATGGCGTACCTCGTCCCTGGCTAGGATCGGATATGGCGGGCCGGTGAAGGGATCAGTTTCCAGGTTGAACAGGCAGGGCAGATCGCCGAGTTCGGCCACTTCGGCCGCGGTCAGAATCAATGCCACGCCCGGCATTCCGCGAGCCTTGGTGACGTTGATGGTGAATTTGGCATGCGCGTGCGGCGAGCGCAGCATCAGCGCGTGCAGCGCCGGCGCCGGCGAGTGATCGTCGGTATAGCGGCCCCTGCCGCGAATCAGCGCGTCGTCCTCCTTGCGAAGAACGCTTTGACCGACGCCGAATTTGATGGGAGCAGCCATCTCTTCTCCAATTCCCTGTTCCAGCGGCCGGCATATTGCAGCGGTTACCGGCTCAGCGCAAACCGCTTTCGCCCGAATAGCCAATGCGCTGGCGCAACCGAATCGCCGCGCAGCGCAATGCTTTTCGCGCTTGCACAAAAAACCCGCGATCCGCGGGCTCGATTCGGCAGGAGATGACCGTGCGGGCAACGCGATCGGCGGCTTGCGCAATCATCGCAAGAACGGCCCAGCAATAACTTATTTCATTACAATCACTTAGAAGACGGCCTCCGCTCGCGGACCAGCGCGAACAGCCAGCCTTGCCCGAACAGAAGCAGGATCGCCACCCCGTACACGAAGGCGCCAGCCACGATCAGCAGCAGCAGCGCGGTCTCGTCACGAAAGGCGTGCATCTGTGCGAAATAGAAGCTGGCGAATCGCGCAGTGCCCCACAGCGCGGCCGCCAGGATGACGCCCGCCGCCGCAAATTTGGCGAGCGACGTCATCCAGCTCCGGTCCAGTTCGAGGTGGCCCGCGCGCACCGCGAAGCCGAGCACCAGCAGCAGATTGACCCAGGCCCCGATGGCGGTCGCAAGCGCCAGGCCGATCTGCGCCAGCGGGCCCATCAGGGCGACCTTGAGCGCCACGTTGACGGCAACCCCCGTCAGCGCCGCCTTGACCGGCGTCGCGGTGTCGTGGCGGGCATAGAAGGTCGCGACCGCGCTGCGGATGGTCACGAACGGAATCAGCCCGATCGCGTAGGCCGCCAGTGTCATCCCCGCGGCCGCCGCATCCGCCTTCGAGAAAGCGCCGCGCGCAAACATCGCGCGCATGATGACATCGGGCACGGTCAGGAAGGCGGCGACGAACGGCACCGAAAACAGCATTGAGAATTCGAACGCGCGCCGCTGCGCGGCCGATGCGCCGGCGACATCGTTCGCAGTGAGGCGCCGCGACATTTCCGGCAGCAGCACGGTGCCGATCGCGATCCCGATCACGCCGATCGGGAGTTGGTTGAGACGGTCGGCGTAATACAGCGCCGAGAGCGCGCCGGCCGGCAGGAAGGTCGCGATGATGGTGTCGGCAAACAGCGCGATCTGCGTCCCCATCGAGCCGATGGTCGCAGGCCCCAGCGCCCGGAAGAACGCGCGCACGTCCTCGTCGAACTTGATGGCGGCGAATTTCGGCAGGATGCCGGTCCTGGCCGCGTCGCCGGCCAGCAGCAGGAATTCGAGCACGCCGGCGAGCAGGACGCCCCATGCGGCGGCGTAACCCGCGCCGGGAAACAACGCGGCCAGCGCCAGCGTCGCCATCATCGACAGATTGAGAAAGATCGGCGCCGCGGCGGCGCTGGCGAAGCGATGCATCACGTTGAGCATGCCGCCATAGAGCGTCACCAGCGTGATCAGCAGGAGATACGGAAACGTGATCCGCGTCAGTGAAATCGCCAGCTCGCCGCGCGCCGGGTCATCCTTGAAGCCCGGCGCCAGAATGGCGATCACCTCCGGCATGAAGTACCAGGCGATGACGAGCAGGACGATCTGGACGGCAAACAGCAGCGTGAAGATGCGGTCCGCGAACAGCCTGGCCGACGCTTCGCCCTTGCCCTGCAGATGCGCATAGGCCGGCACGAAGGCGGCGTTGAAGGCGCCCTCGGCGAAGATCGCGCGAAAATGATTGGGCAGCCGCAGCGCCACGAAGAACGCGTCCGCCACCGGACCTGCGCCAAGAATCGCGGCGAGCATGATGTCGCGCGCGAATCCGGTCAGCCGCGATAGCAGCGTATATCCGCCGACGGTGAAGATGCGTCCGAGCATGCGCCGCTTCTAGCGCATATTCCCTAAACCGCGAAATCAGGCGGAAAGCGCGCCGCGCACCGCCTCGATGATCCGGTTCTGCGTCGGCTCGTCGAGATAGGCATGGATCGGAAGGCTGACGACGTCGGCGGACAGGCTCTCGCACACCGGCAATCCGCCATCCGCGACCGGGAATTCGCGATAGGCGGTCTGCTGATGGATCGATTTCGGGTAATAGATCGCGGTCGGAATCCCCTGCGCCTTCAGGTCGGCCACGAAGCGGTCACGATCCGTGCCCTTGGGCAGGCGGATGGTGTAGCACGCCCAGATCGAGTGGCAGCCGCTGGCGACACGCGGCACGGTCACGACATTGCCGAGGCCCCGGGCATAGCGCGCCGCGACGGCGTTGCGCGCCGCGATCTCGTCCTCGAAGATCTTCAGCTTCTCGATCAGAATGGCGGCCTGCACAGTGTCGAGCCGCGCGGTGAGGCCGATTCGGACATTGTCGTATTTGTCCGAGCCCTGGCCGTGGACGCGGATGCTGCGCAGCGTTGCGGCCAGCGCATCGTCGTCGGTGAAGATCGCGCCGCCGTCGCCGAAGCAGCCGAGCGGCTTGGCCGGGAAGAAGCTGGTTGTGGTGGCGAGACCAAAGGTGCCGAGACGGCGGCCCTTGTAGCTGGCGCCGAAGCTCTGGGCGGCGTCGTTGAGCACGAACAGGCCCTCGGCCTCCGCGATCGCGTCGATCGCGTCGTGGTCGGCCGGCTGTCCGAACAGGTCGACCGGAATGATGGCGCGGGGCTTCAGGCCGCGCTGCCGCGCCGTCGCGATGCCGCGCTTGAGCGAGGCAGCATCGATGTTGAACGTCGCCTCGTCGACATCGACGAAAACGGGCGTCGCGCCCGTCAGCACCACCACCTCACCCGTCGCGCAGAAGGTGAAGGACGGACACAGCACGGCATCGCCGGGGCCGATACCTTTGGCCATCAGCACCATCAGCAGCGCGTCGGTGCCGCTGGCGCAGCTCACGACATGCTTGGCGCCGCAGAATTTCGCGAGCGCCGCCTCCAGTTCCGTGACCTCCGGCCCGTTGATGAACTGGCAGTGATCGAGCACGCGGGCAACGGCTACATCGACCGACTTGCCGAGCCGCCGGCGCTGCGCGGCGATATCGGTGAAGGGAATGGGTTCTGGGCGCATGTGCTGGTTCATGGAGCCTTGCTCGGTTCTTTCAGGAGATTCAGCCGGCGATGCGGCGCGGTCCCTTGCGCGCGGCGGAGGCCGCGGGCTTGGCGGGCTGTTCGAGACAGCGGATGGCGATTTCGAGACTGGCGACGCCCTCGTCGCCCGAAACGGCCGGCACGCTGCCGGAGCGCACGGCATCGAGGAACGCGATCAGTTCGGCACGCAGCGGCTCGTCATGGCCGACCGGCAGATGGCGCATCGAATAGCTGCCGTCCGGCTTGAAGCCGAAGCATTCGGTCACCTGCCGCGTCAGCAGGTCGCCCATCACATATTTGCCGCGGGTCGCGACCGTGACGTTGCGCGCCTTGAACGGCGTCAGCCAGTTGGTGTTGATGTGGGCGAGCACGCCGGAGGCGGTGCGGAACTGCAGCAATGCGATGTCCTCGCGCTCGGCGACGGCGCTGGAGAGCTGCGGCTGCACCTCGACGATGTCGGACTCGGTGAACCAGCGGATCAGGTCGATATCGTGCACGGCGAGATCGATCACGACGCCGACATTCGACATCCGCGGCGGAAACGGTCCGACGCGGGTGATGCCGATCGACAGGATGTCCTCGCCCGAGATCGCCTGCTTGATCGCGGCGACCGCCGGGTTGAAGCGCTCGACATGGCCGACCATCAGCGTCACGCCGGCGCTGCGCGCGGCATTGACGATGTCCCGCCCCTCCTCGACCGTGGTAGCGACCGGCTTCTCGACCAGAATGTGGATGTTGCGCGTGATGCAGGCCAGCGCGATCTCGTGATGCAGATGGGTCGGCGCCGCAATCGTGATGGCGTCGACGCCCTCGTCGAACAGCTCGTCCAGTTCGGTGAAGGCACGGCAACCGGCAAGCGCCGTGGCGCGCGCGCGATGCTCCGGCAATGGGTCGACGATGCCGACCAGCGTCACGCCAGGCAGGCCGGCCAGCACGCGGGCATGGTTGCTGCCCATCACGCCCGCGCCGACGACGCCGACGCGTAAGGTGTCTTTCGCATCGGCCTTGGCGTCAGATGCCGACCCTTTTGAACTCATGATATGTAGACCCCAAGCAGATTCGGCGCCGGTAGTTCCCCGGGCGGTTCTCTAGCACGCCGTCACAGACGTGGCGAACGCGATCAGCGGTTTTCGGACACGTTTTGATTCAAACGGTTACAGCCGCAACAGCGGTAGAGCCAACCGGTAGAATTACGGTCTTTCTCAACTGCGCCGGTAGTCGTCCTCGATGCGGATGATGTCGTCCTCGCCGAAATAGCTGCCGGTCTGGACCTCGATCAGCTCGAGCTGGATCTTGCCGGGATTCTCCAGCCGGTGCACCGCGCCGATCGGGATGTAGATCGACTCGTTCTCGTGCACGGTCTTGACGAGTTCGTTGACCGTCACCTGTGCGGTGCCGCGCACCACGATCCAGTGCTCGGCGCGATGATGATGCTTCTGCAGCGACAGCCGCCCGCCCGGCTTGACGATGATGCGCTTGACCTGGTGGCGGTCGCCATTGTCGACCGACTGATAGGACCCCCAGGGCCGATGCACCCTGATGTGGTCCTCCGTCACCTGCGGCGCCACCGTCTTCAGTTTCGCGACCAGCCGCTTCAGGCCGTTGGCGTCCTTTTGCCGCGAGACGAGCACGGCGTCCTGGGTTGCCACCACCACGAGATCGTCGACGCCTTCGAGCGCGACCAGCGCGCGGTCGGTCGCGACGTTACAATTGCGGGAGTCCTCGAATACCGCCGCACCGCGCGCCGCGTTGCCCTCGCCGTCCTTGTCGGACAATTCCCACACCGCGTGCCAGGAGCCGACATCGGACCAGCCGCACGCGACCGGCACGACCGCGGCGCGAGAGGTCTTCTCCATCACCGCATAGTCGATCGAGATCGACTTCGCCGATCCGAACGCCGCCTCGTCGAGCTTGACGAAACCGAGATCGGTGCCGGCTTTCGCCACCGCATCGGTGACCGCGCTGACGCTTTCCGCATCGACGTTGCGATACTCGTCCGACAGCACGGCGGCGCGGAACATGAAGTTGCCGCTGTTCCAGAGATAGCCCGACTTGACGTAACCGGCCGCGGTCGCAGGGTCCGGCTTCTCGACGAACTTGGCGACGGCGCGAACCTTGCCCGAGATGATCTCGCCGGGATTGATGTAGCCATATTCGGTCGCGGCGCGTTCGGGCTGCACGCCGAAGGTCACGATGTGGCCGGCTTCCGCCGCAGCCAGTCCCTCGCGGCAGGCGGCGAGGAAGGCCGGCGTGTCGCGGACCACGTGATCGGCGGCAAGCGCCAGCACGATCGCATCCTTGTCGCGCGCCTGCGCGAAAGCTGCGCCGGCCGCGATCGCAGGACCGGAGTCGCGCCGCATCGGCTCGAGCAGCACGTCGGCCTCGATCCCGATCTCCGCCAGTTGCTCCAGCACCATGAAGCGATAGGCGTTGTTGGTGATGATGATGGGACGCTCGAACAACGTCGCGTCCGACACCCGCAACAGCGTGTCCTGGAACGTCGAGCGCGCCCCGAACAGCGGGATGAACTGCTTGGGGTGAACTTCGCGCGAGGCCGGCCACAGCCGCGTTCCCGCGCCGCCGCACATGATCAGGGGAATAATTCGTCGGGTCATCAACGCCTCAAATCCTGTGGTAATCGCGATACCAGGCGACAAATTCGCGGAGCCCGTCCTCGATCGGGGTCTGCGGCCTGAAGCCGGTGTCGCGCATCAGTTCCGCGACATCGGCGAACGTCTCGGTCACGTCGCCGGGCTGCATCGGCAGCATCTCCCTGACCGCGGTGCGGCCCAGCTCCCGCTCCAGAATCGCTACCACATCGGTCAGCTCTTCCGGATGATTATTGCCGACATTGTAAATTTTCGCTGGCGGTCCGGCGCCCTCGCCGCCATCGCGCGGCGGCTGGCCGATCAGTTGGACGACGGCTAGGGCCGCGTCCCCGACATAGGTAAAATCGCGCCGCATCCTGCCATGGTTAAAGAGCCGGATCGGGGTGCCCTCCACGATCGCCCTGGTAAAGAGGAAATACGCCATGTCCGGCCGGCCCCAGGGGCCATAGATGGTAAAGAACCGCAAGCCCGTCACCGGAAGGCGGTAGAGGTGGCTGTAGGAATGCGCGATCAACTCGTTGGCCTTCTTGGTCGCGGCATAGAGGCTGATCGGACGATCGGTCCTGTCGTCCACCGAAAACGGCTGCTTGGTATTGGCGCCGTAGACCGACGAGGACGAGGCATAGACCAGATGGCCGCATCCATGATGCCGGCATCCCTCCAGCACGTTGACGAAGCCGGCAAGATTGGCGTCGACATAGGCATGCGGATGATCGATCGAATAGCGCACGCCGGCCTGCGCCGCCAGATGCACCACCCGCGCAAAGCGACGTCCGGCGAACAGGCGCTCGACGGCCGCGCGATCGGCGAGGTCGATCTGCTCGAACGCGAAACCCCGCTCCTTCTGCAAGATATCCAGCCGCGCCCGTTTCAGCGCCGGATCGTAATAGTCGTTGAGAATGTCGAGCCCGACCACCGCGCGGCCTTCGGCCAGCAGCCGGCGGGCGACATGAAAGCCGATGAAACCCGCCGCTCCCGTGACCAATATTGCCTGATCCGACATCGTTTTCCTGAACGTGGTCCCGGCGTGCCCTGCCGTTGGCGCCTCTTTACCCGCGTTGTCGAGGTGCCCGCAACATCTACCGGCCCCGCTATTGCCAGAACGGCTCGAAAACCATACCAAGGCGCCCGAATTGCATCGCTTTTTGCACCCTTCCCACACAACCCGGCACGGGCGAGATGCGCCGAATCCTGCTTTCGACATTGAAGATACTGGTCTCGGCGGCGCTGCTCTATTTCTCGCTGCGCAAGGTCAATCTGGCCGACCTCGTCGCTCGCATCGACGTCTCCAGCCTTGGCTGGCTCGGCGTCGCCATCGCTGTCACATTCCTGCAAATCTTCATCGGCGTGTTGCGCTGGCGCGAGATCAGCGCCGAATGCGGCGCGCCGCTGCCGACCCGGCAGGCGATGCGCTTCAACGTGATCGGAACCTTCTTCAACCAGACGCTGCCCTCTTCGATCGGCGGCGACGCGGTGCGGCTATGGCTGGTGGCGCGCAACGGCGCCGGCTGGCGCGCGGCCACCTATTCCATCTTCGTCGACCGCGCCATCGGCCTGATCGCGCTCGCGGTGATCATTGTCGCGAGCCTGCCCTGGAGCTACCGCCTGATCACCGATCCCAACGGCAGGTCGGCGCTATTGCTCGTCGATTTCGCCGCGCTCGCCGGCGGCCTCGGCTTTCTCCTGCTCGGCAGGTTGAATTGGCCGTGGCTGAAGCACTGGTGGGGCACCCATCACATCCACGCCTGCTCGGTCATCGCCAACCGCGTGCTGTTCGGCCGCGAGCACGGCCTGAAGGTCGCGGTGCTTTCGCTGTTGGTGCACGTGCTCGCCGTCGTCATCGCCTGGTGCGTGGTGCAGTCGATCGCCGCGCCCGTGATGTTCGGCCAGATATTCCAGCTCGTTCCGCCGGTCATGCTGATCACCATGCTGCCGATCTCGATCGCCGGCTGGGGCGTGCGCGAGGCCTCCATGGGGCTGGCGTTCGGCTATGCCGGCCTGATGACCAATGAGGGCGTCAACATCTCGCTGCTCTATGGCGCGGTATCCTTCATCGTCGGCCTGGTCGGCGGGGTGGTATGGATTCTCAGCGCCGAGAAAGCCGCGCAAGGCCAGGCACCGATCGAAGTTCCCAAATAATCCTAACGCTCCGCGCAGGTGGAATGACCGATTCGCAATTATTGCTGTCGTTGGCCGCGGCGGTACCGGCGGCGCTGCTGTCGGCCGTTCTGACCTGGGCGATCCGGCCGCTGATGATGCGGGTCGCGCTGGCAAGGCCGAACGCACGCTCTTCACATCGCGTTCCGACGCCGCAGGGCGCGGGCATTGCGGTGATCGCGGCCACGCTGATCTCGGCTGCCGCGGTCATCGCACTGGCCGGCACGGCGCGGACGGCCATGCCGTTCGCCGTGTTCGGCGCGACGCTGTTCATCGCGGGCGTGGGCTTTGCCGACGACATCAAATCGATCCCGGTCGTGCCGCGGCTGTCGCTGCAGGCGCTGGCGGTTGCCGCCGTCATCCTCGCCGCGCCGGAAGCCTCGCGGATCGCGCCCGCCTGTCCGCTCTGGATCGAGCGCGGTCTCTTGTTGCTCGTCGGCCTATGGTTCGTGAACCTCGTCAACTTCATGGACGGCCTCGACCTGATGACGGTGGCCGAAATCGTCCCGATCACCGGCGCGATCATCCTGCTCGGCACCGTCATCGACTTTCCGGCCGCGGCGACCATCGCGGCCACCGCGTTGTTCGGCGCGATGCTGGGCTTCGCCCCCTTCAACCGCCCGGTGGCAAAAATCTTCCTCGGCGACGTCGGCAGCCTGCCGATCGGCCTGCTCGCCGGCTGGTTCCTGCTGCAACTCGCCTGGCATCAGCACCTGACGGCTGCGCTGCTGCTGCCGCTGTATTATCTCGCGGACGCCACCGTCACGCTGCTGCGGCGCATCGCCAGGCGCGAGCCGTTCTGGGAGGGGCATCGCAGCCACTTCTACCAGCGCGCCACGGAGAACGGCTTTTCGGTGTTCCGCGTGGTCAGCGAGGTGTTCGCGCTCAACCTCGTGCTGGCTGCGCTGGCGATCGGTTCCGCCATGACCTCATCGACGGCGATCTCAATCCTGCTCTTCGTCATCGGAGGCATCGCGACGGCCCTCCTGATGCACCGCTTCTCGCGCCGGCGGGTTGCCGCCGGCTAATCCCTGTGGGCGAGTTCGCGGATCAGGCCGGCATAGCCGGCCATCGCGGCGTTGAAATCGAAACGCCTGGATATTTCGGTTGCGCGTTCGGCCCGCTCCGCGTCGTCCGTGCTTGCCGCACGGCGTATCGCGTCAGCCAGTTCATCCGCCCTGCCCGGTGTCACGACCCAGCCAACGTCGTGCTCGGTCACCGTCAAGGCCGCCTCGGCATCCGCTTCGGAGACCAGGATCACCGGGCGGCCGATCGCCAGGAGATTGTAGAACCGGCTCGGCACCGATACGCCGGCGACGTTCTTGCGGTACGGAATGATCCAGGCGTTGGCCGCCGACAGGAACGTCTCCAACTGGTCGTCCTCGACACGCTCGACCAACGTGACGTTGGGAAGCTTCGCGTCGGCCTGCATGCCCTTCAGCTGGTCGAACCCCACGCCCCAGCCCGACAGCAGGAAGTGGATATCGCTGGTGTCGCGCAACAGGCGCGCCGCCTCGAACACGATGACGGGATCGTGCGTAAAGCCCAGGTTGCCCGACAGGCCGACGACGTAGCGAGCCGACAGCGAGCGGCGATACGGGTTGTCAGGCGAGATGGCGCGAACGCCGGGCGCCAGCGTCGCCCAGTTCGGAATGAAGCGGATCTTGTCCCTGGTCATGCCGTCATAGCGCAGCAGCAGATTTTCGGTGTCGCGGCCGATGATGACGACGGCGTCGAGCGCGCGGAACATCGGCGCATTGAGCGCATGCATTGCCCTGGCCAGCAGCGATTCCGGTTTCAGGAGGCCCGCCATGACGAGAACGTCGGGATAGAGATCGTGCATGATCAGCACCGATCGCGCGCCCTTCAGCTTCGCAGCGGCGGCAAACGCATAAGGCAGCATGAAGGGCGCCGGAACGGTGAGCGTGACGTCGCCGCGCCGCAGCCTCCTGAGCATCGCGACGAAGGTCCGCGCGGTGAACATGAGTTCGGCCAGCGCGCGCTTGAGCAGCGCGGCCTTGCCGGGCATCCAGTTCCTGACCTCGACGATTTGCAGCTCGGCGGCGGACGCCGCCGCGGCCGAGCCCGCCGTGCCCGACAGCACCAGAACCTCCGTTTCCTGCGCCACGCGCTGCGAAATCGCCGCCACGATGGCCGCCGTCGTGCTCGGATCCGGCGGATAGTGCTGGCTGACGACGACGACCTTGCCGGATTTCTGCATGATGGCTTTCGAAGCGGCCCGCACGGCTGGCGGGCGACCGGACTGGATCAGGCGGCGTGCGATCCGAATTCAGGCACGGCATCCTTGAGCACCACGCCGATGGTGGAACGGTCGTCCCGTGCGATCGCCTCCTCGAGCGCCGCGAGCCATTTGCGCAATGTCTGCATCGGCGGTTCATTCGGCTTGGCCGCCATGATGCCGGCGACGCCGATCTCCATCGGCGGCTCTTCGCTGGCGAACAGGATCTCGTTCAACCGCTCGCCCGGCCGTATCCCGGTGAACACGACCTCGATGTCGACGCCGGGTTCGAGGCCGGACAGGCGGATCATCCGCTCGGCAAGCTCCACGATCTTGATCGGCTGTCCCATGTTGAGGACGTAGACTGAGACGTCCGGCCGCGCCGGCGTCAGCGCATGCGTCGCCGCCGTCAGCACGAGATCGCAGGCTTCGCGGATCGTCATGAAGTAGCGGACCATGTCCGGGTGCGTGACCGTCACCGGGCCGCCGGCCTCGATCTGCGCCTTGAACTTCGGCACCACCGACCCGTTCGAGGCCAGCACATTGCCGAACCGCACCGAGATCAGACGCATATGAGGTTTGCCGCCCGATTGCATCATCAGGTCGTGATCGAGCGCCTGGCAATACATTTCGGCGAACCGCTTGGTGAGGCCGAGCATCGAGACCGGTTCGATCGCCTTGTCGGTCGAGATCATCACCATGGCTTCGGCACCAGCCGCGCGCGCGGCGTCGGCGACGTTGACGGTGCCAAAGATGTTGGTCTTGACGCCCTCGCTCCAGTCGCGCTCCAGGATCGGCACATGCTTGAGCGCCGCGGCATGGAACACGATGTCGGGCTTGAACTCCTTCATCAGGTTCATCATCCGGTCACGATCGCGGATATCGGCGATACGCCCCTCGATCTCGGCATTGGCGGCGTTCGCCGTCAGCGCCTCCGTTACCGCATAAAGCGCCGGTTCCGAATGTTCGATCACCAGCAATCGGGCAGCCCCGAAGGTCGCAACGCGATCGCAAATCTCCGAGCCGATCGAGCCGCCGCCGCCGGTGATGATCACCGCCTTGCCCTTCACCAGCGTTTCAAGCCGGGCGTAATCGATCTTGTGGCTGGGCCGCAGCAGGAGGTCCTCGACGGCGACGTTGGTCAGCCGCGGAACATCGCCGCTTTCGAGCGACGGCAGGCGGCTGACGAACAGGCCGAGGCGCTTGGCCCGCATCAGAATCCCTTCGGGATGCGCCTCGGGCTCGAATGCCGAGGGCGTCATCACGACCCGCGAGATCGGCTTTCCCCGCCGGGAATAATCGCGGATCACATCATCGAGGTCGTCGATCGCCCCGAGCACCGGCACGTTCCGTATCGACTGCCCGCGGTCGGCGGCCGACGGCGACAACACGCCGACCGGCCAGAGCTGCTTGACGGCACCGCTCTCGATGGCGCGCAGCAGCACCTCCGCATCGGCGGCGCGGCCGATTAGCAATGTCGCCGATGCGCCCTCGGTCTGGGCATGGCGGCGAACGCGGGTGTAACGGAAATAGCGGTAGCCGAAGCGGAGCGCGCTCAGCGTGAAGATCTGGAGAAACCAGTAGAGAACGATGGTGATGCGGCCGAACAGCACCGGCGCCTTGGCGCTCGACGCCCCGAAGATGAAGGCGTAGTCCAGTATGACCAGCGCCACCGCCAGGACGGTCGCGACCCGCAGGATGTTCAGCGCATCGGGAAGTGAAATGAAGCGCCATTTCGTCGTCGTCAGGTTGAACACGTAGCAGATTACGACGCTGAAGGCGACGAACAGCGGCAGGATGCGCAGCAGCAGCGGCAGGCGGGAATAGAACGCATCGCCGCCGTCGAACCTCAGATAGAAGGCCGCCAGCAGGGCAATCGCCGTCGCCAGCGCGTCATGCGCCGCGATCAGGTAGTTGCGATGCGTCAGTTGCGAAACAGGCGTCATTCCAATGGCCGGCAGCGGAAACGGGGATTATCGCAGTTCCTCGACCGCTGATATCTTATCTGCGCCGTGCATGCCAGCGATCATGACCGGTCTGTACCCGAAGAATCCGTACGTCGGGCTCGCAGCACCGTGCCGCCAGCCACCCCAACGCCCAGCACATACATCCAGCCTTCATGAAAATCGAACAGATGCGAGTTGAACAGTGAACTGAAGATGTTCTGCAGCACAACCATCAACCCGATCCAGGCCGCCATCCCCTCGCCGCGAAACAGCGAGAAATGCGCAAACCACATCGCATAGAGGATCACGACCCCGAACATGCCCCACTGGACCGCGACGTTGAGGGTCTGGTTGTGCGGGTTCCCGATCACGTGTCCCTGCGCCAGCCCCGCAGGCCCGGTCGCCGCCGCCTCGAACAGCCCGCGCGTTGATCCCGTGCCGTGGCCGATGACGGGCGCCTCAGCGAAGAACCGTAACGACTTCTCCCAGAATTCGAGCCGCAGCCCGATCGATGTCGGCTCGTTGAGTTCCTTGTAGAGCCGGTAGTCCCGCGTGAACCTCTCCGTCGTCGTCCGCAGATGGGGCGATGCCGTCCAGGCCAGCGCACCGAGCGCGATGGCAGCAAGGCACAGAAGCAGATTGGTCTTCCATCGCAGATGCGCCATGGCGAACACGGCCAGCATGACCGGCAGCGTCACCAGCGCCGTGCGCGACACCACGACGAACGCCATGTTGAGGATGAAGTTGGCCGCGACCGCCGTCAGCAGCAGCGCCTCGCGGATCTTGCCGTCCCGCAACAGGGTGATGATGGGGTAAGCGAGCACGACCGTGCACAGCACGAACTCCTGGCTCTGGTCGATGTAGTTCTTGACGAAGATGCCATACGTCGCGGGATCGCCGGGCTCCTTCAACGAGAGACCGGGTTGGATCGCGACGATCCAGGAGGCGGCCGTCAGCAGCGTGCAGGACGCCAGGAACGCGACCAATACCCACAGGCCGCGCGTCGAGCGCTCGAAATGATAGAACAGGAACGGCAGAAAAAGCAGCTTCGTCGCGGGACTGAAGGCATAGAGGCGCGCGCTCCAGGATGCGTCCGACCACAGCGTACCGATTGCGGCGAGCGCAACCAGCGCGATCGGCAGCAGGCTGATCGGCCGCTGCAACGAGCGCAGGAACGGGCGCAGTTCCAGCGTGGCGGCCAGGGCAGCGAGCCAGACCAGCATGCCGATGCCGACGCCGCTGGTCGACCATGGCAGCAGTGCCGTTACCAGGACGGCAACAAGATCGACGTTCAGGATGCGCGCGAACGGATCGTGCCGCGCCGAGGCCATGACCGACAGCATCTCGCCGAGCGAATTGATCTCGCGGCGCTGGGGTTCGGCGCCCATCATGCCTGTTCCGTGCTTGTGCTGCGTTGGCGTTCCGCGCGCACCATGCCGCCGGCAATGCCGACGCCCAGCACATACATCCAGCCTTCGTGGAAATCGAAGATGTGCGAATTGAGAAGCGAGGTGAAGATGTTCTGCACCACGACGAGCAATCCGATCCAGACCACCAGGCCTTCGCCGCGAAACAGCCGCAGATGCACGAACCACATCGCATACAGCAGGATGACCCCGGCGACGCCCCACTGAACCGCAACGGCAAGCGTCTGGTTATGGGGGTTGCGGATGACCTGGGCCGTGGCGGCCGTGCTCTTTCCGCTGGCGGCCTTCTGGAACAGGCCAAGCGTCGAGCCGGTGCCATTGCCGAAGACCGGCGCAGCGGCGATGAACTGCAGCGACTTCCGCCAGTATTCCAGCCTCAGCCCCACGGACGAGGCCACGTTCTGCTGCTTGTAGACCCGGTACTCGCTGACGATGGAGTCCGCCCTCTGCTGCAGTTGCGGCGAGACAAAAAATGCCAATCCCGCCAGGACGAGCAATCCGCAGGCGATCATCAGGCTGGTTCGCCATTTCAGGTGAAGCAGCGCGAACACCGCGATCATGACCGGGATCGTGACCATCGCCGTGCGCGAAACGATCACGAAGGACATGTTGATGAGAAAGCCGAGCGCGAGCGCGACCAGGAGCGCCGCCAGCCACAGCCTGTTCGCCTGCAGCAGTCGGATGATCGGATAGGCCAATGCCACCGCGCACAGCGCGAATTCCTGGCTCTGGTCGATATAGTTCTTGACGAAGATGCCGCGCTCCTGCTGGCCAGGCGGCTTCAGCGAAAGGCCGGGATCGATCAGGACAAGCCAGGAAACCAGCATCAGCAGGGTGCAGGAAACCAGGAACGCAATGAAGACCCACATTCCGCGTTTCGAGCGCTCGAAATGATAGAACAGGCCGGGCAGCACCAGAAGTTTCAGCAGCGGGCCGACGGACCAAAGCCGCGCGCTCCATGTCGCGCCCGACCAGAGCGTGCCGATGACGGCGAGACCGGCGAAGGCAACCGGCACATAGCAGATCGGTTGCTTCAGCAATCGCCCGAAGGCCCGCCAGTCCGTCACCCACGCCACGGCGCCGAGCCAGCACGGCACGAAAATACTGGGCAGGCTTGTCGACCACGGCAGCGTCAGCGCGGCCAGGATCGCGAAAATATCCGCGATGGTCATCCATGTCGCGCGGTCGCGCCAATACCGCCGTATCCCCGGCCGGGGCATCGACGCCGCATTCACGCTCACGCCTTGTCTCCCCGCGCGCGGCCGACCAGCGACGTCGTGCTGTGGCCGGGCAGAATGTCGACCAGCACGACCTGGCCGCCATTGGCCTCGACGATCTCATGGCCGACGACCTGCTCGCGGGTGTAGTCGCCGCCCTTGACCAGCACGCTCGGCCGCACCCTCGTGATCAGGTTGATCGGGGTGTCTTCCTCGAAGATCGCGACGAGGTCCACCGCCTCCAGCGCCGCCAGCACTTCGGCGCGCGCCCGTTCGTCCTGCACGGGACGGCCCTCGCCCTTCAGCCGCTTCACCGAGGCGTCGCTGTTGAGGCCGACGATCAGGCGGTCGCAGGCGCCGCGCGCCGCCGTCAGCACCTTGACGTGACCGGGATGCAGGATGTCGAAGCAGCCATTGGTGAAGCCGACCCGCAATCCCTGCCGGCGCCAGTCGGCGAGATGCGCATCGAGATCGCCACCATCAGGCACGATCTTCTCTTCGGCCGCCAGCGAGGCGTGCGGCAGGATTTTTCGCCGCAGTTCCGTCTGCGTCACCGTCGCAGTGCCCTTCTTGCCGACAGTGACGGCAGCCGCCGCGTTCGCGATCCTCAGCGCAGTCTCCCAATCGGCTTTGGCCGCCAGCGCCAGCGCCAGCGCTGCAGCTACCGTGTCACCGGCGCCCGAGACGTCGCGCACCTTGACCGGCAGCGCCGGCACGCGGATCGCATCGCCGCCGCGCAGCACCAGCGTCATGCCGTGCTCGCTCTGCGTCACCAGCATCGCCTCGCAGTCGGCGAGAACCATCGCGTCCTGCGCCGCGCCTGCGATGTTCTCATCGGTATCGGCGCGGCTGCGGGTCGCCTCCGCAAATTCCTTGCGGTTCGGCGTCAGCAGCGTGGCGCCGCGATAGATCGCAAAATTGGCGCTCTTGGGATCGACGATCACGCGCTTGCCGAGCTTTTTCGCGGCATCGATGATGTTGCGAATGACACGCGCCGTCAGCACGCCCTTGGCGTAGTCGGACAGCAGCACGATGTCGGCGCGCGCTAGCTGCGGCAGGATCGCGTCGATCAGCCGCTGCTCGGTCCCCGGCGAAGCAGGCGCCGCCAGTTCCCAATCCGCACGCAGCATGTGGGTGGAGAAATGCTCGGAGACGAACCGCACCTTGCGCGTGGTCGGCCGTGAAGCATCCGACACCAGCACCGCCTCGATCAGATTCTCCTGCGCCAGGTCGGCCTTCAGCCTGGCGCCCGCCTCGTCCTCGCCGACCAGGCCGGCAAAGATGCAGCGCGCGCCGAGGGACGCGATGTTGCGCGCGACGTTGCCGGCGCCGCCGATATTGCTCTCGCTGCGCTGCACCGCGATGACCGGCGCCGGCGCTTCCGGCGAAACCCGCGACACCTCGCCATAAACGAACTCGTCGAGCATGAGGTCGCCGACGCAGAGCACCGTCTGACGGAGGATCGCCTGGCTGAGGGCATCGAAATCGAACATCTGTCTATCCGTTGCCCGTCAGCGAAAGCGATCGCTGCGATCGAGGAAATTCTTCACATAACTTTCGACCGCGTCTTCGAGCGCGGTGAAGCCGCCATTATAGCCGGCGCGCAGCAGCCGATCGACTTCGCTCTGGGTGAAGTACTGATAGCTGCCGCGAATGGCCTGGGGCATGTCGATGTACTGGATATTCGGCTTGGTGCCGAGCGCGGCATAGGCCGACAGCATCAGGTCGCGGAAGCTGCGCGCGGTGCCGGTGCCGACATTGAAGATGCCGCTGACCGAGGGCGTCGAAAGCAGCCACATCGTCACGCGCACGACGTCGTCGACATAGATGAAGTCGCGCCGCTGGTCGCCGTCGGCCATGCCTTCGCGGTGCGACTTGAACAGTTGCACGGGATGGCCTGATTTGATGTCATCGAAGCGCCGCGCCAGCACGCTCATCATCGTGCCCTTGTGATATTCATTGGGGCCGAACACGTTGAAGAATTTCAACCCGGCCCATTGCGGCGGCAGCCGTTCGCCGCGCGCGGCGCGCTCGGCCACCGCCATGTCGAACAGATGCTTGCTCCAGCCATAGAGGTTCATCGGCCGCAGCCTGGACAGGGCATCCATGGACGCGTCGTCGCCAAAGCCCTGCCCGCCGTCGCCATAGGTCGCCGCCGAGGACGCGTAGATCAAGGGCGTCGTGTTCGCCGTGCACCAGTCCAGCAGCCGCATCGACAGGCGGAAATTGGTCTCGATGACAAGATCGCCGTCGGTCGCCGTGGTCTCGGAGATGGCGCCGAGATGGATGATGGCCTCCAGCCGGCGGCCTTTCAGCCACTCCATCAGTTCCGCCGGCGGCACGAAATCGGCGAGCCGGCGCTTGGCGAGGTTGCGCCACTTGCCGTCCTGCCCGAGCATGTCGCACACGGCCACGTCCCGGCCGGCGTCATTCAACGCAGCCACGACGTTCGACCCGATAAAACCGGCGCCCCCGGTCACCAGCAGCATGCCATCCCCTGTCCTGATTACCCGGCAAAGCTTTGCCCCAGTCCCGTCCGGCAGGCAACTTTGTTGCTTGGGCGAAGATTGGGCGAATCAAACACCGATCGGCCGACTTTACCTGCCGCGGCAGAGCGGTTACCGACGGAGCCGCAACCGGTTAGGGGCGGCACAGCAAGATATGAATTCGAATTCACACAAGGGGATCGAAATGCGGGATAGCGCCGATACCAGGCCGATCCTGATCGTGCCCTATATGTGGATCGGCGATTTCGTCCGCGGCCATACGGTGGTGCGGGTTTTGAAGGAACGCTGGCCGAATCGCCCGGTCGACCTCCTGGTCACCACCCTCTGCGCGCCCCTGGTCGATTATATGCCCGGTGTCCGGGCGGGCATCGTCTTCGACCTGCCCCGCAGCCGGCTGGCGCTGTCCAAGCAGCGGGATCTCGCCGCCGAATTGCGCAGGCGTGGCTATGGAACCGCCCTCGTCCTGCCCCGCACCTGGAAGGCTGCCATTGCCCCGGCACTGGCCGGCATCCCCGAGCGTGTCGGCTTCTTCGGCGAGGGCCGGTTCGGGCTGATCAACCGGATGCGCTGGGGCGAGAAGGCCCTGCCCCGCTTCATCGACAAGAACGCCGCGCTGGCGCTGCCCGATGGCGCGCCGTTGCCGCCGGAATGGCCGGTGCCGCAGCTTGTGGTGCCGCCGGAAGAAGCCGCCCGCTGGCGGCAGGCAAGCGGGCTCGGCACCGCGCCCGCCGTGGCGCTCGGCCCCGGCTCGGTCGGCGCCTCGAAGCGATGGACCTATTATCCACAAGCCGCCCGGCTCCTGATCGAACGCGGCCTCGACGTCTGGGTGGTCGGTGGTCCCGGCGAAAAGGCGCTGGCGCAGGAGATCGTCGCCGCGACCGCCGGCAAGGCCCGCGACCTCACCGGGTCAGACCTGCGCAACGGCGTTCTGGCGATGGCGGCCGCCGGCGTCGCGATCTCCAACGACTCCGGCCTGATGCACATCGCCGCCGCGATCGGCACGCCGACCATGGGCATATTCGGCCCGACCAGCCCCTATCTCTGGGCGCCGCTGAACGGCCTTGCCGCAACCGTGCTGCAGACCAAATCGAAACTGCCGTGCCAGCCGTGCCAGCGCACGGTATGCACCATGAACGACCATCGCTGCATGCGCGACATCTCAGCGTCGGAAGTGGCCGACATCGCCCAGCGCGTGATGGCTCAACCCAGCTTGCGATAAACCGCGGCGATCGCGTTCGCTTCCGCCTCCAGGCTGAATTTCTCCACGACGCGCGCCCGCGCCCGCTCGCCCATTGCGCTCGCCGCTGCCGGATCGCGCATCAACGGCTCCAGCCCGGCAACCAGCGCATCGGCATCGCCGGGCGGGATCAGGACGCCGGTCACGCCGTCCTCGACCACGAATTCTGCCGCACCAGCGCGGGCCGCCACCAGCGCCGCGCCCGCCGCCATCGCCTCGATCAGCGTCAAGCCAAAACCCTCGTTGCGCGAGGTGAAGGCATAGATCGTGAGCCGCTGGTACCAGCGCTGCACTTCCTCGATCTCGAGTTCGCCCGTGATGACGATGCGCGATTGAAGTCCGGCGGCCTCGATCTGCCGCTTCAGACTGTTGGCAAAACCCTGCTGCTCCGGCACCACGGCGCCGACGATGACGGCGGTAAAGTCAGGATAGCGCGGCAGCAGCCGGCACATCGCCTCGACAAGGACATCGGTGCCCTTTTGCGCGCGCACCCTGCCGAAGCAGCCGATTGCGTAGCGGCCGGGCAGATTGCTGTCAGCAAACGCGGCGGCGCGATCGGGCGGCGGCGCATAGCGCGCCGTGTCGACGCCGTGCATCACCACCGTCGCCTCGCGTTTCAGAAACGACGCCGACAGTTCTGAGGTCGCGATGACGGCATCCATCTGCCGGATCAGCCAGCGCGTCAGGCGCTTGTGATGGCGCTGTGCGGCCGAGGTGAAGACGAGCCTCAGGGGCCAGCCGAGCGCGCGCAGCAATGCGCCCGCGATCATCTCGTCATTGCGCCGCGCATGCCAGATCAGGGGCTCGCGGCGGCGCCAGAGCTTCAGCAGATCGACAAATCCCATCCGGGCGATGCCGTCAGGCGCATGCGGTCCGAGCCAGGCCGCGCGGTACATCCGGGCGAGCTTCGGCGCCACCATCCGGTTGGTCGCGGTGACGCCGGAATAGCGCCTGTGCAGATTCGGCACGATCAGCCGCAGATCCCTGGCCAAGATGTCGTCGATCGGCACTTGCAGCTCCATTTCGGCGAATTCCTATACGCAACATTAAGCATAGTGGCCAGTTCACCGGCGCCGAAACCCGCTCTTCACCGCCAACCCCTAGCCTCTTCCGCAGATAAGCGGGAGAGCTAACCCATGACAGTGCTCGTCACCGGTGGCGCCGGTTATATCGGAAGTCATATGGTTCATGCGCTGGTGGACGCCGGCGAAAGCGTCGTCGTGATCGATGATCTGTCCACCGGATTTTCCTCCGTGCTGCCGCGCACCGTGCCGCTGTCGGTCGGCGATGCCGGCGACGAAACCCTCGTCGGGAACGTGATCGCGCAGCACCGCGTCGAAAGCATCATTCATTTCGCCGGCTCCGTCGTGGTGCCGGATTCGATGCGCGATCCGCTCGGCTATTACCGCAACAACACCATGACGACCCGCAGCCTGATGAATTCGGCGGTCAAGGCCGGCATTTCCCGCTTCATCTTCTCGTCGACCGCGGCCGTCTACGGCAATCCGGACCAGGTGCCGGTGTCGGAACATGCGCCGACCCGGCCGATGTCGCCTTACGGCTCGTCCAAGCTGATGACCGAAATCATGCTGCATGACGTCGCCAGCGCGCACGACATGAACTATGTCGTGCTGCGTTACTTCAACGTCGCCGGCGCCGATCCGGACGGCCGCTGCGGCCTTTCGACCGTCGGCGCGACGCACCTGCTCAAGATCGCCGTCGAAGCGGCCACCAGCCAGCGCGCCAAGGTCGACGTCTACGGCACCGACTATCCGACGCCGGATGGAAGCTGCATCCGCGACTTCATCCATGTCAGCGATCTCGCGCAGGCGCATCTCGCCGCGCTGTCCTATCTGCGCGGCGGCGGCGGCTCGATCACGCTGAATTGCGGCTACGGCCGCGGCTATTCGGTGCTGGAAACCATCGAGGCGGTACGCCGTGTCTCCATGCGCAATTTCGCGGTTTCCTACGCGCCGCGCCGTCCCGGCGACATCATGACCATGGTCGCCGATACCAGCCGCATCCGCTCGGTGCTGGACTGGAAGCCGCGCTACGACAATCTCGATACCATTGCCCGCGACGCGCTGACCTGGGAGAAGCGGCTGTTCAGCGAACGCGGCGGCCATCCGAAGCGGGCAGAATCGGCCTGAAATCAGGCGCTTATTTGGCTTGAAAAACCCCGCTTTAGCAGGCAAGGAGGCATCGCACGAGCCCTGACGCGCCGGGCCTTCAGGCGCCGTCAATGGAACGCGGATGACCGAACTTCCGAAGAAAATCACCGACGACCCCTATGGCGCGGCGATCCTGATTCGCCGCCTGTTCGCCGAACAGGGGCTCGCCTATTGGCGGCGCTATCTGCTCGCCTTTTCGCTGATGGGCGTTGCGGCGGTGACCACCGCCGGATCCGCCTATTTGCTCGGCGAGGTCATCAACAAGGCCTATGTCGACAAGGATGTGCGCGGGATCGCGCTGCTGTCGCTGGTCACCATCGTCATCTTCACGATCAAGGGCGCGGCGACCTACGGGCACACCGTGATCCTTTCGCAGATCGGCAATGCGATCCTCGCCAACAACCAGCGGGCGCTGTTCGCCAAGCTGATGAGCGAAAATATCGCGTTCTTCTCCGAGCGGCATTCCTCGGAATTCCTGGCGCGGCTGACCGCAGGCGCGACCGCGGTGACGCAGGTGCTCAATCTCCTGATCAATGCCATCGGCCGCGATCTGCTGTCGCTGATCGCGCTCGTCGTCGTCATGGTGATGACCGATCCACTGATGGCGCTGCTCGGCTTCGCGGTAGCGCCGCCGGCGATGATCGTGCTGCGCAAGCTCGTCAAGCGCATCAAGGGCCTTGCGCACAACCAGTTCTCCGGCACCGCCGACATCATGGAGACGATGCAGGAATCGCTGCAGGGCATCCGTACCGTGAAGGCCTTTACGCTCGAACAGGCGATGCGCGAGCGCATCGACGCCAGCATTGCCGCGGTCGAGCGCAACGCCAACAAGATGGCGAGGGTTTCCAACCGCTCGAGCCCCTTGATGGAGACCCTCGGCGGCTTTGCGATCGCCGGCGGCCTGATGTATGGCGGCTACCGCGTGGTCGCGATGGGCGCACCGCCCGGCCAGTTCTTTTCGTTCCTGACGGCGTTCCTGCTGGCGTATGAGCCTGCCAAGCGACTGGCGCGGCTCAACATCGAGCTCAACAGCAACCTGATCGGCGCGCGCAAGCTGCTCGAAATCGTCGACAGCCCGCCGAGCGAGCCCGACGACAGCAGCAAGCCGGCGCTGCAGCTCACTGATGCGCGGGTAGAGTTCCGCGACGTGACCTTCGGCTACCGGCCGAGCGAACCGGTGCTCAATCGCATGAGCTTCGTCGCCGAGCCCGGCAAGACCACCGCGCTGGTCGGCCCGTCCGGCGGCGGCAAGTCCACCGTGCTCGCGCTGCTGCTGCGGCTCTACGAGGTAGGCCAGGGCGAGATCCAGATCGACGGCCAGAACATATCGAACGTATCGCGGCGATCGCTGCGTCGGCAGAGCGGCTATGTCGGGCAGGACGTCTACCTGTTCCGCGACAAGATCGGCGCCAATATCGCCTTCGGCAAGGAAGATGCCACGCAGGATGAGATCGTCGCGGCCGCGAAGGCAGCCTGCGCGCATGATTTCATCATGGGCTTTCCGCTCGGCTACGACACCCCGGTCGGCGAACACGGCACCCAGCTATCCGGCGGCCAGCGCCAGCGCATCGCGGTGGCGCGGGCGTTGATCCGCAACGCACCGATCATCCTGCTGGACGAGGCAACTGCCGCGCTGGATTCGGAATCCGAGAAGGCAGTGCAGGAGGCGATCGACCATCTCTGCCAGAACCGCACCACCATCGTGATCGCCCACCGCCTGCACACCATCATGCACGCCGACGCCATCCTGGTGGTCGAGGGCGGCGAGATCGTCGAGCGCGGCCGGCACGACGATTTGCTGCGGCGCGGCGGCCGCTACGCCTCGTTCTTCCGCCTGCAGCAGCGGGACGCCGGCCACCCAAGTCTGGCGCCGGTCAGCGCAACGGCGTAGAGCTAGTCCCGAATTTCCAACCGTAACTGAGACCCTTTTCATGAACGCAGCCTCCTACGTCATATCAGCTCCTCCGCAGCCCTCGCTTCCCGTCGTCGGCGAAACCGGCATCTATCCGGTCCGCCGCATCTGGTGCGTCGGGCGCAACTATCTCGAGCACATCCGGGAGATGGGCAATGACGAGCGCGCCCCGCCGTTCTTCTTTGCCAAGCACGCCGACATGCTGGTGCCCGATGGCGCCACGATCCCCTATCCGCCGCTGACCAAGGACCTGCATCACGAGGTCGAGCTGATCGTCGCGATGAAGAGCGGCGGCCTCAACATTCCGGCCGAGAAGGCGCTGGACCATGTCTACGGCTATGCCGTCGGCATCGACCTCACCCGCCGCGACCTGCAGATCGCCTCGCGCAAGAAGGAGCGCCCGTGGGAGATCGGCAAGTCGTTCGACTATTCCGCGCCCTGCTCGGCGATCCAGCCGGCCTCCAGGATCGGCCACCCCACCAAGGGCAAGATCTGGCTGACGGTGAACGGCAAGGAGACGCAAAAGGGCGACCTCACCGAGCTGATCTGGAACGTGCCCGAGATCATCTGGCAGCTCTCGCAGCAGGTGCGGCTTGCCGCCGGCGACATCATCATGACGGGCACGCCCGCCGGCGTCTCGCAGCTCCAGCCCGGCGACAAGCTCGAATGCGGCGTCGACGGCGTCGGCACGCTGAAGGTGAACATCGGCAAGCCGGAATAACGATCGGCGCAACAGCCGTGAGACAGGAAGCCCCGGATAGGATCCGGGGCTTTTTCGTTCGGCCGCAGGACGCCTCCCGGTTGAAAGTTTCGCAAAACTGCCGCAGATTTTGATTATTGCCGAAGCATAACGGCCAACATCGGAGGGCACGTCCATGATCAAGGTCAGCGTAATGTATCCCAACACCCCCGGCGGGCGCTTCGATCACGATTACTATCGCGACAAGCACATGCCGCTGGTGAAGGCCCGCATGGGCGACGCCTGCAAGTCCTACACGGTCGACAAGGGCCTCGCCGGCGGCGCGCCGGGCGCCCCGCTGACCTATGTCGGCATGTGCCACATCTTCTGCGACTCGATCGAGGCCTTCCAGGCCGGCTTCGGCCCCCACGCGCAGGAGATCATGGCGGACATTCCGAACTACACCGATCAGACGCCGGTGATCCAGATCAGCGAAGTCGTCGTCGGCCCGTAGCGCCAGGCTCGGAATGGCGGGCGGGTTGGCGAAAGCGTAACCCGCCGCTTTCGCGTGCGCGACCTCGGGGAGTGCTGTCGCGAGATTTCGAATGCATTCTCGGTGTCATCGCCCGGCTTGACCGGTTGAATCCGCCCAGTATTCCAGAGACAGCCGTGATTGAACCGATAGGCCGCGGCGTACTGGTCCCCCGCCTTCGCGGGGAATGACGGCGTTCGTCGGCTAGACAGAAAATGCCCAGCCTCAGCCGCGCAGCGCCTGCAGGCCCTTGAACGTGAGGCGCTTGGGATCGCGGACGCCGGCGACCGGACGCAGCCAGCGCGAGTTCCAGCATCAAGAATACTGCATCACCCCATCGTCGACCTTGCCGTAGCGCAAGGTCACGATGTCGAGCGCGTAGTTCTGGTACAGCCGCCACGGCCGCTTCGAGCCCTGCTTGGGTAGTTTGGCGATCGAGCGCTGCACATAGCCGGACGAGAAATCCAGCGACGGCAGTTCCGTCACATCAGGATCGACATTATGCGGCATGCACTGCTTGTAGCCGTGACGGTCCATGTAGTTGATCAGGCGGCAGACATATTCGCAGGTCAGGTCGCATTTCAGCGTCCAGGAAGCGTTGGTATAGCCGAACGCCGAGGCCATGTTCGGGATGTCCGAATACATCATGCCCTTGTAGTTCAGCGTGCGTGCGAAATCGACCGCGCGGCCGTCGACACTGACTTCGAGACCGCCGAGCACCTGCAGCACAAGCCCGGTCGCGGTGACGATGATATCGGCCTCGAGCTCGCTGCCGTCCTTCAGCTTGATCCCGCCTTTGGTGAAGGTATCGATCTCGCAGGTCGCGACGGAAGCCCGCTTGTCGCGGATCGACTTGAAGAGGTCGCCATCCGGCACCAGGCAGAGCCGCTGCTCCCAGGGATTGTAGCGCGGCGTAAAGTGCTTGCCGACGTCGTATTCCGGCCCCAGCGCCATCTTGACGCCGCCGAGGATCAGCTGCCTGGCGCGCTCCGGCTTGCGGCGGCAGAGCTGGAAGAAATACATGCCGAGCAACACATTGCGCCAGCGGATCAGGTGATAGGCGAGATTGGCGGAAAACTTCTTGCGCAGCTTGTTGGCGAGCGCGTCCTCGGCCGGCCGCGCCACCACGTAGGTCGGCGAGCGCTGCAGCATGGTGACATGGCCAGCGGTCTTCGCCATCTCCGGCACCAGTGTCACCGCGGTCGCACCCGAGCCGATCACGACAACGCGCTTGCCGGAATAGTCGAGATCTTCAGGCCATTTCTGCGGATGGACGATCTTGCCTTCGAAGTCCGCCGTGCCCAAGAATTCCGGCGTGTAGCCTTCCTCGTATTTGTAATAGCCCGAGCACATGAACAGGAAATTGCAGGTGAAGCCGACCGTCTCGGTCGCGCCCTCGCCAACATTGCGTTCGACTTCCACCGTCCAGCGCGAATCCGGCGTCGACCACGAGGCGCGTTTGACGCGGTGGCGAAAGCGGACCTTCCTGTCGATGCCGTTGTCTACAGCGGTCTCGCGCACATAGTTCAGGATCCGCGGCCCGTCGGCGATCGCCTTCGGCTCGGTCCAGGGACGGAACGAATAACCGAGCGTGTACATGTCGGAGTCGGAGCGGATGCCGGGATAACGAAACAGATCCCAGGTGCCGCCGATGCAGTCGCGCCCCTCGAGGATCACGAAGCGTTTGCCGGGGCATTTCTGCTGCAGGTGATAGCCCGCGCCGATGCCGGACAACCCGGCGCCGACGATCAGGACGTCGAAATGCTCTGCCGTATCGGTCATGACGTTCTCCCTGCGGCGCGATCTAACGGGCTGCAGGCAGAAATTGCAACTCGCATTGTGCGCTTACCGCTGCGATACGTGATGTATCGAAATATCGAAGGTTTATAGCCGGCAGCAAAAAGCCCCGGATCGCTCCGGGGCTTTCGGTATCTACTGCAGGACTGCATCCAGCCCGTCCGAAGAAATCAGTACCGGTAGTGATCCGACTTGAACGGGCCTTCCTGGCTGACGCCGATATAGTCGGCCTGGTCCTTGCGCAGCTCGGTCAGCTTGACGCCGATCTTGGCGAGGTGCAGGCGCGCCACCTTCTCGTCCAGCGTCTTCGGCAGCACGTAGACCTTCTTGTCGTACTTGCCGCTCTTGTTGTTGGCGAACAGTTCGATCTGCGCCAGCGTCTGGTTGGTGAACGAGGCCGACATCACGAAGGACGGATGGCCCATCGCGTTGCCGAGGTTCACCAGACGGCCTTCAGACAACAGGATGATGCGGTGCTTGTCGGGGAATTCGATCTCGTCGACCTGCGGCTTGATGTTGGTCCACTTCAGGTTACGCAGACCCGCGATCTGGATCTCGTTGTCGAAGTGGCCGATGTTGCAGACGATGGCGCG